>JBLNDG010000225.1:0-73319 GCA_050261415.1 Caulobacteraceae bacterium | reverse complement strand
TCGGATAGAATCTCCAGTACGACTTTAGCTTTGAATTCGGCAGTGTAATTATTTCTCTTTCTCATAGTTCTAGTATAACTTACTTTTTGGATTTTGTGTCTCACCCTATGGGAGCATTATAGAATACTGAGGGGTTAAGTATGAATTATAATGATAATAATAAAGAAAGTCAAGGGCCTAAAAACCATAGTGCGTTAAAGCATGCGCTGCATATGGCAATTTGCTGTGGCTTGCCTATAATTATTATAGCGGCTTTACCCTTTATAGCCAGGTTTAGCCCTAAGACAGGTTCATTACTGGGGATTATAAGCGCCATTTTTGTGTCCTATAATGATGCTTACAATGCTACCTATGATGTTTGGGGGTAATAAAAAAGGCAACTGCCACGATAATAATGAGAGCCATGACAATAGTAAGCCTCTTGAATTAAATAAATCTGTAGAATAATAGAATCTTTTAGATAACAGTAAAGCGTGATACGCACAGTTCCAAGCCTACAAAATAAGCTTCTTCAATAGATGTGATTGAAGAAGCTTATTTTTTCTATAGAATAGGAGTTTTGCTACTTAAATCTCCAATATAATTGCCTTCTTCAAAATTTAGTTTGCTGGCAAAATCAGCAAGCTATCCAGTATTTTTGCTAATTTAGCAAGAAATAAGGTAGCTAACTTTTTGGATAACTCAAGATATTTAAAAAGATACTAAAAATAGTACTTACATTTAAGGAAGGAGAAAATCATATGAGACTAGTTGATAACTTATTAGACAAGAAAGGCAGCATTATAATGTATACCTCAGACACCTGACCTGATTGTCAGGAAGCAAAAGGTTTTTTTGCTGAGAAGCATATATATGTCGATTATAAAAACATATCAGAAAAGCAAAACAGAGAAGAATTAAAAAACAAATATAAACGTATGGCCGTTCCTACAATTATTATAGGCGATAAAGCAATTCTTGGATTTGTAGAGAATAAAGCTGAAATTGAAAAATTACTAAACCTATAGATAAGAATTTTTTGTATTTACAGGCGAAGAGATATACTCTGTGTTATACCAATAATCATTCTTGACAAATATGAACAATGGAGTATAATAATATTAACCCCCACCCCACTGGGGGACGGGTTGAAACCCTGAAATGCATTCAAATAATAGCAATATTAATGGACTGAATATAAAGGAGGTGATGTTAGCATGAGATGTACAGAGAAAATGGAGGTGTTGAATCTCTTAAAAACCTCAAAAGGGCAAATTGAGGGTATTATAAAAATGATGGAAGATGACAGATATTGCGTTGATGTTTCAAAACAAATACTCTCAGTGCAAGCATTGCTAAAGAAAGCAAATTTAAAATTAATCGACCAGCATATCAAGCATTGTGTGAAACAGGCATTTGAAGAAGGACATGGGGACGAGAAGATAAATGAAATCATTGAGTTGATTGATAAGTATGCAAAGTAGTTGGGGATGTATGCTTATGAAGAACTATACAGCTAGATTTAGGCAGGATAATATACTTTGCTGTAAATGTCTTTTGAATGTTGTGAAAGCACTAAGCTATATAGAGGGAATAAAAGAATTTGACGTGAATCTTGATAAAAAGAGTATCAAAATTGAATACAATAATGAGAAATTATCACGGCAAATAGTACTGGATATAGTTAATGAATCAATAATCAAAGGAAAGGTAAGTAAGGAGTTATATCAGTAGAAAAAGGCGGTGAACTTATGAAAAAAGAAGTGTTAAATATAACAGGGATGACTTGCGCATCCTGCGCAAAGGCGGTCGAAAGAGGAGTAGGCAAAGTAGCAGGAGTAAATGTGGCGAATGTTAATTTTGCAACTGAAAAGCTGACTGTAGAATTCGATGAAAGTAAAGCTGATATAGAAAAGGTGAAAGAAGCAGTAAAAAAAGCGGGTTATGGCGCTCAGGAAGATAATGCTGAAGTTATTCGTGAAATAATGCTTCCTATTTCGGGAATGACATGTGCTTCTTGCGCAAAAGCGGTGGAGAAATCAATAGGAAAGCTGCCCGGAATAAATGAAGTCAGTGTTAATTTCGCTACGGAGAAAGCGAAGGTAGTATATGATTCTACAAAGACCAGGATATCTGAAATTAAGGATGCTGTTTCAAAAGCTGGATATAAGGCATTAGAAATTGAAGCAAAAGAACAGGTGGATTATGAAAGGGAACGCAGAGAAAAGGAAATGAAATCTCTATGGAATAGGTTTTTAGTTGCATCTGTATTTACAGTACCCCTTTTATATATTGCAATGGGGCATATGCTGAAATTGCCACTGCCTGAATTTATTATGCCGGAGATGCATCCGGTCAACTTCGGGCTAATACAGCTAATACTGGCTATACCCGTGGTTATTGCAGGCTACAGGTTCTACACTGTGGGCTTCAGCAGATTGATAAGGCGTGAGCCCAATATGGATTCTCTGATTGCAATGGGTACAAGCGCAGCATTCTTATACGGCATCTACGCCATAGTTCAAATTATAAATGGAAATATTGAATATGCTAATGATTTGTATTTTGAGACAGCGGGAGTAATTATAACATTGATAATGTTAGGTAAATACCTGGAAGCAGTAACAAAGGGTAAAACCTCTGAAGCTATTAAAAAACTTATGGGACTTGCACCTAAAACAGCAACAGTTATACATGAGGGAAAGGAAATAGTAATACCTATTGAAGAAGTTGAGGTCGGAGATATAATACTCGTGAAACCGGGTGAGAAAATACCGGTAGACGGGGAAGTCGTAGAAGGAAGAACTTCGGTAGACGAATCAATGCTTACAGGTGAGAGTATTCCGGTCGAGAAAGGCACAGGCAGTAAGGTTATCGGAGCAAGCATCAACAAGAACGGTACAATAAAGTTTAAAGCTACAAAGGTAGGAAAAGATACTGCTCTTGCCCAGATTATAAAGCTTGTGGAAGATGCCCAGGGATCTAAGGCCCCGATAGCAAAAATGGCGGACATTATATCAGGCTACTTTGTACCTGTAGTTATAATAATTGCAATTTTATCAGGTGCAGCATGGTATTTCGCAGGAATGTCGCCAATTTTCGCAATTACAATATTTATAGCAGTTCTGGTTATAGCATGCCCATGTGCCTTAGGATTGGCGACACCCACTGCCATCATGGTCGGTACCGGAAAGGGTGCGGAGTACGGTGTATTGATAAAAGGCGGTGAAGCACTTGAGACCGCACACAAAATAAAAACCATCGTATTTGATAAAACCGGGACCATCACGGAAGGCAAACCTAAAGTAACCGATGTAATCACTACCGGAATTGTAAACGAGACTGAATTGCTGCAGTTGTCGGCTTCGGCTGAAAAAGGTTCGGAACATCCTTTAGGGGAAGCCATAGTTAATGGTGCATTAGAGAAAAATATGGAACTATTAAATGTAGAAAGCTTTGAAGCTATACCGGGACATGGTATAGAAGTTGCAATCAAAGGAAGAAAAATGCTACTGGGCAATAGAAAGCTTATGGACGACAGAAATATAAAAATTACTCTCCAGAATGAATCGGATAAGTTGGCCGGTGAAGGTAAGACTCCTATGTATATTACTATAGATAACAATCTGGCGGGTATAATTGCGGTTGCTGACGTTATGAAGTCAAGCAGCAAGAGGGCTATCGAGGTGTTGCACAATATGGGGATAGAGGTAGCGATGATTACCGGAGACAACAGAAGAACTGCTGAAGCAATAGCAAAGCAGGTAGGTATAGACAGGGTATTGGCTGAAGTGCTCCCGCAGGATAAGGCAAATGAAGTTAAGAAACTCCAGGACGAGGGCATGAAGGTGGCGATGGTAGGTGATGGTATAAATGATGCCCCGGCACTCGCTCAGGCCGATATAGGAATTGCTATAGGTTCAGGCACCGACGTGGCTATGGAATCTGCAGATATCGTGCTTATGAGAAGCGATCTTATGGATGTGCCTACTGCAATACAGCTCAGCAAGAAAACCATAAGGAATATTAAGCAGAATCTCTTCTGGGCTTTTGCGTACAACTCTGCAGGGATTCCGGTAGCAGCGGGCCTGCTTTACCTCTTCGGAGGTCCGAGACTAAACCCGATAATTGCAGCGGGAGCCATGGCATTTAGTTCAGTATCAGTTTTGATGAATGCTTTAAGGCTTAAAAGATTCAAGCCTTTGCATTAATATACACAAAAACTATTATAGAAAGGGATGTTTATTATGACAAAGAAAATATCAATTGAAGGTATGACTTGCGGACATTGCGCAATGCATGTTGAGGAGGCACTTAAAGGGGTATGCGGTGTTAAGTCGGTAAATGTTGACCTTATAGGAAAATCTGCAACAGTGGAGTTGGCTCATGAAGTAGATGACAGTAAGCTTAAGGCAGCTGTGACAGATGCAGGGTATGAAGTTACACGAATTCAATAAAAATCCGGATGTGGGCGGCATAAATGATGCTGCCCACATCCATCTAAGTAACTAATAATCCTGAAGCAGCATAATTTGTGTATCTTCTCCACAGGAACTTCATAACAGCTTGATATAATTAAACTACTATAGAAAGCAATATGTAAGACTAGACTATGAAAAACGAATGAAAGAGAGGAAATAAATATGGATTTTATTAGAGAAAATTGGTGGTACTTGTTGTTACTTATAGGATTTGGCTATATGATGCTTAAAGGTGGAGGCTGCTGCGGCGGCGGACATGCTCATGGAGGACACAACCATGCTGGTCATAATGGAGGCAATGGGAGCTGTTGTGGTACTAATCAGGGGAACAATCAGGTGGACATGGTTCTTGACCCGGTTTGTGGCATGTATGTAAATCCCGAGACTGCAATAAAACAGAACATAGACGGGAAAACATACTATTTCTGCAGCGAGAATTGCAGAAAAACCTTTT
Source organism: Caulobacteraceae bacterium (assembly GCA_050261415.1). Lineage (GTDB taxonomy): Bacteria > Bacillota > Clostridia > Lutisporales > Lutisporaceae > JBLNDG01. The sequence continues at coordinate 68,405 of JBLNDG010000225.1, read as the reverse complement.
TGGAAAGGTATCAATAAGTTTTGAAAGCAAAGATTGATAAATACTTGAGGTGGCAGAGGTGAACATGGGAGTAGCGAAAATCAAAAATTACGGAAGTAAAGTAACTATACTATTAAGTATCTTCTTTATATCAGTTTCGTTGTTTATTTATCAGGTAGTACTGACCAGGCTGTATTCGGCAGTATTTTCGTATCATTATGTGTTCCTGATTACATCATTGGCTGTGCTTGGTTTGGGTATAGGAAGTATTCTGGCATATAAGCTTAGAAAAAAAGTAAAAAAGGCTAGCCAAAACAAAAAATTGGTGGGACAACTAGAGATTCAAGATAAATTAAAAGAGAAAATAATTAATGGTTCAATTATACTTGCTGTAAGTTTTATTGCAGTATTTGCTTTAAACTATCTGCTGCCTGGAGTAAGCAGCCTGTATATATATATTATTTTAGGAACAATACCGTTCCTCATAGGAGGGTATTTATATTCAATACTCTTTACGGAGTTTTCAGGCATCAGTGGAAAGCTGTATTTTGCAGATCTTATCGGGTCTGGCGCAGGCAGCCTTGCAGTTATTTCACTTCTGAATAATGCAGGAATGTTCAGAACTGTTGTATCACTTTGCATAATAGCATTGATACCTGTTATGATTCTGCCTACTGCTAATATAAAAATCAGAGCTTTGGGATATATACTGCCGCTTGTTCTTATAACAGGATTCTTTTTACCCGGACAGTATATAAGCTTTATTGAGAAAAACTTTAACGGAACACTGAACAACCCCGATAAAACCATTGGAAGCCTTAAAGAGTCCGGACTAACCCCGAAAATAGTATTTTCCGAATGGAATGCCTTCTCACGTACCGATGTGATTGAGATTCCAGAACAACCTGACGAAAAGATTCTGACTATAGATGGGGCAGCTAATGCTCCAATGTATAAATTTAACGGTGATGTCGGAAGCCTTGGAGGGTTTAAGACAGACACCGGGTTTCTTCCTTTTACGGTAGGCAGCAATAAAAAAACGTTATTAATCGGAGCCGGAGGCGGTAGGGATGTATTATATGCCATAGCCGGTGGGAGCAAGGATATAACGGCTGTAGATATCAATACAGCCAGTATCGATGCAGTCAAAGCCTTTGGAGAGTATAACGGGAATATTTACAACAGGCCTGAAGTGAAAGTGTATGGGGAAGATGGAAGAAATTTTATCAGAAAATCCAAAGACAAATATGACATGATATTTTTATCCCTTGTCATGACCAATGCTTCACAGGGCATGGGCTATGCATTGTCCGAGAACTATATATATACTGTTGAAGCATTGGGAGACTATCTTGACCACCTTAACGAAAACGGAAAGATAGCTTTTCAGGTACACGATGAGGACGATCTCAGCAAAATGGTGGCAACTGCCATAGCGGCCCTAAAGAATAAAGGCATACCGGAAAAGGAAGCTCCTCAGTATATTTCAGTCCTTGCAGGCTATATGCCGCAGCAACACGGCGGGGCACAATTGCACAATCCGGTACTGATAATTAAGAATAAACCCTTTACTGAAGCAGAGAGCAGTGCTCTGGTTGCAACGGCAGAGAAAAACAGCAATGTGCCTTTATATACACCTTTGGTATTTGAAGAGGGAGTGCTGAGCCATATTAGGGAAGCACATGTATCACTGTCGGATTACATTGAAGGAGCAAAGACCAATGTAGTACCAGCCACAGACGACAGTCCGTATTTTTATAACTTTGGCAGGGGCATCCCGGCAACATTAGTAGTTATACTGCTGGCAGTGATGATTGGGGGCCTAATACTCTTTGCACCTTTTGCTTTCAATGGAGGAAATTTTAAGCCCACTTTATATTTCGGCCTGCTTGGAATAGGCTTCATGATGCTGGAGGTTCCGCTGATACAAAAATTCATACTTTATCTTGGACATCCGTCATTAGCTTTTACCTATGTACTGGCAGCACTTTTAGCTGGCAGCGGACTGGGTGGGTATTTGAGCAGTAATAAAATGTTCAATAAAAGTATAGTGTTTTTTTATCTGCCACCTGTTATGGTTGCACTAGTTAATATTATTTTGTTACTTACTCTCGGATTTGTTTTCCAAAGTACTTCAGCTCTTGGGCTTTCAGGCAGAATTATTATTGCAGTCCTTATCATGCTGCTTCAAGGATTCTTTATGGGAATGCCTTTCCCTAGAGGGCTAAAACTTATTGGTGAAAGCGGAAAGGGTGATATAATACCTGTAATGTGGGGTGTGAATGGCGTAACCTCTGTTATCGGTTCTGTTCTGTCCATTATCCTATCCATGTCTGTTGGATTTACAGGCGCACTGATAGCCGGAGCTGCAGTTTACCTAATAGTCAGTTTATTCAAGACCCTATAGATTTATATGAAAACGAAAAATTTAACTTTGGGAGGTGGAATCAATGAACTGTTGTGGTGGTGGAAATCATGGACATAACCATGGAAACAGCCATGGACACCAGAATAATCAGCGTAATGGCATCGGTAATTTGGGCTCAAGATTGGCTATTATACTAGTGGTGTTAATACTGGGCGGATTGGCTCTATATTTTCTCAGATAGGGGAAGGACTGTAAAATGAAAGTATTATTTTATTTATTTGGTTTTCCGGTTCACTTTTTCGGTACTATGATAGCATTAGGAATATTGGCTGGTTTAGCAGTTGCCTATTTTGAGGTTAAAAGGAAAAAGCTCAATATTGATAGAATGCTTGATATTGTCCTATTCTCAGCGATTTCAGCTGTGATTACTGCCAGGTTGTTTTATATACTATTTTATGATTTGTCCTACTATGTTAAAAATCCGTTGGACATCTTTAAAATCTATGAGGGCGGCTTATCCATACACGGAGCATTGCTAGGTGCCTTTGCCTCTGCAGTGTTCTACGTAAGAAAACATAAGCTAAATTTCTTTAAATATGCAGATGCAATGGCGCCGGGTATTATTCTGGGGCAGGGCATAGGCAGAGTTGGCTGCGATGTATTCGGTAAAGTGATGGCTGTACCTTATGCCTGGGGTGTAAAGGTTCAGGGACAACTATTGCATCCCGCTCAGGTATATGAATTTCTTCTTGATTATCTGGTCTTTTTCATTTTGTGGAGAAAGCGCAAAAGTATCCGGTATGACGGACAGCTTTTTATTTGGTATATTATATTGTTCTCCATTAGCAGAGGTGTAGTAGAACTATTCAGGTACAATCCCTCAATAATAGGGTGGTTCTCAATCTCGCATTTGCTTAGCCTGGTGTTCATAGCAGGTGCGGTTATATTGATGATGGTTATCAAAAAGAAAAGAATCAATGCTGAAGCCGTTACTAAAGAAGATACATCAGTCCGTGCTTTAGAATGGGTAAGGGGTTTACTGGTTATTCTTGTACTAGTAGCTGTATCGCTTTTAATCTTTTATACAATTCAGTCCTAAATATTATGAAAAAGCGTTAGAGAACTTACCGCTGATACTTAACTAATTTTTAAACGGTTTTGTCGGTTCTTCAAGGAGTATATGTGTATTAATCAAAATATAATAATTAACCAGCAGGGGATTCTCTGCTGGTTAATTATCTCACGCTCCAGCCATTTGCTTACATTCATTGGCACAATTACGGCATACGTCAGCACATTTTTTGCAGTGATCGTCTTTGAACATAGCACAATCTAGTGCACATTTATCGCAGATTACCGCACAAAGTTTGCAAATATCCTTTGCATATTGAGCATCCATAGACATATATGCTGATGCCAGCTAACAAATCTTTGCACATTCTGCAAGTATACTTATACAAGCCTTTCTAGCCCCGACATCCGGTTCATTCAAGCACATCTTCATGCATTCGTAGCAGGCTTGTGCACATTGATTGCAGGCATCCAAGCATTTTTTATATTTGTCTGTTGTATTAGTAACAACACCCATATTAAAACCTCCTATGTAATAAATGTCTTACTTTAGGTATTCTTCCACAACAGGAAACTTATATTCATCGAATAACTCCCCATTAGTTATTTATGACTTGAGAAAAAATTAAAACCATCAGATACTACAGCAACGTTAATTGTCTATTTAGAGTACTATCTAGAATACTTGGTTGTTTTTAATGAATCTTCAAAAGTTCTACATAACTAGGTAGTACTATATGAATAGTAGGATATCCTGCAGCACGGAAAACACCAGATACAATGCGATTGTGCAGCCCATTATTAAATTTACTCACCCCTATAAGAGTAAAGAATAAAAGAAAAATCATGATTTAAAATATCAATTGTCATTGCACAATTGCATAGGTATCTGGTACCTAAAGTGTTAGTGGATTCATCCCTGACACTTTAATAATTTTATGAGTTCACGTTTGCAATATTTATGGTTCTGAGAGGCGATTTGATTGGAAAATACGGGGAAAGTTGTGAGCACACAAGGTAAAACAGCTTATGTGCAGGTAAGGAGAGCCTCGGCTTGCGGCGGAGACTGCGGTAAATGCATAGGGTGCGCTTCGGCAGGTACTACGGTAAAGCTGGAAAATAATATAAGCGCACAGAAAGGGGATTTGGTGAAGATTGTCAGCAAGAAAGACAACCTGCTGACTGCAGTATTTTATGCATATATCATCCCTTTAATAGTATTTTTTGGATCTTATCTGCTGATACTAAGCAGGTTTTCTGCTGCAGGCCAAGCAGAAAATCTTGAACTGAAGGCATTAGCCGGAGCAGTTGCTATTATGGCGGTATCTTATTGCATACTGAGGTTCTTCAGCAAAAAACTATCAAAGAGCAAAAGGTTTGAGTTGTGCATGGAGAAATATGAGGAGCGATAAGCTGCCTGAAAAGAAACGGAGTGATAAAGTGAGTAGACAAGGACTTTCATTTAAGGGTGGTATTCATCCTGACTACTGCAAAGAGATGACGCAGAATATAAAAATAAAAAATGCTGAAGTCCCGGCTATCGTAGCAATTCCATTAGTTCAACATATTGGAGCGCCTGCCCAGCCGTTGGTTAAGGCGGGAGACCTAGTGAAAATGGGACAGAAAATAGGTGAAAGTGCCGGGCATGTTTCTGCGAACATACATTCAAGCGTGTCAGGAAAAGTGCTGGCAGTTGAGCCGAGGCTCCAGGCGGCCGGAATGTTATCAACAGTAGTAATCGAAAATGATGGAAAGGATGAACTGGACCCAAGTATAAAAGGGCATGAAGATATCGAAAAACTGACAGCCGAAGAAATAATCGGCATTATTAAAGAGGCAGGCATTGTCGGAATGGGAGGTGCGACTTTTCCAACCCATGTAAAGTTAAATCCACCCAAAGACCATAAAATTGATACTTTGATAATTAACGGTGCGGAATGTGAGCCGTATCTTACATCGGACTGCCGTCTTATGGCAGAAACGCCGGATTATGTTGTGAACGGGGCAAAAGCATTGGCAAAGGCTCTTGGAATTAAAGGCGCAAGTATTGGAATAGAAGACAACAAGCCGGAAGCCATACAAGCTGTCCAAAAGGCTTGCAGCAAAGAAAAAAATATAGAGGTTGTAGTTCTGAAAACCAAATATCCACAGGGCGGAGAAAAACAACTGATTAAAGCGGTAACCGGAAGAGAGGTTCCTTCGCGACAGTTGCCCTCTGCCGTGGGATGTGTGGTTATCAATACAGGTACTGCATCTGCGGTTTATAAAGCTATAAAGTTCGGTATGCCGCTTATTGAAAGAATTGTAACAGTTACAGGTAAAGGCATCAAAAACCCAAGCAATCTGCTCGCGAGAGTCGGAACACCATTTAAGGAAGTTATAGAGCAATGCGGTGGTCTGGTAGATGGATGCTCCGGTATAATAAGCGGAGGACCTATGATGGGGTTTGCTCAATACTCTGCTGATATTTCCGTGGTAAAAGGAACTTCCGGGATTCTGACAATTACGGAGAGAGAAGCCGGGATGCAGAAGGAATACCCTTGCATAAAATGTGCACGCTGCATCGATGCATGTCCTATGGGACTGATGCCTTTGAAAATTGTACAGGCCGTTAAGGAAGGAAATCTGGATGCGGCAGTGGATTTAAACATAATGGACTGCATTGAATGTGGCTGCTGCACATTTATCTGTCCTGCAAAAAGACCACTTTTGCAATATATATGTACCGGTAAAGCAAAGATTCGTTCAAGAAAAAGTTAAAATATGGGGGTGTAAAAGTGAATAATTTGATAGTTGCATCATCACCTCACATAACTCATGATGACAGTGTACCAAAGATTATGTATAAGGTGATTCTGGCATTAATTCCGGCATCGATGGCAGGAATAATATTCTTTGGCATAAGGGCTGCTCTTATTTATGCTGTAAGTATACTGACAAGTATTATAACGGAATATCTCTTTCAAAAAATCCGAAAAAGGCCCATTGCTATAAATGACGGCAGTGCAGCAGTTACTGGCTTGCTGCTTGCATTAACACTTCCGCCGGTACTGCCGTTATGGATGGTGGTTGTAGGAGCTGTTGTCGCTATAGGTCTGGGAAAACAGGTTTATGGCGGCTTGGGCAGCAATGTTTTCAATCCTGCTCTTGTAGGCAGGGCTTTTCTGCTAATAACTTTCCCAGTAGCAATGACTACGTGGAATTCAGCAGATGCAGTAACTTCTGCAACTCCTTTGAACCTGCTGAAAATGCAGGGTATATCAACTGATTACTTAAAGCTTTTCCTTGGTAATGTCGGAGGTTCGGTAGGTGAGACCTCAGCCTTGGCACTTCTTATTGGAGGAGCTTACCTACTCTTTATAAAGCTTATTGACTGGCGTATACCGGCTGCATTTTTAGGTACAACAGCTATAATGGTTCTGCTTGCAGGCGGTGATCCAATCGTCCATTTGCTGTCCGGGGGGCTTCTTCTGGGAGCGTTTTTTATGGCAACCGATATGGTCACCACACCTTTAACCAGAAAAGGGAAGTGGATTTTTGGAGTAGGCTGCGGATTATTAACCGCAGTAATACGACTATATGGGGGATATCCTGAAGGTGTTATGTTTTCTATATTATTGATGAATTCATTTACGCCGGTAATAAATCGATATACCCGGACTAAAATGTACGGGAGGGTGAAATTGAATGGGTAAGAGTGCTAAACTGATTATTGCATTGACAATAATTTCTTTGCTATCCGGAGGTATCCTGGCCTCGGTATACGGCTTTACGACACCTAAAATGCAGCAGGTAGCGCTGGAAAAGCAGCAGAAGTCCATTTTTGAAGTTCTCCCCGGTATCAAAAACTACAGGGAATTTAAGAATAAGGGAAATATGCAAATTTTTGAAGGCCTTGACAGTAACGGTAAGGTAATAGGCCTTGCATATGTCGCTGAAGGTGGTGGATTCCAGGGTACAATAAAATTAATGGTAGGATTGAACTTGGACACAAAAAAGATAAATAGCTATATAGTACTTGAACAACAGGAAACTCCCGGCCTTGGCGCGAATATTGATTCTGATTCCTTCAAAGGACAGTTTTCACAAAAATCATGGAGTGACCCATTCAAGGTGAGGGGTGACGTAGTGGCTATTACAGGTGCAACGATATCATCAAAGGCTTTGACAGATTTGATGAAGACGTCCTTAGACGAAGTTTTGAAGATTTATGGGGGTGAGAAATAATGAGGGCATGGAAAGAGTTGGTGAAGGGACTCTGGAAAGAGAACCCTACTTTCAAAGTGCTTATGGGCATGTGCCCGACTTTGGCTGTTACAAATGCAGCGGTTAACGGATTGGCGATGGGCTTGGCGACAGCATTTGTACTTGTTTGTTCAAATATAATAGTGTCCCTTGTTAAAAAGCTTATTCCTGATGAAATCAGAATTCCGGGATATATTATAATAATTGCGACCTTTGTAACAATAGCAGACCTGGTTTTAGCCGCATATTTCCCGGATATTCAAAAGGTATTGGGACTGTTTATACCGCTTATAGTGGTTAATTGTATCATCCTGGCTAGAGCTGAGGGCTTTGCTTCAAAAAACAATGTCCTTCTTTCTGCTATGGATGGGATTGGCTATGGATTAGGCTTTACCTGGGCTTTGACAATGCTCGGCATAATAAGAGAAATCCTCGGTATGGGCAGCATATTTGGGATACCGGTAATGGGAGCAGGATTTACTAAATGGGTAATATTTATACTTCCTCCGGGTGCATTCCTTACACTTGGAATATTGTTATGGATATTCAACAGCTTTTCAAAAAATAAAGCGGCAGATAGCTGCTGTCATTAGAAAGGTGTGAATTAATTGCTGAAGGATTTAGTTTTAATTTTTGTCGGGGCTATTCTGGTCAATAACTTTGTTTTATCAAGATTTCTAGGTATATGCCCGTTCTTAGGGGTCTCAAAAAAAGTTGATGTTGCCTTGAGTATGGGAATAGCGACCACTTTTGTTTTGACGCTGTCGGCTGCGGCAACATGGCTCATACAGACCTATATTCTGGCGCCGTATGGATTAAGCCGTTTTCTTCAATATGTTAGTTTTGTACTGGTTATTGCTTCTCTGGTCCAGATGATAGAGATGTTCATCAAAAAAACCAGCCCTGATCTATATAATTCATTAGGGATATTTTTACCATTGATAACTACTAACTGCGCAATATTGGGACTGGCTCTCCTCGCAGTAAACAAGAGCTATAACCTGACACAAAGCATGGTGTTCGGACTTGGTGCAGGAATAGGGTTTACTCTTGCCATAGTGGTTATGGCGGGTATAAGGGAAAAAATAGAAAATGCGGATGTTCCTGCGGGCTTGAAGGGTGCAGGAATTACGCTATTAACAGCAGCAGTTCTTTCTATTTCATTCCTTGGATTCTCAGGGTTGATTTCAATGTAGAATAAATAATAAGAGGGTGATCCTTTAATGAATCAGATATTATTAATTTCAGCAGGTGCTATGGGTGGAATGGGTGTTTTGTTCGGAGCTTTTCTTGCCTATTCCAACAAGAAATTTGCAATAGAGACAGATGAGAGGGTACAAATGATAGAAGAGGTGCTTCCCGGTGCAAACTGCGGTGCATGTGGCTTTCCGGGATGTTCCGGATATGCGGATGCAATTATAAATAAAGGAGCGTCAATCGGACTTTGCCCTGTGGGCGGACAGGCTGTAGCAGAGAAAATCAGTAAAATAACAGGCGCTTCAACAGATGATAAAATGACTGCCAGGGTGGCTGTTGTCAAGTGTCAGGGAGGAACAAACTGCAGTAATAACTTTGAATATGTAGGGATAAAGGATTGCCATGCTGCAAATTTGGTACAAAAAGGCAATAAATCATGCCAATATGCATGTCTCGGACTGGGTTCCTGCGTAAAAGCTTGTCCATTCAACGCTATTACAATCAATAGTCTAGGAGTTGCAGAGATTGACATAACCTGCTGCACAGGCTGTGGAATATGCGTTAAAGAGTGTCCGAAGGCAGTCATAGAGTTGGCTCCTGCAGCGGCAACCGTACATGTTTTATGTGAAAACAAGGAGCCTGGAAAGGTTGTAAAGCCAAAATGCAATGCCGGCTGCATCGCTTGCAAATTATGCGAGAAGGTATGTGAAAGCAAAGCTATTAAAGTTGAAGGCAATCTGGCATCAATAGATTATGATTTGTGTACAGGCTGTATGAAATGTGTTGAAAAATGTCCTGTTAAGGCAATAAAAGGGAAAATGCAGGAAGTTGATAAGAAGCAATCCTGCTGCGGATAAAATCTCCACAAGTTCTCCATGATTCCTCCGCAAGTTCTTCATAATGTTCTGTTATTATTGAAATATAGAAAATAACAGATTAACAAACTAACAAGGAGGAGTTCATAATGAAAAAAAAGATAATAGTAGTTTTAAGTGCAATGGTAGTTATGATGGGATCAATTTGGGGAGTGGCATATGCAGACAATTTAAACGCCTTGAGTAAAAAAGACGGCACACAGATAATTGCAAGCCAGGATAAAGATACAAATGTTGAAAGCATAAATCTAAGCAGCGAAACACAGGCGTCAAATAAATTCTCAAAGGATGTATATACTGATATGATTAATATCATGCAGGAAAACGGGTTCGGGGATGCAGCAAAGTACATGCAGGACGGCAATTATGCAAAAATGAATGAGTTCATGAATAACCTGAGCGATGAAGATTATCAGAAGATGATAGGCATCATGCAGCAAAATGGATACGGATATATGGCCCAGATGATGCAGTCCATAGGCAGGGAAGGGATGAATCAAATGCATAATTCTGCTTATGGCATGCATTCCAGTGGTTACGGCATGATGGGAGGATTTGTACCAGAAAAAAAATAAGTAGCTTTGGCTGCTTATTTTTTTCAACACGGCTTGTACGAAGATAGAAATCACTTGGATTGTTTTCCATGAATTCTTTAAATGTATAGGCTTCTATTTAAGTGAAAGTAAGAAATTATGGAGGTAAAAAATATGCATTTGCTAAATGAATATGAGTATGGGCTGTGGTGGTCAGTTGTTTTCAACATCCTCATGTTCGGTATCTTTACCTATACAGCTTTCAGGCCGGTCACAAAACGGGACTGGCGGACGCTAGGCGCATTTGCCGCATTTATGGTGGCTCTATTCACCGAAATGTTTGGATTCCCGCTTACAATTTATTTTTTAATATCTGTTTTAGGAAATAAATATCCGGTTCTTGATCCATTCACCCATTTGAACGGTCATTTATGGGTTGCCCTTTCCGGCGGTTCAATACTTGTGTATTCCATATTGCATCCTCTTAGCAATATTCTCATATTCAGCGGCCTTATCGTGATTGCCGTCGGCTGGAGAGAGATACACTCCGGGAACGGTGAACTTGTCACTAATGGGATATACAGATTTGTAAGACATCCGCAGTATACCGGGTTTGCATTAATGATAATCGGATTTCTAGTACAGTGGCCGACACTTATTACGTTAATAATGGCTCCTATTTTGTTAGTTATGTATGCAAAACTTGCAAAAAAAGAAGAAAAAGTGATGATAGAGCAATTTGGAGAAAAATATACGGAATATAGCAAGCAGGTGCCAGCCTTCATTCCAATATTAGGAAGAAAACATATAGTAAGGTGAGTAATATCATGAGTAATAAGAAAAGAACAGGACTAAAAAAATTAACTGTAGCTGTCATAATGCTATTATTTATAGCAGCTTTGATATTTGTGGTCAATACTTATTTTTTAAGCAGCAAAGCTGAGGTGACGGCAGAAGAAAAGACAGTTGCCGAAAATGCGGAAGTGCAGCAAAATAAAGAAATATCAGCTTTACAGCAGGATGCAAACGATAGTGAATTTAAATATTTGACATTGAGCCAGAAAGATAATATTGATATTTCCGTGAACTATTTAAGCCCAAGTACAAAGGACAATGATACCCTGGTATTTGAGGTTACATTGGGAACACATTCAGTTGATTTGACAAAGTATGTAGATATAAGAAAATATATAGAACTTCAAACGGATTCAGGGGTTGTAGTCAGGGACGGGTTCGAATGGGATACGGACAGTGGCGGAGGTCATCATATCACAGGTATTCTAAAAATAAAGAACAATTTTGACGGAAAGCCTATTGTCGGTCCGGATACAAAATCATTTAAGCTGGTATTTAAAAACATCGGCAGCACCGGTACAAGAGAGCATGTATATGAAGGGGATATGCTGAAGTAATTGTAAGGCGGAGCTAATCTAGATGGTTTTAGGATACGGAAGGGATTCGGTGGATTATATGCATACATCAATATATATGACGGCATTTATTGCGGGGTTGGTCTCTTTCCTGTCACCCTGCATTATACCAATGATTACTGTATATTTCAGCTTGATAACCGGCATGTCGGTTAAAGATTTGAAAAATGCAGCTAAAAGTAAAGCTATCAAGCTGAAAGTAATAATAAACACATTTTTATTTGTAGCAGCATTCACTATTATATTCACTGCTGCAGGTGCGGCTTCGGGAAAAGCTGCTGGTTTTATCAAGGAAAATATTGCGATATTCAATATAATAGGCGGGATAATGGTTATTCTTCTTGCGCTAAAAATGCTTGGATTTTTCAGTACAATTTCTTTAAACCTAAAAGCTATGGAGAATATATTTGACAGGTTCAAAGCAAATGCTGCTGCAAGTTATCTTACTACATTTCTTGTTGGTATATTCTTTGCTGTTGCATGTTCCCATTGCATCGGACCACTATTGTATTCAATGCTGATATTTGCCGGAAGTACAGGTTCTTCCCACACTGGCATGCTGGTGATGTTCATGTTCTCTATGGGCCTGGCAATACCTTATTTACTGCTTGGGGCAGCTTTTGGACGGTCGTTCAACCTTATAAAACGAATTTTGAAATACCAGAGGCTTATATCCTACATAACAGGTGCAGTGCTTCTTCTATTTGGAATATTGCTGCTTACAAACAGGTTTACTTTAATTGTAGAGATATTATATAAACTAATTCCTTTTAAAAATTCAATAGGAATGTAAAAAGGGGTTCTTGTTACTGATAGCTATCACAAGGTGAGGGTATAGTTATAAAAATAAAGGGAAAAGTAAGCTTAATAACTTATGGAAGATATGGTGGGCGTTGTGGCAAGCGGTTTAAAGGTAGCCGGCAGTAATGCATCCCCGTATATAGTTTTCCTTCAAAGCATACCATTTAATTTTTTTAGCATCGTTTCTTTTGGAGTTGTATTGCTCTCAATTTTCGGCATACTGAACTTCAGGGCCATGAAAAGGTTTGAGGCTAAAGCCAAAGAGGATGATAAGGGAATTGAAGAGCGAGGCAGGCAGATGACCGGCAAGCCGGACTACCAGGACCAGCTTACTGCAAAACATGGCATGGGTATGGCATTCTCAACAGAAGCAGGGCATGAAATATCACCGGAAATTCATGTAGAACATCATGACGGGAATATGGAAAGCATGCACAAGGGGCATGGTATGACAAATGGAATGGGGCAGCATAAAGAGCACGGAGATATGTCCATGGACCATGAGATGGGTGAAATTGATATGAATATTGAACCAAGGCCATGGAATCTGATTATTCCCATCATAGTCCTCATACCGATGAGCTTCTATCTCATGTGGTGGTCAGGCAGGATCAAAGGGGGAAAGACACTTCTTGATATATATTCAAAGGCGGATTCTTCCAGAGCAATGCTTTTGGCACTCTTGGTTACCACAGTAATTTCAGTAGTCTTTTACCGCTTTCAGGGGCTTCATCTGAAAGAAATGGTCAGCCGTTTCATAAAAGGCGGGAACCGGCTTATGACTACAATTGCAATTCTGGCAGTTGCATGGCCTATAGCAAGGGTATCCAAAAACCTAGGGCTTCCAAAGCTGATAACAACAACAGTGGGGAATAGGCTTCCCGCTTTCCTGGTCCCATTAACAGTATTTATGCTTACAGCGGCAGTAACATTTTTTATCGGTTCCTCCTGGGGCACATGGGCATTAACTATGCCTTTGGCTATACCGTTAGCAGTAGTTTCAGGAGCTTCTATTCCGATGACTGTAGGAGCTGTATTTGCCGGTGGGACTTTTGGGGACATTGCTTTGCCGCTTTCCGGAATGGGTGCCATGGCTTCGGGAATTGCAGAGGTAGAGCATATGGACTATATATCTGCACAGATGCCGTATAACCTGACTGCGGCGGCAGTAGCTGCGGCAGCGTTTTTAACTGCAGTACTAATTATTTAGAACAGTCAAATAAAAATACATTATCTTTGCAATGCAATTAAGCGGTAAGAGTTTAAAAAGAAATAACCAGCAGGCTTATCTGCTGGTTATTTCTTTTACATTCCGGCCATTTGCCTGCATTCATTGGCACACTTGCGGCATTCATCTGCACACTTTTGACAATGTTCATCCTTGAACATATCACATTCTTTTGCACATGCATCGCAAATAGTGGCACATATCCTGCAATGTTCTTTTGCAAACAGGCTGTTCATTGACATCAGAGCGGCAGACATTTCGCACATTTTTGCGCATTCAACAAGCATTTTCACACAGCCTCTTCTGGCATTTAAATCAGGTTCATTAATGCAAGCCTCAAAACATTCATAGCAAGCTTGAGCACATTTGGTGCATGCGTCTATGCATGTATGATACCTGTTTGTTGTCATTGTTGCTACGCCCATTTCAAACACTCCTTTTAGATAATTTTTTGTACAGATATATTATTTTTAAAATAAGATATTTCTATACTCTGCAATTAATTAGGGGAATTAGTGTTGTGCACTAAAAGTAAAAAATTGTATTACCAAATTAATGTCAAAACAAAAGCATAAGCTGTCCGAATGTGGTAATTTAGGATTGTCCAAAAACCAAAATACCATTTCGGAGGTCAAACTTATGCCTGAGATAATAATGGAACAAAATCAGAACATCAGTAATTATATAAATATACTACAGTTGCCATATTCTTCTTCGATACAAAATCATATGCTTAATATGGTCTCAGGCATAATCACTGCCGAAGGTAATAAAAATGTTTCTGCTATCTATAGAAAGCTTACCTGCAACCGTGACAGGAGCTGCGGTTCCAGATTCTTAGGAGAATACAAGTGGAACCATGAATATGTGAATCACAAGAGAATTTCACATTCTCTACGTGCTGTTAAGAAGAATGTTAATCAAGATGATGTCGGCTTCTTAATTGTAGATGACTCTTTGAGTAAAAAGTATAATTCTACAAAGAAGATTGAAGGTCCCGATTACCATCATTCACACAGCGATGGGAAAACCATGTGGTCTCACTGCATTGTTAGTTCCCATTACAAAGTATCTGAGTACTCGCTGCCACTTAACTTCAAGCTTTATCTGAGATCGCAGTTCTTCTGCAAGAAAGCTAAAAAATATTTCAAGAATAAACATGAGCTTGCCATGCAATTGGTTGACGAATTTATACCGGCTACAGAAACTACGTACTTACTTGTAGATGCTTTGTATACATCAGGAAAGCTTATGCTCCATGGACTTAAAAGGGGATATCATACTATAGGAAGGATAAAATCCAACCGTGTAATTTATCCTTTTGGCATTAAAACAAGTGTAAAAAGCTTCTCTATCCATATACGTAAAAATGAAACCTGCCCAGTTACAGTAGGGGACAATAAGTATTACGTACACAGGTATGAAGGAAAAATTAATGATCTTGAAAATGCCATTACTCTAATGTGCTGGAGCAAACCAGACTTATCAGATAAACCAGCTTTTGTAGTAAGTACTGATGTAAGCTTGGATACCTCTACTATCCTGGAGTATTATCAGAACCGCTGGGATATTGAAGTTAGTTATAGATATCATAAGAATTCTCTTGGTTTTGATGAATACCAGGTTGAATCCTTGACTTCGATAAAGCGATTCTGGAGTATGGTATTTATGTCTTACACATTCTTAGAGTTATTTAGAGTATCCAATGGGAAACTATTAAAACTAAAGACCATTGGAGATACCATAGGTTATTTCCGTCAACAATACATGGTTGAAATTGCCAAGTTTGCATACTCTTGTGCAGCTGAAGGGGTAAGCCTTGATTCTATGATTTCCAAATTAGGGATTGCTGCTTAATGTTTCCCTTTTTACTGCACAGGTCTAATATAGTAATTTAATATTTTTATCATACCCGTATCAACAGTACCATATGCTTTTAGCCTTGCCGGTTCAATATCGCAAACGTTAGCCCAATTAATCGTCATTTTGCTTTGTACCATCGCGCGAAGACTCGTTCTTGACGGTTTAAGGTTAAAATAGTCTGCAATTTCATTAATTAACGATCTCAAGGATTTGGTTTTAATTGAGAGCTCCTGCTTTTGCTCACAAGTTAAGTCATCAACAACATCATACATTCTTCCGGCAGGCACATTGTTCAGGTATTTTTCAATCTCATCAATATCTTTCTCAATTATATTGAGTGTAATCGAAATAATTCTCAAATGATTTTCGTTCAAATCATTCACCTTCTATATAATAAAACTGTTTTAACGAAAAAGACATTTAAAATGCTAATGACTCCTACTTTAACAGAACGTTAAGGTAGGAGTTTATTTTTTGTCTATTTCAATACACTATTTACTAATATAAGGAGGAGCTAAAGTGGTTTATATGCTGCATATTTCCATAATACTCTTTTTAAGCAAGATAGGAGGGCTAATAAGTAGAAAACCCCAGGTATTGGGGGGACTTGTAATTGGATTGCTAATAGGGCCAAGTTTTTTAGGATGGATACCCGATACCGATATATGATTGAACAGCTTGCAGAAATCGGAGTCATTACGTTAATGTTCATTGCTGGGCTCGAAACAGATATTTTCGGATTCAAAAAATCATTAAATTATTCTTCCGGTATTGCATTGGGTGGAGTAGCACTTCCACTTTTGTTGGGCTATTTAACTGCTTCATTTTTTGGAGTAGGGAATCATGATACTAACCTTTTCGTTGGAGTAGTTCTTACTGCTACAAGTGTATCAATTACGGTTCGGACACTTCAGGAAATGGACAAGCTTCAGAGCAAACCAGGGTATGCAATATTGGGTGCGGCAATTATTGACGATTTAATTGGCATAGTACCGGTTTCTTTTATTATAGGGCTATCAACTGATACCGGCAGTATTGTCAGCACCTTGGTCAAAATTATTATTTTCTTTATATTTGCATTATTAGTAGGTAAGGTAGTGGGAACAGGTTTTAATAATTATTGTATAAAAATAGGCCAAAAGCAGCGTATACCTATTTTTGCATTTGCATTTTGCCTTGCTATTTCATACATTTCTGAACGTTTCTTCGGTGTATCGGCTGTTACCGGGGCATATATCGCAGGGATTTCCCTTGCAGCATCAAGCAGCAGGGATTACATATTATCTAAGGTAAATATACTATCATACATGCTTCTAATGCCTATCTTCTTTGTAAGCATAGGTCTTAAATCAATAATAACTCCATCACTACCATGGTTATTTATTATCACTCTTTCAGCAGTTGCTGTTGCAGGAAAGATTTTTGGTTGTGGCATTCCTGCAAAGTTATTCGGCTTTGATACCTAGAATCGCTGCAGATTGGCGTAGGTATGGTCTCAAGAGGTGAAGTAGCAATAATAGTTGCTGATTTGGGAAGAGAAGCTAATCTGCTCTCACAAGATATCTTTTCATCATACATCGAGGCAGTTGACGTACCTATTATCGTTAACTCAACAAATACTACAAGGTTTCAGCATCCTGTAGTGGGAATATATAAAAAGAATGTTATGAGAAAGACAAGAAAAGAAACTGCACTCTGACAATTAGTATATTTGGAGATGAGGCACTCCTGTTTAACGAACCTCCCAATGGGATAATAGCTTCTGCCGTATGCCGGTAGGGGCTATTATATTAATTAGATATAAAAGGAGAGGGGAAAGCTAAGTTGGAAAAAATAAGTATTTCGATAGCAGCGATTGAAAAAGCAGACCGTTTGAAGGAAATATTGAAGGAAAAACAATGGAGCATGGAGTTGGGGTTTGAAATTCTTCTGGCCTATGGAATCGCCTATATTAGTTTAAAAAAAGGCTTGAGGAATGCGAGAATCGCGAAAAGGAACTAGATGACATCATAAAAGAGCATATAAAAAATGAAGGAAAATATGCTTCTCTTCGTTTCAAGAGTTTCCAGCTTACAAAGGACAATAAGCTGGTAAACTTTAAATTGCTAGGCTACAACTTCGATAATGAGCAGTTAAGAGCAACTATTCAATTAATGGCAAAGGGTGATTTGGATTTGGATGAATAAGAATGTATTAAATTATGAACGACAAATGAATCGTGAAAATTTAAAAAAGATAGTTGAGAAACTATCGGAATGTGCTGTCGAAGGCAAGCTGGAACACTCCCGTGACCAATTGAAAAAGCTATCAGATCGTATTGCCGAAGATGAAATAATAATCGCTGTTTTGAGTCAATTTAAGAGAGGCAAAAGCACCTTCGTCAATTTTATTCTTGGTGAGGATATTTTGCCAACAGGCGTTATACCTATTACTTCAATCGTAACTAAAATCAAATATGGCAGCGAGAAGTATGCTGTTGTTGCCAGAGAAAACGGCGAGAAAATTGATGTTGGGCTAAATGAACTCATAACATATGTTTCTGAACAGCAGAATTCTAATAACGAAAAGGGCATTGCCGAAGTACAGATATATATCCCTCAGATTTTTTGAGGAATGGAATCGTTTTGGTTGATACGCCGGGTGTAGGTTCCATACATCAACACAACACAGATGCAGCCTATGATTATTTAAAAAACGCTGATGCTGCTGTTTTTATGGTTTCAGCAGATACACCAATTAATGAAATCGAAGTCAGCTTTCTGAGACATATAAAAACCTACGTCAATAAAATTTATTTTGTACTGAATAAGATTGATTATTTAGAAGAGAAGGATCTGGCAACATATTTGACTTTTTGCTATGACACCCTTGAGAGAATTCTTAACTGCCAAATATCTCATTTCTATCCAATATCCTTAAAGAATGCAATTGAAGGCAAAAAAGAGAAAAATGAGATTAAATATAAAGGAAGTAGAGTAGAAGAACTGTTTGAAAATCTTAAATCAAACATTATAAATGAAAAGGCTTTAATACTGTTTTTCTCATTAAATGATAAATTGCTGCGAATTGCAGAAACAATGTTGTCTTCTTTGAAATTGAAGGCTAAAACCTTGGAAATGCCCTTGGAAACACTGGAAGAATTAAACTGCGCCTTAAGGATGTTAATAGAATTAAAGAAGAATCCATAATCTTAATAAAAGGTAAATGCGAGCTTATTGTACGACAGATTGAAGCACATATAAATTCAATCATGGATAGTCTAGTAGATACAGTTAGAAATAGTGTAATCGAACTATATAAGGAAAATCAGGAAGAAAAGCCGAGGGCTTTATATGAGAAATTGATGAATGGCTTATCGGAGTCTATAGAAAATGGTTTCAACAGATGGAAGGAAGGCGAGGATAAATATGTAGATGATGCTTATGCGGCTATTATGAAGGACTTTAAAGAGGAGCTTGATAGGGTTGTTGAATTTATTAATCAGACTGTACGAAATACATTCAATATTGAATATAATACCGAATATGAATTTGTGAAGGCATAAAACAAATGGATGAGTTATATTACAAGATTGGCAACAATAATACTTTGATCAGCATAAAGCCTATCAGCTTCATAATATTAATGCCCAGAAAATTTGTGAACAAATGGGTCTTAAACTATGTCCTGGAGATGGTTAGGGCTTTCTCGACAGCCACAGCAACTGCTACAGTTGCACCTACCATCGGATTGTTTCCCATGCCTATGAATCCCATCATATCTACATGTGCAGGAACTGACGATGAACCTGCAAATTGAGCGTCTGAATGCATTCTGCCCATTGTATCTGTCATTCCGTATGAAGCCGGACCTGCTGCCATATTATCCGGATGCAGTGTCCTGCCTGTGCCTCCGCCTGATGCTACAGAAAAATATATCTTTCCCTTTTCGTAGCATTCCTTTTTATAGGAGCCGACCACAGGGTGCTGGAACCTTGTAGGATTAGTTGAGTTACCTGTAATAGATACATCGACATCCTCTGGATGCATTATAGCAACACCTTCTCTTATATCATCCGCACCATAGCATTTTACCTTTGCCTTTTCACCGTCCGAATACTTAATTTCACGAACAATGTTGAGCTTTCCTGTATAGTAGTCAAATTCAGTCTGCACATATGTAAAACCGTTAACCCTTGAAATTATCTGAGCCGCATCTTTTCCGAGACCATTCAAGATAACTTTCAAAGGTATATTTCTTACTTTGTTTGCTGATTTTGCAATTCCTATCGCACCTTCAGCTGCCGCAAAGGATTCATGACCAGCAAGAAAAGTAAAGCATTTGGTCTCTTCCCTGAGCAACATTGAGGCCAAATTACCATGTCCTAAACCAACTTTTCTGTCATTAGCAACAGAACCTGGGATGCATAAAGCCTGAAGATCCTCACCTATGTTCTGTGCTGCCTCAAAGGCTTTTAGAGAATTCTTTTTAATTGCAATGGCAGCTCCTACAACATATGCCCAGCAGGCATTTTCAAAACATATTGGCTGTATTGATTTTGCTATATTATAGGCATCTGCCCCCATCTCATCGCATATTTTCTTTGCATGCTCAAGGGAATCTATGCCATAGCTTTTTAACACTTCGTTAATCTGGTCTATTCTTCTTTCGTAACCTTCAAATAATGCCATCTTAAACCCTCCCCTACTATTCGTTTCTCGAATCTATTATTTTTGCAGCTTCATTGTATCTTCCATAAGTAGCAGTGGCTTTTTTCAGTGTTTCATTAGCATCCATACCTTTTTAATCATATCCATCATTTTGCCTAAGTGAACAAACTCATAGCCGATTATCTCACTATTGTTATCCAAAGCTATGTGGGAAATATAGGCTTCAGCCATTTCCAAATATCTCGGCCCTTTAGCCAAAGTGCCATACATAGTTCCAACCTGGCTTCTTAAGCCTTTTCCCAAATCCTCAAGACCTGCTCCTACTGGCAAGCCACCTTCAGAAAAAGCAGTTTGACTTCTGCCATATGCAATCTGCAGGAATAATTCTCTCAAGGCCGTATTTATTGCATCACATACAAGGTCAGTATTTAAAGCTTCCAAAATGGTTTTCCCGGGCAGTATCTCTGCTGCCATACCAGCTGAATGAGTCATGCCTGAGCAGCCTATAACCTCTACCAAAGCTTCAATTATAATTCCATCACTGATATTCAGTGTGAGCTTACATGCGCCTTGCTGAGGTGCACACCAACCAACACCATGCGTTAAACCGGAAATATCCTTTATTTTCTTTGCTTTGACCCATTTTCCATTTTGCGGAATAGGTGCAGCCCCATGATTTGGACCTTTTGCAACACATATCATTTTTTCTGTTTCATGTGTATAATTCATGTTTTGACCCCTTTCATCTTGAAGTCTTAGTCTTTTAGGTAATAAAAAGCTCCTACTTTAACAACTAAACTATCAAAGTAGGAGCTATCAGCCTTAGCAATTCTGGTGAGCCCCATCACCAAATATCAATTTATTTCTATTCTACCACAATATAGTAAAAAAATATGATATAATTTTAAATACTTGCAGCCTTTTTATTGATTTAGAGTTTAATTTATGTTAATCTAATTGAGTGGACAGGAAGCTTGTACAAAACAAACAGGTGATGGAGTTCGCCGTTAAACGCTAAGTATTTCAGCTGATGACTCCTATATTGCAGTTGCAGTATAGGAGTTTATTTTTTGTTTTTTTACTTATACTTAAGAGAGAAAGGGGTTAAAAATGAAAAAGTATTTGTTGATTGGAACCGGTGGATTCATTGGAGCAATTATAAGGTTCTATCTAAAAGGAATTCACATATATCATTATAATGAAACCATGCCTCTAAATACCCTGCTGATAAATATTGCAGGATGCTTCATTCTTGGTCTGTTTCTTACAGTTGCCCTTGAAGTATGGGAGATAAATACAGATGTCAGGCTTGGAATAGCGACAGGCCTTTTAGGTGCATTTACAACTTTTTCAACCATGTGCAAGGAAACATATTTGCTTATATCTCAAGGTGACTATTATTCAGCTATCTCATATTTGACAATTTCAACCATGCTCGGTATCGCAGCTGTTTACTTTGGTGTTGTAATTGCCAGGGAAGTTATTTCAAAGTATGTAGACAAAACAGAGGCTGATGATTCATTCGATGAATATGCTGTTAGCAGCCTCGACGAAGAGGTGAGTTGAATGCAGCTGATAATAGTCGGAATAGGCGGTTTATTTGGGAGTATTACCAGATACTTTTTAGGCAAGCTCATTTCGGAAAAAGCAACAACGCTTTTTCCTTTAGGCACTTTCATAATTAATATTACCGGTGCGTTTTTACTTGGAATTATAAGTACTATAAAAATTGATAATAATCTATATATACTATTGGGCGATGGTTTCCTTGGAGCTTATACAACCTTCTCAACCTTCATGTATGAGGGGTTCTACCTGTTCCATGAGAAGGAAAAGTTGAATGCCTTTACTTACATTTTTCTGTCCCTTATTGTCGGGGTTCTAGGATATGCAACCGGAAGCTTTTTTGGCAAAGCAACTATTTTTTAGGGAGGAATATTAATGAACCTATGCAAAAACAGTAAGATACTAAAAATCTATATTAGTGAGGACTCTATGTATAAAGGTCACAACCTCTATCATGCATTAGTACGCAAGTTTATGGAAGTTGGCATGGCTGGGGTCACTGTTTCAAGAGGCATAGAAGGTTGTGGGCAGGATATGAAGCTGCATACCACAAGAGCTCTGGAACTAAGTTCAAGCCTTCCAATCATTATAGATGTTGTTGATATTCCAGAAAGAATAGAAAAGGTGCTTCCTTTAGTATGTGAAATGGTCAATGAAGGATTGGTTCTTGTGACTGATGTAACTGTTATTAAGTGTGGAAAAGAGAAATTTGATACTGCTAATGATGACAAGTAAAAGGATGCATAATATAGTTTATCTTTTTCGATAATAACTCTGCAAATTATATATAAATGAGAAGATCGAAGGTCTTGACTATCATCATTCCCACAGTGATGGGGAAACATGGAAATAAGGAAAGATGACTTCGTATGCCGATATGGCGGCGAAGAAAGCTGACGAAGCTCTTTATGAAGCCAAAGGAACAGGAAGAAACAAGGTTTGTTTAGCAGATTAACCATAACAGCCATAGTGGGTTTGAAACTGATTATAATTCAACATAATAAGGGCAGCCGTGTATAGCATGGCTGCTTTTTATTCTTTATTCTTAATTGACATGATGTTTGCATTTCGTGTAAAATCAATTATGTTATAATGGGCACTGGGCTATGGGCAATAGGCAACGGGATTTTGCCTGCAGTTCATTGCAAGGAAGGCCATATTATATTGAAGAGGAGTATTAACATGTCACCTTTACAGGAAAAAATAGTAAATGAAATACGTAAGCGCAGAACCTTTGCCATTATATCCCACCCTGATGCGGGAAAGACAACCTTGACAGAGAAGCTTCTTTTATACGGAGGCGCAATCCGGCTTGCAGGCTCGGTAAAAGCAAGAAAAGCGCAGAAGCATGCTGTATCCGATTGGATGGAGATTGAAAAGCAAAGGGGAATATCTGTTACATCGAGTGTAATGCAGTTTGGATACAACGGGTACTGTATAAATATCCTTGATACCCCCGGGCATCAGGATTTCAGTGAGGACACATACCGGACACTTATGGCCGCTGACAGTGCTGTTATGATTATCGATTCGGCGAAGGGTGTGGAAGAGCAGACCAAAAAACTCTTTCATGTGTGTAAAATGAGGGGAATACCGATTTTTACGTTTATAAACAAGATGGATAGAGCGGGAAAGGATCCTTTTGAGCTTGTGGAGGAAATAGAAAAGGTACTCGGAATACAGTCGTATTCAATGAACTGGCCGATACGTGCGGGAGGGAGCTTCCTGGGCATATATAATAGGAAGCTTTCACAGATAGAGCTTTTTGACAGCGGTGATCACGGACAGAGCGCAGTAGTATCTTCCAAAAAGAATGTGGATGATCCGGTGTTTTTAGACCTCTTGGGGCAGGATGCCCATAACAAGCTTATAGAGGATATCATGCTGCTGGATATGGCGGGGGATGAATTCAGCAGCAGGAAGGTTCTTAAGGGAGAACTCACTCCGGTATTTTTCGGAAGCGCAATGACAAACTTTGGAGTTCAGGTGTTTCTTGAAGAGTTTCTTAATATGACAACACCACCTACCCCTCGAAAGTCAGATATTGGAGAAATAGATCCAGAGGATGAGAAGTTCTCCGGTTTCATCTTCAAAATACAAGCCAATATGAATCCCACCCACAGGGATAGGATAGCTTTTCTCAGAATATGCTCCGGTAAATTCGAGAAAGGTATGGAAGTGAACCATGTACAGGCAGGTAAACCGATTAAGCTTTCCCAGCCGCAGCAGTTCCTGGCCCAGGAAAGGGAAATAGTCGAAGAAGCATATGCAGGAGATATCATAGGAGTCTTTGACCCCGGAATATTCAGTATCGGGGATACACTGTGCGAGGGAAACAGACAGTTCAGGTTCGAAGGAATCCCGATATTTGCTCCCGAGCATTTTGCCAAGGTGTATACCAAGAACTCAATGAAACGTAAGCAGTTTATGAAGGGTATCGAGCAGCTTTCGGAAGAAGGTGCAATCCAGATATTCCAACAACAGGATGCGATTGCACAGGAATTCATAATCGGTGTTGTAGGAGTACTGCAGCTTGAGGTGCTGGAGTACAGGCTGAAAAATGAATATGGAGTGGATATTTGTGTGGAACATCTTCCATATAAATATATAAGGTGGGTAAAGACTGAAGAATTTAACCCCAAGACCTTCAAGCTGACTACGGATACGATTATTGCAAGGGACCAGTCTGATAATCCTGTGCTGCTCTTCCAGAATGAATGGTCAATAAGGACAGTATTGGAAAGAAACAGCGGATCGGAGCTTGTTGATATTTTGCATAAATAAACTTACGGTAGTGTATTGACAATTATATAACTCAAATATATAATCTTTATAAGATAAATTTATAGTAATAAACGTCAACATACAAATGTTGAAGGGGAGTAGCTGCTCGCAGGAGTCGATAAAGTCAACATCACAGCCTTACGGCCTGGCTTTATTGTGACTTGGTATGATTAAAGTCAAGCAAGACCTTTAACACAATGGAATGTAACTCTATTGTGTTAAAGGTCTTTTTTAGTTTAGTCAAGGCAGGTAATATTTTTGTTCTAAATGGTAAGTATATGGAGGATGATATGTAAAGTAAATAATAAAGTTGGTTTTAACAGTGTATTTTAATTGAACGGAGGAGATTATATGAATCTGGATTGGTATAATAAGGGCACCGAAGCAGTTGCAGCCGAGCTTTCCGTTGATGTGAAAAAAGGGCTGACAAAGGAAGAGGCCAAGAAAAGAGTAGAAAAATACGGCTACAACGAACTCAAGGAGAAAGAGAAGGAAACCCTGCTTGTTAAAGTTATCAAACAGCTTAAGGACTTTCTTGTAATTATACTGATAATAGCAAGCATTATATCTGGGCTCGTAGGGGAAGTCTCAGACGCAATAGTGATCATTGCAATAGTTGTAGTGAATGCAGTTCTGGGAGTTGTGCAGGAAGGAAAGGCAGAGAAAGCCCTGGAAGCCCTGCAAAAGATGTCGGCACCAAATGCCAGAGTATACAGGGAAGGGCATGTAGAAATAGTACCCGCAAGAAATCTTGTACCCGGCGATATAGTGCTTATAGAAGCAGGGGATAGCATACCTGCCGATTTGAGACTTTTTGAAAGTGTAAACCTGAAGGTTGAAGAAGCATCGCTTACCGGTGAATCGGTTCCTGTTGACAAGGATGCAAGCAAAGCCTTCGATGTTGAAGCACCACTTGGAGACAGGGTTAATATGGCATATATGAGTACAATAGTAACATATGGGAGAGGAAAAGGTATTGTTGTAAATACCGGAGTCAATACTCAAATTGGTAAAATCGCTGAAGTAATACAATCTTTCGAAGATGAAACGACCCCACTGCAGTTGAAGCTTAACGAGCTTGGCAAATGGCTCGGTATCAGCTGTCTTGCAATTTGCGTGCTGGTATTCGGCATAGGGTATTTCCGCAATGGACATATACTTGAAATGTTCATGACAGCTGTCAGCCTTGCTGTGGCGGCAATACCTGAGGGGTTGCCTGCCGTCGTAACTATAGTGCTGGCATTGGGAATGAAAAGAATGGTTCAAAGAAACGCAATAGTAAGAAAGCTATTGGCTGTTGAGACCTTGGGCTGTGTAACGGTTATATGCTCTGATAAGACTGGAACACTGACACAGAATGAAATGACAGTTGTTAGCGCTTATGCTGGGGGCACTGAGTATAAGATAACCGGAAAGGGTTATGCACCAGTTGGCGAATTCTCGGTAAATGATGCAAAAATCAATCCCATGGATGACGCGGGGCTTAAGCTGCTTTTATCAACAGGGGTGTTGTGTAATGATTCAACACTTGAACAAAAAGAAGAGGGCGAAGACTTGTGGGGAATAGTAGGGGACCCGACCGAGGGGGCCCTTGTTGTTGCAGGTGCTAAGGCAGGTCTGGAAAAGATACAGATGAATGAGAATTATAACAGGATCGCGGAGATTCCCTTTGATTCTGCAAGAAAAATGATGACAACCTTTCATAAGGACTTTATCAAAAATAAAATTGTTTCTTTTACAAAGGGTGCTCCGGATATAATTCTCTCAAGATGTACAAAGATAAGTTTGAACGGGAATGTCCAGAACCTTACCGAGGACCTCAGACAGCAGATAATGAAGATTAACAGCAGCTTTGCAAACCAGGCATTGCGTGTGCTTGCATTTACTTACAGGGAATACGATAAGCTGCCCGAAGCCATAAACTCGGAAAACATAGAAAACGACCTGATTTTCATTGGGCTTATGGGAATGATAGATCCTGCAAGAGTTGAGGCTTTTGAAGCCATTAAAACCTGTAAGGAAGCAGGTATAAAACCTGTGATGATTACAGGCGACTACAAGGATACTGCAGTTGCAATTGCCAAAGACCTGGGATTAATGGCAGGAAATTCTGAGGTACTTGCAGGAGCGGATCTGGATAAGATATCCGATGAGGAACTCTTGAACAGGGTTGAAAATATAAGCGTATATGCAAGGGTATCGCCGGAGCACAAGGTAAGGATAGTGGAAACCCTAAAGAAGAAAGGCCATATAGCTGCTATGACAGGAGATGGTGTAAACGATGCCATGGCGCTCAAAAAAGCTGATATTGGCGTTTCAATGGGGATAACAGGTACTGACGTTGCAAAGGGAACTGCCGATATTATACTTATGGATGACAATTTTGCCACAATAGTATCAGCGGTTGAAGAAGGCAGGATAATTTACAGCAATATCAGGAAGTTTGTTTTCTTCCTGCTGTCCTGCAATATAGCAGAGATATTGGTAATATTTATAAGCATCCTGGCAAATATGCCGATACCGCTTATTCCTATACAGCTTCTATGGCTTAACCTTGTATCAGACAGCTTCCCGGCTTTGGCACTGGGAACAGAAAAAGGCGAACCGGACATTATGAAAAGAAAACCTAGGGATGCAAAGGAACCTATTTTGAACAAAAGGTTATTAACAGGCATTATTGTACTTAGCTTAGCACAGACAGCGTCAGTTTTAATAGCTTTTGAATGGGCACTGAGTACCTATAATCATGATTTGACTATTGCAAGAACAGTAGCATTTACAACAATTACAGTAGTTGAACTGCTTATGGCATTTACCTGCAGGTCTGAACGATATCCCCTTATTAAAATGGGTGTATTCAGCAATAGGGTATTGGTATGGGCGTCTACGGTATCCTTTGTGCTTATGATGGCAGTACTGTATATACCGTTCCTGCAGCCGATATTTAAAACTTATTCACTTAATCTCAAGGATTGGATGACAATAATTCTGCTATGTCTCGTTCCTTTGGCCGTAGGAGAAATTTACAAGATGATTGCCAATAAGTTAAGCAAAGAATCTTAAGCTTGTTAGAGCATAATGGGTAAAACATCCAATGCAAATTGGATGTTTTACTTTATAAAATAACAATAATATATTAATATATATTTAGTAGGTTTTACTGATAATTAAGATTTACATATGCACTTATCAACTTATAAGCGGATGTGAAGATATGTTTCCAATAACACACATTTGGTTCAGCAGGGGAATACTGGGCCATATCAACAATTTAACCGTTCTGGGATCGATATTTCCTGATACCGCAATATCAGGCTGTTTAAATCATGAACAAACCCACAGCGGAGGCTGGGGGCTTTATAAGTTTTTTGAGGATAAATATATGGAATATCTGGATTTTGTAAAAGCATCGGTTATTCATACTGTCAATCCAAGAGGTCTTGACTTTTACTCCGATGAAGAGTACGGCCAAGGCTACAAGGGTTATTGTTTCCAGAAAGCGCAGGAAATCGAGGAAGAAGTAATTGATGCATGTAATATTCCGGTAGAGTTCGGACTCTGGAAAGCCCACAATTTTATTGAAATGGGTATAGAAGTGAATATTGCGACTTTAGAAAAAGGACTTGTCGATGTATTGCATGAAGGGTTGAACGATAGCTTTTTAATAGGTAAACTTTCTTCACCTTTGGAGAGTTACTTCGGAATAAGTAACCTTTCAATTTATGACTGCTTCAAAAGATTTGCAGGTTTTGTTGAAGTTGAGGATTTGAACAGTTATAATTTAGCAAAGAAATATGATATACAAATGAAAACGAAGCATGGAATTGGTATAGATGTACCAAAGTGCTGCGATATAATTGAGAAGAGCAGGATTATTGTAAAGGATGATTTTGATGATTTTATAGAGTATTGCAGTAAAAAAGTCAACGACACGCTCAGGGAGGGAGACGTATGAACAGGGAAGTTTTTGTCATAGGGCATAAAAACCCCGATACTGATTCGATTTGCTCTTCCATTGCCTATGCAGCCTTGAAAAATGAAATATCAGACGACAGCTTATGTGTGCCTAAAAGAATAGGTGAAATAAACAGCGAAACAATGTTTGTGCTCAATTATTTCAAGGTGGAAGAGCCGCAGCTTATAAATGATGTAAGGACCCAGGTAAAGGATATAAATATTAGAAGTGTATCTGTTGTAAATCCGGCAATTTCTCTTAAGAGGGCATGGGAAACGATGAAGGACTTCGGGATAACAACCCTGCCTATTTCCAAGAACGGCAGCACACTTGACGGTATCATAACCGTAGATGATATTGCACAGTCCTATATGGACATATATGACAACAGCATACTATCTGCTGCAAGAACTCCGTACCGGAATATAATAGAGGTGCTGGAGGGTGAAATTATTGTCGGCAACATAGAGGATTCGGTGTATAGCGGGCAGGTTCTGATAGGTGCTATGAATCCTGAAGTGATGGAAAGCTATATTCATCCTAAAGACATTGTAATTGTCGGAAACCGTTATGAATCCCAGCTTTGCGCTATAGAAATGGGTGCCCAGTGTATAATTGTCACAGGGGGAATGCCTGTAGCCAATTCAATAAAAAAGCTTGCAGAAAGCCAAAATTGTGCAATAGTGATTTGCAAGCATGACACATATACGGTTGCAAGGTTTATAAATCAAAGCCTTCCAATAGGCCATTTTATGAAATCCACACAACTGGTTACTTTCAATATAAGTGATTACGTTGATGACATAAGGGAAGTAATGATAAAGAAAAGGTTCAGAAACTTCCCTGTAGTAGATGACAGCAATAATTTTATCGGCATGCTTTCAAGGGCTTCTCTTATCAATCCGCAGAGAAAGCAGGTCATCCTGGTTGACCATAATGAGAAGTCCCAGGCTGTTGAGGGCTTGGATGAGGCAGAAATCCTGGAAATAATCGATCATCACAGAATCGGGGATATCGAGACGATCGGTCCTGTGTATTTCAGAAACCAGCCGTTGGGCTGTACTGCAACAATTGTAGCCAATATGTACCGGGAAAACAATATAGTAATCAAAAAGCATATTGCCGGACTCTTATGTGCGGCAATACTATCAGATACTCTCGCTTTCAAATCACCGACTTGTACTGCCATTGACAAGGCAACAGCCAAATATCTTTCCCAGATTGCAGGGCTGGATATGGACGGGTTTGCCAATACGATGTTCCGGGCAGGATCGGACTTAACCGGAAAAAGCCCGGAAGAATTATTTTATCAGGATTTTAAACAATTCAAAATGGGAAATCTGGAACTGGGGGTAGGCCAGGTTAATTCCATGGACAGCGGTGAGCTTGAGGAGATCAAGGATATAGTACTTGAATATATGCGCAAGGTATATAGCGAGAAAAAGCTGGATATGGTTCTATTTATGCTTACGGACATTGCAAAGGAAAGAACTGAATTGCTTTTTGTTGGGAACAATACTGAAATCATTTCAAGAGCTTTTGAGGGCAAGGTGGAAAAAAATTCAGTAATGCTGCCGGGAGTAGTGTCCAGAAAGAAACAGGTAATACCGCCGCTGCTTAGCAGCGCAAACCAATAAAATAATGTTACGGGTTGCTGGTTACGAGTTTATAAGAATGGCTTCGGAGCAAGTTCTCGAATCACGTAACGCGAAACTCGAAACGGGATTGGAGAATTTGAACAATGCATTTTGAATATAATCTTATTACTGTTTTACTATTATGTGCCGCCGGATTCGTTGCCGCTGCCGTGGACTCCATAGCAGGAGGAGGCGGAATAATAACACTTCCTTCTATACTGGCAGCGGGAATACCGCCGCATTTTGCTCTTGGAACAAATAAATTTGCGAGTTCCTTTGGAGCTGTTACAAGTGCATATACCTTTGCAAAATCGAAAAAAGTACATGTCCCGTTGATGAAGTATACCGTTTTCTGCACTCTTATCGGTTCGGCAATCGGCGTACAGACTGTACTTCATATTAACCAGAAATATCTGCAGGTTGCCATAGTGCTTCTAATTTTAGCAACTGCAATATATACAGTACTTAAGAAGGACTTTGGCACGGAGGATCATTTCACAAGTCTTACAAGAAGTAACATAATATATGGCTGCATAATTGCATTTTCTCTTGGGTTCTATGATGGGTTCTTCGGACCGGGGACAGGCTCTTTCCTCATATTCCTTTTTATCAGTGTGTTCGGCTTTGATTTTACAATCGCTTCGGGAAACAGCAAAGTACTAAATTTCGTAAGCAACATTACATCTCTTGTGATGTTTGCAATTAACGGCAAAATACTTTTATATATCGGTATACCAATGGGACTTTCAATGATGGCAGGTGCCAGGATAGGAAGCAATATAGCCATAAAAAACGGTGCAAAAATAATTAAACCGATATTCGTGGCAATAGCCCTGGCTCTCACAGTCAAGCTGCTATACAGTACAATAACGGGGTAAAAAAATCGACGGTCAATCAAGCCGTTGATTTTCTTTTTTTTGGAATAATAAAGCTAAAATAACATATTGACAACTATATCACAATATCTTAATATTAAGATATAGCAATTAGGATTATGGAGTGATGATATGGAAGACATAAACAAGTATGAAGACAGTGCAGAGCTTCTTAAGGCGTTGGCACACCCTGTAAGGTTATGCATTATAAAAGGACTTCTGGATAAGGAATGCAATGTGTCACATATGCAGGAATGCCTCAAGCTGCCACAATCTACAGTATCGCAGCATCTTGGAATCCTCAGGACAAAAGGAATAATAAAAGGCTCGAGGAATGGGCTTGAAATCACTTACAGCGTTGTAAACGAGGATGCAAGGAAAATAATAAAAGCTCTATTTGATAAAATTTAAATTCATCAATCAGGGGGTCAATTATGAAAGCAGAAAAATTAATAGTGATCGGTGCTGTTGCAGCTGGCACAAAGGCTGCATCAAAAGCCAAGAGGGACAATCCGTCCATGGATGTCAAGGTTTTCACAAAGGAAAGGTACATTTCTTATGCAGGCTGTGGGTTACCGTATTATATAGGCGGTATAATCAAGGAAAAGCAGGAGTTGCTTGTCAGAACTCCCCAGGCTTTTAAAGAAGAACAGGGAATAGATATTTTTGCTGAGCATGAGGTAAAGAAAATAAATACTGCTTCCAAAACAGTTACGGTTTTGGATATTAAGAGCGGACTGGAGAAGGAGTTCCCTTATGACAGGCTAATTATTGCAACAGGTGCTTCACCTCTTGTACCACCATTGGATAATATTCAACTTAAGAATATTTTTACTCTAAGAAGCGTTTCCGATGCTTTTACAATCAGGGAGCTTGTAGATGAAGGCAGAGTAAAAAAGGCTGTTGTTGTAGGAGGAGGCTTTATCGGGCTGGAGGTTGCAGAGAACCTCAGGCACAGAGGGGTGGATGTTACAATAGTTGAGCTTGTACCCCACATATTGCCGCCCTTTGACGAGGAAATAGCATTATATGCTCAGAAACACATGATTGAAAAGGGCGTCAATATTATTACCGGAGAAAAGGTTACAGGTTTTGAGGGTAATGATGGTACTGTAAAAGCCGTAAAGACAACAGTCGGCGACATAGATGCGGATATAGTAATACTTTCAATAGGCGTAAGGCCAAATACGGCCGTAGCAGTTGAAGCCGGGATTGAGTTGGGGCCTACAAAGGCTATCAAGGTTAATAAATATATGGAAACAAGCGTTAAAGATATATTTGCAGCAGGAGACTGTGCCGAGAATATGAATCTTATAACAGGAAAGCCCGTATGGTATCCTATGGGCTCAACTGCAAACAAAACAGGGAGAATAGCAGGGCATAATGCCGCACTGGCTGATGCCTCACATTCTGAGAAGGAAAGCCTGGAAGGAGTTCTGGGTACGACAATTGTAAGGCTCTTTGATGTAAATGCTGCAAAGACGGGCCTATCAGAAAGGGATGCCTTGAGAGAAGGCTATGAAATAGAAACCATTCTAGTACCGGCTAATGACAAGGCTCATTATTTCCCTGGAAACAAGCAGATAATAACAAAGCTTGTTGTGGAGAAAAAGAGTCACAAGCTATTAGGGGCGCAGATTATTGGAGAGGGTGTCGTTGATAAGCCTATAGATACCATTGCAACGGCAATAACACTCGGAGCAAAGGCTGAAGATCTGGCAAAGCTGGATCTTGCATATGCACCTCCGTTCTCCATGGCCATGAGTTCAACAATACTGTCGGCAAGCGTAATACTCAACAAATTGAACGGCAGGGTAGAAACAATCAAATCTGCTGAACTTGAAAAGAGGCTGGAAGATAGTAGCATAAACATAGTCGATGTCAGAGAAGAAGCAGAGTTTTTCATATCGGCAATACCGGGAGCAGTAAGTATTCCGATGAATGAACTGGAAGCAAGGGTCAATGAAATAGACAGAAGCAAAGAAACAATCATACTTGTGTGCAAGGTAGGAAAGAGAGCATTCTTATCATATTTAAAGCTTAAAGAGCTTGGATTTGAAAATCTTAAAATACTGGAAGGCGGAACTACAGCCTATCCATATAAGTTAGTATAGGGGGAGTATAAAATGACTGAAAAATTTATCAATGCAAGGGGTTTGCAGTGTCCGGGACCTGTGGTTGAATTGTTCAAGGTGGCCAAAGCATCACAGAGCGGGGACGTTCTAACAATAGAAGTGACTGACAGCGGTTTTAAGAAGGATATTGCAGCATGGTGCAAAAAAACCGGGAATGAGCTTGTAAGCCTTGTGGAAGAGGATGGCGTAACCAAGGCAGTCATCAGGAAAGGATAAGGTGAGGTTATGAGCAGTAAAACGCTAATAATGTTCAGCGGAGACCTGGATAAGGCCATGGCTGGTTTAATAATAGCCAACGGCGCAGCGGCAATGGGAGATGACGTCACAATGTTCTATACCTTCTGGGGTTTGAATGTGCTGCGTAAAGCACAGAAGATAGCAGTCAGGAAGTCTTTTATGGAGAAAATGTTCGGATGGATGATGCCGAGGGGTGCAGAAAAGCTTGGGCTTTCCAAGATGAACTTCGGCGGGATGGGCGCCTCCATGATGAAGGGCATAATGAAAAAGAAAAAAGTAAACAGTCTGCCCGAGCTTATTAAAAGTGCCCAGGACTTGGGCG
Organism: Caulobacteraceae bacterium; assembly: GCA_050261415.1. Lineage (GTDB taxonomy): Bacteria > Bacillota > Clostridia > Lutisporales > Lutisporaceae > JBLNDG01. Next base: position 34,655 of record JBLNDG010000225.1, on the reverse strand, counting down.
TGAAGTTCATTGCCTGCACAATGTCCATGGATGTTATGGGCATAAGAAAGGAAGAGCTTATCGACGGGATTGAGTTCGCGGGAGTAGCGACTTACCTTGGAGAAGCAGACCAGTCCAATGTAAATCTGTTCATTTAAAATGAAAGCCTGAGTACGTCAGATACTCAGGCTTTTCTATATACCCCCTGGTACTTGGGCTCAAGCATTTCTGCTATACGGTACATAGAAAACTCGGTGCATTTTGCAGCCCAATCCTCGCTATCCCCCAATTCATCCTTTGAAGGGAGTATGAAGGGTTTACCTATGGATATTTTCACATCAGCCTTATGGGGTTTTTCGCTTCCCATATCGTTATCGTCCACCGGCAGAAGCTTTTCAGTACCTTCCAATGCAATTGGAACCACAGGGACGCCTGCCATTTTGACCATAAGCACAAAACCTTTTTTTGCTTCAATGAGTGAACCTGTCCTGCTGCGGGTTCCCTCCGGGAAAATCATAATGGAGCCATTATTTTTCAAATGTGCTAAGGCGGATTTGATTGCGGTTTTATCAGGGCTACCCGGATTTATAGATATATGATTTACTGTTTTAAGGAAGAAAGAAGTAAAAGGATTTTTCCCAAGCTTCACCCCTGCCATGAATGAAATGGAGTTTTCCCTCAATATTCTGTTGAGTATTATTCCATCCACATTGCTCAGGTGGTTTGATATAAATATGGTGGGTTTGTTCACCCTTTCCTTTATGGTCTCAATTCCTTTTATTTCAATAGTTGCATATCTCTTAAGCAGATAAGTCGTCGCTATTTCCCCTAAAAATCTAATAAAGGGAACAGGCAGCTTGTTAAGTGATGGAGCAAGCAGCTTGAAAATTTCCATATATTACCTCACACTAAGCTTTCGTATATTATAAGCGTTATATGCCAGGCAATACATATCTGACCTTCAACGCTGATTAATATTTTATCAGATTATGCCAGGTTTATAAAGATATCAAAAGCTTTGCACAAAAATAAAAAGGCCTCTTTGATTGTTAGAATGTTTCAAAAGAAGCCTTTTATTAGTGGACATTCTACCAAAGTAGAATCAGTCAAAAGCGAGAAGGCTCGATGCATCCGAGCTTTTATTTATTAACTTTGTTTTTTGGATTTCCCGGCTGCTTTTTCAATATCATCCACAAGTTTCAGGAGAACCTCTGACTTTGCTTGCACTACCATCTTGTTTTTTGAAATTATCGAATTTTTGAGATCAGAAAGCGCAAATTCGAATTTACTCATCATTTGTATATTATCCTGTTTGAGCTTTGGCCGTGTACTGGTCCATACATTCTCCAAGTAAAGCAGGACGTCGTTGGCTCCTGCATAATCATCCTTATCCGCCAGTAGTTGTATTTTCTTTACTGCAAACCTTATCCTGTCAAGGTCAGGAGGAACATCGCCTTTATACAGCATATAGAAATCCGGAAGGAATTTATAGAGCTGGTTCACCTCCAGAAGGCTCATATATGCATCCTGCATATCTACCGTCTTTGTAAGATTGTTAAGTGCCGATTCAAAGTCATTTACCGAAGACTGCATTGCAAAATCAGCAATAGCTTTGGGTTCATAACTGTTCCATGCACTGTGAAGGGATATCACATCCTTTTTTATGCTGTCAAAGTTCTTATACTTTTCCTGCTCCAGCTTAAGTTTTATCTGCTCCGGAGTAAGCTTCTGCTGTTGTTGACTCTGCTGACCCTGCTGGCCTTGCTGTCCCTGGCTGCTTCCGCCGCCTTGACTTCCACCGCCTCCCTGCTGTCCGTCCGACTGCTGCCCCGAACTTTCTTGCTGGCCGCCCTGCTTGGCAGGCGGATTTTCTACCTTTTCCTGTTGTATGAACATGGGCTTTTTACTTTCCTCATATATTGACTTAAGAGCCTTTTCGACCTTTTCTATACTGCTTTTGAGTTTATCAAGCTCTTTCGGCGGTTCCTTTTCCTCTGCCTGGTTCCCTTTTTTCGGTGTTGCGGGTTTTTTTTGAGGAGAGCATGCGGCAAAATTCAACAGAGACAATATCAGAACAAAGGATAAAATAGCTTTATATGAAAGTTTGGAGATTTTCAAGACACTCACCTCCTGAATGTTTTGCACTATACATTTTTATTATTACCCTTATTGAGTTTAATATTATTTAAGATTTTATAGCCGGTTGCCATTCGCAAGCTTGAATGGAATTTGCAGCTGCCTCAGATATATTGTTTTGAAAAACATTTTTTGCAAAAAAATGTTTTTATGACTTCAAAGAGCAAAAGCATTGTTACGCATAATTTAAACTGCTATAATTATTATGTAAATCTTTTTGATGTAAAGGTATTATCAAAGCATTGGAAGGGATAGACTATGAAACAGAAAAAAATAAGGGATTATGGCATTATCATTGGTTGTATGCCTATAGGCAGGAATAATTCCATAACCGATGTAGAAGGAGTACTGGTAGGACACCATACTATAAACGACGGCGATATCAAGACAGGAGTTACCGCAGTGCTTCCGCATCCGGGAAATACATTCAGGGAGAAGGTTGTTGCTTCATCCCATGTGATTAATGGGTTCGGAAAAACAGCCGGTACTATCCAGGTTGAAGAATTGGGTACTATTGAGACACCTATAATACTCACCAATACATTAAGCGTTGGAACAGCATATGATGCTTTGGTGGAGTATATGATTTCCCGTAACGATGATATAGGAGTCAGAACCGGTACTGTAAACCCCGTAGTGTGTGAGTGCAATGACGGTTTCCTGAATGACATAAGGGGCAGACATGTAAAAAGGGAGCATGTGCTTGAAAGCATAGAAAATGCAAGTGCAATGTTTGATGAGGGTGCTGTCGGTGCAGGAACCGGGATGTCATGCCTGGGACTAAAGGGCGGCATAGGCTCCGCTTCGCGGATAGTGAGGCTTGATGGAAAGGATTATACTCTCGGTGTTCTGGTGCTTTCTAATTTTGGAGCAAAAGAGGATCTTACTATAGACGGCATCAAAGCCGGTAAAATCATATGGCAGGAAATCGGCGGAAAAGAAGAGGACAAGGGCTCCATTATAACGATTATTGCCACTGATATACCGCTGTCAGAGAGGCAGCTCAAGAGAGTGACCAAAAGGGCAGCAATAGGCTTATGCAGGACAGGCTCCTTCATGGGTAACGGCAGTGGTGATATTGTAATAGCCTTCAGTACTGCAAACAAGGTAAAACACTATGAAGATAAAGATATTGTAAACTTTAGGATAATCAATGAAGATAGAATCAATGACGTTTTCAGGGCGGCTGCCGAAGCTACCGAGGAAGCGGTGTTGAATTCTTTGATTTGCTCAGAGGAGACAGTTGGACGGGATGGACACGTCAAACACTCACTGAAGGATTATATCTATTTGATTAAGCCATTTGAATAATATTATTTAGGGGGATGAAATTATGAAAACAATAGGGATACTTGGAGGGATGGGGCCTTTAGCCACTGTTGACATATTTAAAAAAATTGTAATGATGACGGACGCCCATAGCGATAATGAGCATATACCGGTTCTGATAGACAACAACACAAAAATACCCGATAGGACGAGCTACATATTAGGTAAAGGCGGCAGCCCGCTCAATGAACTGGTAAGGTCAGCAGTCAGGCTGGAAACAATGGGAGCGGACGTCATAATAATTGCCTGCAACACAGCCCACTATTTTTATGATGATATAGTAAAGCATGTTAAGATACCGGTAATAAACATGATCGAGGAAACTGCCAAAGAGATAAGGAATAACCGTCCTGATGTCAAACAGGTCGGACTCCTTGCTACGGAAGGTACCTGCAAGGCGGGAGTATATAAGAAAGTATTTGAGAGGTTTGGAATCGGGTTGATACAGCCGGATACCGAGGATTTGAAACAAATAATGGACGTGATATACGGAATTAAACAGGGGCTCAGGGATATTGATCCTACCGGCTTTAAGCAGGCATTGTCTAATTTGAAGCTCAGGGGTGCTGAAACACTTATCCTTGGGTGTACTGAGATTCCCATCGCTTTCCAGATGTTTAACATCAGTGATGATTTTGTTGATGCTTCAGAGGTATTGGTTAAAAGGGCAATTACATTTGCAGGAAAGAATGTAAAAGCATAGTGATTATACATTATAGAATGTCTGCTGATTTGCAAAACCGGGGGTTTGTCGGCTCCCGGTTCTTGGTAAATGCAGATATGAGTTAGTGTTTTTTTAATAATTTTCTGGTAAGATATATAGTAAAAGTAGCTCACTCAATATGTTTTGAATATACTATAATAGTGTCCTTTATAATGAAGATTTGAATTGTTGGTGCCGGGCAGTCCGGTGAGACCTGCTGTCTGAAGGCAAAAAGCTTATTATACGGAGGAAAATGAAATGGCAAAGGTTCGTTTTGTTAATGCAGTGCTGGCAACTTTATTTGTTATTCTGGTTCCAATTGTACTACTGCTGACTGATGTTCAGTTAACGGCGTTTGACAGGGGTTATTATCAGAAAGAGTACATAAAGTACAATATACCGGAGCATATAGGAATGAGTATGGATAACCTTATGAACTTAACTGAGCAGTTACTTGAGTACCTTGATAACAAAAGGGCCGATCTGGATTTCAAGGTAGAGTTTATGAATGGAACAGAGGAATTTTTCAGCCCGAGGGATAAACAGCATATGGTCGATGTGAAGAACCTGTTTGTCAATGGAAGGTACATAAGGAATTTTGCCTTTGCATACATAGTTCTGTTTTTAATATATTTATACTATAGAAAGCCTTTCAATGAATCAAACAGAAAGCTTGCACGTTATGGGATTATAATATCGGCGGTTGGCATTATCCCTGTAATAATACTTGTAATACTTATGAGTTTGGACTTTTACAGGTATTTTACCATATTCCATGAGATATTCTTCAACAATGACTTATGGTTGCTGGACCCTGCTGTGGATAGGCTTGTAAACATTTTTCCGGAGGAGTTTTTCACAGATATGGCCTTTAGGATAGCTTATTATTATATAGCTGAAATGGCCGCAATTCTGCTTGCAGGATTGACAGCCGTCAAATTTGTAAAGCCGGCTTCAAAATAAAATAACTGGGGGGTCTTGGAATGAAAAGGTTATGCTTTCTGTTAGCCGTTATAATGGTTTTTACTTCAGGCTGTTTTTTACGAAAAGAGGCACAAACAGAAACTGTAAAGATATATTATGCTTTAAAAGGCAATACAGGCCTTGAAACTGAAAACAGGGAAATTAAATACGAAGATGCTGAAAGCAAGTACGAGAATACTTTGAGGGAACTGGTCAAGGGCCCTGCCGATACGAACAAGTTTGAAACAAGCATGAGCAAGGATGTTAAAGTCTTAAGTGTGACTGTTGAAAACGGAAACGCTGTGGTTGACTTTTCAAAGGAGTTCGGTTCTTTCTCCGGAAGCATGAATGAGGCAGCTGTGGTTGCCGGTGTTGTGGATACTATGCTGCAGTTCAGCGAAGTGAAGCAGGTTAAGATACTTGTAGAAGGAAAAGACCTAATAGCACCAAAGGGTGAGCCGTATGGCTTCATGAAGTTTATTGATTTCAGGACTTCAGATATGGAAGAAAGGAATATTACACTGTATTTTGCAGATTCCCAAGCGATGTATGTTGTTCCTGAAACCAGGAAAGTACTTGTAAAGAAGGACATATCCGATGCAGATTTCTATAAACTTGTGCTTGAAGAGCTTATTAAGGGGCCGAATACAGAAAATTTGTACAGGACCATACCGGAAGAGGTAAAGGTTGATTACTTGGAGGTTGACGGCGACCTTGTGAAGGTTGACTTTTCCAAGGAAATGCATACGAAGCACTGGCATGGAGCCGCTGGGGAAGCTATGACAGTTGCATCTATAGCCAATACAATGACAGAATTCCCCAATATAAAGAGAGTATTGCCGTCAGTAGATGGAGGACCAATGAATATTGAGCATATGGTTATTGAGGAGCCGTTAAAAAGAATGGAAGAAATGGTATTCAAGCAATAAATCATTTATAAAGGAGATTTTGATTTGGAATCGCAGAGCACTGGTAGAATATCAATTTTTAACGCCAACCTGTTGTACATGATTGCTATGGTTTTGTTTGTGATCGTTGGTTCTTTTGTGCAGGCATGGGATTTTAACTATGGAATACTAATTACGGAGTTCTTGTTGATTGCCCTGCCGACAATAATATTTGTAAAGGCAAAGGGTGCTTCGGTTAGAAGGGAATTAAGGTTTAACAGGCTTGGAATTGTCGATGTGGCACTGGTAGCCATAACCTTCATATCCGGCTATTATGTCGCAGTATTCATCAACGTTTTAGGGCAGATAGTCCTCAGCCTTATGGGGGAGCTTATTACACCACAGATACCCTTCGCGGAAAATGCCGGAGATTACCTTGTACTTTTGTTTGTTATTGCTGTATCTGCAGGAATTTGTGAAGAGATATTATGCCGGGGCTTTATAATGCGGGGCTATCAAAGCTTGGGAATGTGGCCCAGTATTGTTGTATCGGCTGTATTGTTTGCCATTCTGCACTTGAACGTACAGAATACTCTTGCACCACTGTTCCTGGGATTGCTGCTCGGGTTTGTAGTCTATAAAACAAATTCGATTTTTGCAGGAATGCTGGGACATTTCATTAATAATGCAATTTCTGTAACGTGGGGATATATCATTATGAGTTTGCCTTTCTACAATAATATAAGTCCCGAAGCAATGCAGGAGGGTCTGCTGACCTCTTCGCTTATCAGCGTGGCTTTTTTATTCGGTATAATTTCCTTGTTTGCGGGTGCTATAATGATTTTTTGCCTGAAGGCTATTTATGACAGGCATCCCGTCGTTGAAGCCAAAGCTTCCGACGTAAGTTTTATTGATACATTAAAAAATATAAGAACATCATGGCCGCTTTTTGTCAGTATTCTCATATTTATCGGCATGGTGGTTGTGGAAGTTTTCCTGATTGTGAGAGGAAAACCTCCGATAAATTTCTAAAAGGATGGGTTGATATGTTTGATGTTATTGTAATTGGGGGCGGTCCTGCTGCTTTGTCAGCATCCATGAATCTCAAAATAAGAAACAAATCTTTTGTGATGCTTGGAGGAAACGAAAGGGTCACGGGTCTTATGAAAGCACCGCAGATTGATAATTATCCGGGAATGAAAGGTATCAGCGGAGCAGAAATGCTCGCTGCCTTCAAGCAGCATGCTGAGGAAATGGGAGTTGAGATCAAGAATAAAAAGGTGTACAACATCCTTGACATGGGCGGATACTTTACAGTTAATGCAGGGGATGAATTCTTTGATGCAAGGAGCTTAATAATTGCAACCGGGCATGAAAAAGCACAATATATAAGCGGAGAAAGAGAATATCTTGGCAAGGGTATAGGTTATTGCGCGACCTGTGACGGACCCTTATACAGGAACAAGCCTATTGCCATAATATCGGAAAATGAAGAAGGGGAAGAGGAAGCAAACTTCCTTTCGGAGATATGTTCGGAAATATATTATGTACCGGTTTATTCAGGAGAGCCCAGGCTTAAAGACGGAATAAAGCTTTTACGTGAGAAAGTAGTTGAAGTAAAGGGTGATGGCAGCAAAGTAGTCAGCCTGATAACCGATAAGAGTGAGCTCCAGGTGGATGCAGTTTTCATAATAAGAAATGTGATTCCCGTCAACCAGCTTATCGAGGGTCTGAAAATTGAAGAAGGCTCTATTAAGGTGGATAAAAACATGGCCACAAATATTAAGGGCGTGTTTGCCTGCGGGGATTGTACGGGGAAGCCCTACCAGATAGCAAAGGCAGTGGGGGAGGGAAATATCGCATCCCTAAGTGCAGTCAGATTTTTGGATGAAAAAAACAAATAATGAATTGACAAGCAAGAAAAGAAATTCTATAATTAAACTTAAGAACTGGTACCCCGTATGGGTACATATTAAATTTAAAAATACATATAATAATTAGGGGTGATAAAATGATTGATAAAAACATGGTGATAGATGACATCCTATATAAATACCCACAGCTTGAGAATGTGTTCAAAGAGCACGGGATTAAGTGCTTTGGCTGAGGCGGGGCTCTTTATATGACTGTAGAGCAGGCTGCTCTCAGATACAGAATGAATGTAAATGAACTTATCGAAGACCTCAATAACACAGTGAAATGAAAATAGGCCGTCCAAAGGACGGCTTTTTGCGTGGGCGCCATATCACAGTTGCTATCTCATAATTATTATGTGTTTGACAGTGCTTATAAATTAATATAGAATAATCAGTGATAAGTCAAAAAACCATAAATTTCAATTAGTTGCACAGTTGATGAGTAGACCGGGAAGCATTAAAAAACCCTCGTATAAGTCGAGGCCCGGTTTACAAGGTTTGATATGCAAAATATTATATAACCTGATATTTAGGCAGTGATATGCTGAATTTTTTATGAGCTTTTTTGATTTTTTGAACTTTATACGGTTAATCTGGGGAGGGTTGGATATCTTTTATGCTACATAAATATGAACAGAACGGCCTGAGAATAGTTCTGGATGTGAATAGCGGGGCAGTGCATGTAGTGGATCATATTACATGGGATATTATTGATGATTATCCCAATGGTCTTCAATATATATTAGCGAAGTTCGGAAAGGTTTATACCGAAGCTGATTTGAAGGAAGCCTGGGAAGAACTCAAACAGCTTGATGCTGACGGGCTGCTGTATTCTGATGATACTTATATGGACAAGGTGTTAAAGGACAGCCGTGAATTCCATACAAAGGCATTATGCCTGAATATTGCTCATGACTGCAACGTCAGGTGCGGTTACTGCTTTGCATCAACTGGAGATTATCACGGCGGGCGTAAGCTAATGCCCTTCGAGGTCGCAAAAAAAGCGATTGATTTTCTTCTGGATACTTCGGGAAATAGGAAAAGGCTTGAGGTAGACTTCTTTGGCGGAGAACCGCTGATGAATTTTGAAGTGGTCAAGCAAACAGTTCTGTATGCCCGTGAGAAGGAAAAGGAATACAACAAGAGAATAGGGTTTACAATGACTACAAATGCTACCTTGCTGGACGACGCGGCTGAAGTATTTATAAACGAAAATATGGACAACATAGTATTGAGCATAGACGGAAGGAAAGAGGTAAACGACCGCATGAGGAAGTTTACCGATGGAACCGGCACCTATGACAGCATTATGCCGAAGCTTAAGCGGTTTGTGGCAAGCCGGGGAGACAAAAGCTATTACATAAGGGGAACCTTCACTGCCAATAACCTGGATTTCGGTAATGATGTCATGTGGCTGGCGGATGAAGGGTTCAAGGAAATTTCCATAGAACCTGTAGTAGCTGAGAGCAGCAAGAGTTATGCACTCAAAGAGGAGCATCTTGATACAATTTATAAGGAATATGAAAAGCTTACCCGGAAATATATAGAATACAATGAGGCCGGAAAAGGCTTCAGGTATTATCATTTCCTGATGGACCTTGACGGAGGGCCCTGTGTGTATAAAAGAGTGTCCTCCTGTGGTTCGGGTGTTGAATATTTTGCTGTAACTCCGGATGGAGAGCTTTATCCCTGCCATCAGTTTGTTGGAAGACAGGAATACTTGATGGGAGATGTATGGAACGGTATTAAAGACAAAAAGCTTCAGAAGGAATTTTCGGAGAACACCGTTTACCATAAGGAAAAATGTAAGGAATGTTGGGCAAGGTTTTATTGCAGCGGCGGCTGCCAGGCAAATGCGGCCGGCTTCAATAATGACCTGAAAAAGCCATATGATCTGGAGTGCAAGCTCCAGAAAAAAAGAATAGAATGTGCAATAATGATTAAAGCGTATGAATCCTTAAAATGATAGGCACGAGGCATAGCCCCTTGCCAGAAAATATATTTATTTTTGATTGGAGGAAATTATTATGGAGAAATTTGTACCTGTAAATATGTCAAACAGGCATATCCACGTAACAAAGGAGCATCTTGCAATACTTTTTGGGGAAGGCCACGAGCTTACAAAAATGAAGGACCTTTCACAACCGGGACAGTTTGCATGTGATGAGAAGGTTGATATAGTTGGGCCTAAGTCAACTATTAAAGGTGTAAGAATCCTTGGCCCGGTTAGACCTGACACACAGCTTGAAATATCTGTTTTCGATGCCAGGACTCTCGGAGTTGATGCAGTGGTAAGACCTTCAGGGAAAATACAGGGTACACCAGGCTGCACTATAATTGGGCCAAATGGTAAGGTAGAAATCAAGGAAGGTGTAATTGTAGCTGCAAGACATATTCATATGCATCCGGACGACAGCGTAAAGTATGGCTTGAAGGACAGGGATATTGTTAAGGTCAGAGTTGGTACTGAAAGAGCAGTTGTATTTGAAAATGTTGTTGTAAGAGTACATCCGGAATATGCTCTGGATATGCATATAGATATTGAAGAGGGTAATGCTGCAGGTATCCAAAACGGAGCCCAGGGTGAAATAATAAAGTAATTATAAGATAGGGGGTAACTGGTTTATGAACAAAAATGAACTAGCCCGTTATATCGATCACACAATACTAAAGCCTGATGCAAAGGAGAGCGATGTGATAAAGCTTTGCAGGGAAGCACTGGAATATAAATTTGCATCTGTATGTGTAAATCCTTTCAATGTAAAGCTGGCATACTCACTTTTGCAGGGTACGGAAGTAAAAGTATGTACAGTAGTGGGTTTCCCTTTGGGTGCTACTACGAAAGAAGCAAAAGCTTTTGAAGCAGCTCAGGCTATAGAAGGCGGAGCAACAGAAGTTGATATGGTAATCAATGTCGGTGCGTTAAAATCAGGCAAGCTTGACGTAGTTGAAGAGGACATAAGGACAGTTGCAGCTGCATGCAAGGATAAGGCTTTACTCAAGGTTATAATAGAAACCTGCCTGCTTTCCAATGAGGAGAAGGTAACTGCATGCAACCTTTCCCAAAAAGCCGGCGCAGACTTTGTAAAAACCTCTACCGGTTTCTCTACGGGTGGTGCAACAGTTGAGGATATTGCCCTGATGCGAAAAACAGTAGGACCTGAAATGGGTGTGAAGGCATCAGGCGGCATCAGAACCCTGGAAACCGCACTTCAAATGATTGAAGCAGGGGCAACAAGAATAGGTGCCAGTGCATCAGTAGGAATAATAAACGAAATACGATAAAAAAGAACCGTTTTAACTTTAGAGTTAAAACGGTTCTTTTTTATCCTTCCTTGAGTTGTATAGTAGTAACTATGCTGTCAGTATCTTCGGTTTTCTTTCCCAGTACTCCGGTACATCGCGGTGTAAGCGCCTTGATGAAGGAATCCAGCCAAACGGCCTTAATGTCATAGTATTGCGGGTGATACTTCGTAAATTCATTATTCAGGCTTGCATACCCGGATTTGCTGAAATACCATATTATTTCTGTATCAACCGCATCTATATAATCAATATTGGGAAAGTCTACATAAGTGTTTTTAAGTATATAGTTAACATTAGCCAGTTCAATATCACCACCGATTTTTTTCCGAAGTTTTTTTCCCCACTTCATGGCATTTTCCTCAAAATGCCTTTTTGCATTTAAAACAGCGCTCTCCCCGAAAACATCGAACAGGTTGAGCAAGTATTTTGTCAGGCTCATGATTAATGAGTTGTATCTGTAAATAGCCTCGGATATGTTATTCGGCAGTCTCTTTTTCAAAAACCTTTTCTTATTTATAACGATTTTGGACAATATATTTCTGTATTGTGATTCATACCCTATTTTAAGAGTCTTTTCGAGGTCCTTAAGAATTAATAGCTTGTAGGCTGCCAATTCTTCCGGATTAAGCTGCAGCATTTCTTCTCTGCCTCCATTTCAGCAGTTTATCATAAGTATGCCCCTAAACGGCATAAGTATATTTGCTAATTCATGCTATATAATACTATTATTTCAATAATAGCTTTAATTATGCTTTTGGCCTTCACTAAACCAATCATCCCCACATATTATGACTAGTAGAAAAAGTGCTTGCGTTTTGCGTAAGCGAGAGGGGTTTTAACGTGTTGAAAATAACCAATAAAAAAAGGTTGAGTTTACTGACAGGCATCGAAAAGATGCGAAATTCCAGAATAATATCATATATATCCTATTCTCCGATGGATGATTATGTTTTGGTTCCCCTGTACAAACAATTATGCAGCATTGGAAAAACAGAAAGGATAGACCTTTTTTTAAACAGTTACGGCGGTGCTGTAGATACCCCATATAAAATAGTAAATCTCATCAGAGAGTTTTGCGACCATTTCAGCGTTATAATACCCTTTGTGGCAAAAAGTGCTGCCACCATGGTAGCTATAGGCTCTGACGAAATAGTGATGGGCCCCATATCTGAATTAGGACCAATAGATCCTCTTGTAAAACACCCTTTGTATAATGATTTGTGGGTTCCGGTACAATCTATCAGACTTTGTATAGAATTCATGGAAGATAAGCTTGCACAAAGCAAGGACCCGAAGATAACTGCATCGGTCCTATATCCTGTTTCGAACAAATTGGACCCATGGATTCTCGGAGATTATGAAAAGTCGATAAAGGCTTCATACCAATACGCGGAGGCTTTACTTGAAAATAATATGTTTAGGAGCAGCAAGGATAGGGCAAAGATAGTGACCAAGATAATGACCGAAAAGTACTTCTCACATGGGTATTGCATAAACAGGAAGGAAGCATTGAATGAACTTGGATTAAAAATCGTTTATGCGGATGGGGACTTATGGCATCTTATTTGGGCGTTATACCTTGCTTACGATGATTATATGCAAGGAAAGAATTATTCTTCACTGATGGAGACAGTGAGCGGGGTCTTGGATCTTGCGAATACGGATTAACAAGAGCAGCCATGCTATAGGCGGGCATCTGCCTGACTATACATGGCTGCTCTTGTTTGTAGCTCATTTGCAGGAATAGATAACCAATATATGGGTAAAATATATATAGAAGGCTTCTATTTAAGAATTTAGAAATTAAGGAAGCCTTTTATGAAACTCATTTACGGAGCATAACAAATTAAGGTGGAACATATGCTCCTATTCGTTATAAAACTATCATAGCTTGACATTCCATACAAAAAGTATTTATAATCATACGGTAAACATTAGTTCATGAACCATTAACAATATACATTGGAGGGAACGCTATGAATCCTATAGCTTTTGAGATATTCGGCCTGTCAATAAGGTGGTACGGGATATTACTCTCCACCGGGATACTGGTAGGGATACTTCTTGCATATAACGAAGCAAAAAGACTGGGCTATGACCCGGAATACATAATTGACCTTTCATTATGGTGCATACCTGCGGCTGTAATCGGGGCAAGGCTTTATTATGTCATTTTCGAATGGGATTACTATAGAGGGGATATCCTTAAGATAATAAATATCAGAGAAGGCGGCCTTGCTATTCATGGAGCATTGATAGCAGCAGTACTGACAGGTTATATTTTTACCAGGGTAAGGAAGGTTTCATTTTGGGAAAGTGCCGATATTGTAGCTCCCAGTATTATAATAGGGCAGGCAATAGGCCGCTGGGGGAACTTTGTAAACGGCGAGGCCCATGGAGGACCTACAAACCTGCCATGGGGCATCATGGTTGACGGTATTAAGGTGCACCCTACTTTCCTTTATGAATCGCTGTGGGATTTGGGCGTATTTATATTTTTAATGATATACAGAAAGAAAAAGAAAGTGGATGGGGAGCTGTTCCTGCTTTATGGAATACTGTATTCCGTAGGAAGGTTCTGGGTTGAAGGCCTCCGTACGGACAGCCTCATGTTTTATGGCATGAGGGTTGCACAGCTTGTTAGTTTGGCTACAGTAATTATTTTTTCAGCGCTTCTTGTTTATTTCCGAAAAAAGCGGAAAGCCGCATAGAACTGCATTGCAGCCGATTTGCCCAGTGAATACATAGGTTGCGGGCAAATAACTTATAGTGCGAATGATACAAGGACATAGGTCTTTTGTATCATTTTTTATTTTTTGTTTCGTTTATAAGGAAACTGGAAGGATTTTTTTAAATTATATCGAATATGTCATGAAGTGGAATGAAGTGGAGCAAAGTGGCATAAAGTGATAAAATATACATAAAGGTGGTGAGTATATGTTTATAGGCGAATACCAGCACACCCTGGACCCCAAAAACAGAGTAATCATGCCTGCCAAGTTCAGAGAAAAGCTGGGGGATACCTTTGTAATGACAAAGGGCTTGGATGACTGCCTGTTCATATACTCCCAAAGTGAGTGGAGCATAGTGGAGGATAAACTTAAGACCCTCCCGATGACAAGTAAGGATGCAAGGGCATTTGTAAGGTTCTTCTTTGCGGGAGCGTGTGAATGCGAGGTGGACAAGCAAGGAAGAATGGTAATTCCTACAAACCTTAAAGAATACGCAAAGATAGACAAGGAACTTGTTATAATCGGTGTATCAACCAGGATAGAAATATGGAGCAGAGAAGAATGGAATAAATTCAATAGCGATGCAAATATTAGTTATGAAGATGTGGCTGAAAAAATGTCACAGTTAGGTATATAGGAAAAGAGTGGATACTATTGAGTTTTGAGCATATACCCGTACTCTTGAATGAGACAATGGAATATCTAAGCCCCAAACCCGGAGGTATATATGTTGATGGTACACTAGGCGGGGCAGGGCATTCGGAAGAAATTCTGAAGAGGATAACTCCAGAGGGAAAGCTTATTGGAATAGATCAGGATGAGAATGCTTTAAGAGCAGCAAAGGAACGGTTAAAGCACTTTGAAGGTAACGTTATTATTGTTCATGATAATTTCAGGAATATCCGGTCCATTGTTCAGACAAACGGATTTGAAAAGGTGGACGGGATACTGTTGGATATAGGGGTGTCCTCTCACCAGCTGGATGAGGAAGAAAGAGGCTTCAGCTATATGAATGACGGGCCGCTGGATATGAGAATGGATAGATCTGCGAAGTATGATGCTTCTGATTTGGTAAACGGTGCATCAGAGCAGGAGCTTTCCAGAATAATCAAGGAATATGGGGAGGAAAAGTGGGCTGCCAGAATTGCAAAATTTATAGTTGAGGAAAGAAAGAAGGACCGTATTGATTCTACATTAAAACTGGTTGAGATAATAAAGAAGGCTATTCCCGCTGCTGCCCGCAGAGAAGGGGGACATCCGGCAAAAAGGACTTTCCAGGCATTAAGGATTGCAGTAAATGATGAACTAAATGTTCTGGAAAGTGCTGTTAAGGATGCTATAGATATTTTGAAACCTGGGGGCAGAATAGCGGTGATAACCTTTCACTCTCTTGAGGACAGAATTGTAAAGACCCTTTTTAATGATATGGAAAAACCGTGCACATGCCCGCCACAGTTTCCGGTATGTGTTTGCGGTAAGGAGCCGATAATAAGAGTAATAACCAGAAAGCCGGTTACAGCAGGGGAAGAGGAACTGAACTTCAATACGAGATCAAAGAGCGCCAAGCTGAGAGCGGCTGAAAGAGTAAGTTCTAAAAGAGGTTAGGAGGGAATAAAAATGATAAGAGCAGATAATAGAGCATATGATTACAGCAGATATGAAAGCATGGAAGATTATACGATTTCCGAGCCTAACCAGCAGCCTGCCGTAAAAAGCAGGAAAAAAGCGAAGCCCAAGACTCATCTTTTCAGCATACTGTTTATATTTGGACTTAGTATTTTCATAATATCACGGTATGCATACATAGCGGAAATCAACTTCAATATCAGTACCCTGGAAAAGGATTACAAAAAGGTTATGAAGGAAAATACCGACCTCAATGTGCAGCTTATGAAGACGGTTAATCTGGAAGCTCTTGAGAAGACTGCGATTGAGAAGCTGAACATGCAGTATCCTGAGGTTCTAAACCAGGTAGTGTATGTAAATGTGAAAAAGCCTGTCACTGTAAATGATAAGGTGAACAATGATTTTTATAACATTAAGGATATACAAGAGAACAAATATATAGCGTATACAAAGGCTGTGATAAATAATATCCTCAACGTGCTTGATTAGCGTTGCAGAGGCATTCCTGAAGGTGGTGTATTAATTTGTCCGGCATTAAGGTAGTTATGAAAAGAAGGATAGTGATTGTTCTCTTTGCTTTTTTTGCAGTTTACGCAGGCCTTATAGGAAGGCTTGCGTTTATTCAGATAATCAACAGCAGTGAATATCAGCAGAAGGCTTTGGAGCAATGGACGAGGGATATCCCGATCCAATCAAAACGCGGAGTCATTTACGACAGAAATTCTAAAAAACTTGCAGTTAGTGCAACTGCCTATGAAATATACGTAAGACCTGCCATGGTGAAGGATAAAAACGCTGTGGCACAAGCTCTGGCAGATACGCTGGAGATGGATAAAGATTCACTTATGCAAAAAATAAGTGTAAAAAAAGACACTGTTCTAATAAAGAAAAAGGTTGGTGCGGATAAGGTAAAGCTGCTCAGGGAGAAAGAACTGTCAGGGATCATATTCAATGATGATTCCAAAAGGTTCTACCCTCAGAGCAATTTCGCTTCCTACCTTCTGGGGTTTACCAATACTGACAACCAAGGCCAGGACGGAGTGGAGCTGACATACGAAAAATACCTGAATGGTTTTCCCGGCAGGAATATAATGATGACAGATGCGCACGGCCAAGTGTTGCCCGGCAGTGATACAAAGTACTACGAGCCCCAGGACGGGCTCAATCTTGTCTTGACTATGGATGAAGTAATTCAGCATTTTGCAGAAAAAGCCGTCGAAAATGCATTGGTTGAAAATAAAGCAAAACGGGTAACTGCCATTGTTATGGATCCGAAGACCGGAGATATACTGGCAATGGCTGCCAAGCCTGATTACGACAATAATGATCCCAGAAAAATTCCGCAGGAATTATTAGATAAATGGGATACAATGACTCAAAAGGAGCAGTATGATGCTCTTTTCAAGATTTGGAGAAATCCGGCGGTAGCAGATTCCTACGAGCCGGGTTCTACCTTTAAGATTATTACTTCAGCTGCAGGCTTGGAGGAAAACGTTGTAAAACCGGATGACCATTTTTATGATCCCGGTTATATTATAGTTGCAGGAAAGAAGCTCAAGTGCTGGAGAAGCTATAACCCCCACGGTGATGAGACCTTTGCCGAAGCTGTAAAAAATTCATGCAACCCTGTGTTTGTTGAAGTCGGACAGAGACTTGGAAAAGAGAGATTATACAAATATATCAGAGCCTTCGGTTTTGGTGCAACAACCAATATAAAGCTCCCCGGGGAGGCTGCAGGTATTGTGAGAAGCCTGGGAGAAATAGGACCTGTAGAGCTTGGAAACAACTCTTTCGGCCAAGGTATATCCGTAACTCCCATACAATTGATCACAGCAGTCTCCGCAGTTGCAAACGACGGGTATTTAATGGAACCGAGAATCGCGAAGAAGGTTATAGATAACGAAGGTAAGACAATCCATGAGTTTCAACCCAGGGTTGTAAGACAGGTAATTTCCAAGGAAACATCAGCAACGCTTAAGGATATACTTGAGTTTGCAGTTTCACCGACAGCAAGTGCATACATTCCGGGTTATAAAGTAGCCGGAAAAACAGGTACAGCCCAGAAAGCGGAGGGCGGTATATACGTATCAGGCAAGTATGTTTCTTCATTTGTAGGTTTTGCGCCTGCAAATGATCCCAAGATAGCAGTGCTTGTAGTCATTGACGAGCCGGGTGGAGCTCAGCACTTCGGCGGTGTTATTGCTGCACCTGTAGCTAAAAGTATAATATACGACACTCTGAGGTATTTGGATGTAAAGCCCCAGTATACCCACGAAGAAGCAGCACTATTACAGAAGCCCGTTGTGAAAGTGCCCAATGTAACCGGCATGACACTCCAGAATGCTATAAAGGAGCTTGCAAAGTCCAAGCTGAAATATGCTGTAGACGCTGAATATGAGCATACAATGGAATCTATGATACTGGACCAGGTTCCTAAGGCTGGAGCTGACTTTAATGAGGGTTCAATAGTCATTCTATATGCAAACCCCAGGGAATAATATAATGTTATGGCAAGGCAACAGAATTAAAGAAAAAACTTTAATTTATGTTGCCTTTTTGCAAAGGGTGGTAGATAATATAAAAGTGAGAATTTGTAATGTTTACCGGGAAATTTACAGTTGATGATTTTGCATGATTTCAACAGAACTGATTGAGGCATACAGGTGCTAAAATATGGCGACAATAGTAAATGACGGATATAGTGTCTTTTACACCATGCTTCATGAACGTAATAGTATAAGGAGGATATACAATGAAGCTTACGGAACTGTTAAAAGGGGTCGAGGTTTTATCGCATGAAGGGAACCTGAATGTTGAAATTTCAGGTGTTATATATGATTCCAGAAAAGCCAGGAAGGGTAACTTGTTCATCTGCATATCCGGATATGCACAGGATGGACATAAGTATATACATGATGCCGTGGAGCGAGGTGCTGCGGCTGTACTTGTCGAAAAGGACGTGGAGATTGAAGGCATTACTGTAGTGAAGGTAAAGAGTACAAGAGAAGCTATGCCTGTTCTGGCATACAATTTTTATGAAAATCCCACAGACAGTCTGCGCTTGATTGGAATAACCGGTACCAACGGGAAGACCACTACTACCTATCTTATTAAATCAATAATGGAAGCCAATAAGCGTCAAACAGGGCTCCTGGGTACCATTTCCACCCAAATAGGAGACAAGGTGGTTGCATCTGCAAGAACGACTCCTGAATCCCTTGATCTTCAGAGCCTTTTCAGGGAAATGGTGGATATAGGTATTGATTATGCGGTTATGGAAGTGTCATCCCATTCTCTGGAACTGGGAAGGGTTGACGGGTGCAGGTTCAGCATTGGAGTATTTACAAACCTGACACAGGACCACCTGGATTTTCACAAGACTATTGATAATTACAGGAATGCCAAGAAAAAGCTATTTTATATGACCAGCAAAGCAAATATAATAAATATGGATGATGAACACGGAAGATTGATAGCCGGTGAAATCTGCAAGCTTAATACCAGACTCGTTACATATGGGATAGACAATAAAGCTGACATTACGGCAAAAAACATAAATATAACCTCGCAGGGAGTAAGCTTTAAACTGGTAACCCCCGAATATGAAACTGAATTGAATATAAGAATACCGGGAAAATTCAGCGTGTATAACGCCCTGGCCGCTGCAAGCACAGCATATGTTGAGGGAGTAGACAAGAATATTATAAAAGAAGGCCTGGATATGGTTGCTAATGTACCAGGCAGGTCGGAAATAGTGAAAACCGGTACTCCCTATACAGTGATAATAGATTATGCACATACCCCTGACGGGCTGCAGAACATATTGGCTTCTATCAAGCAGTATGCAAAAGGCAGGGTTATAACGCTGTTTGGCTGCGGCGGGGACCGGGATAAGGAGAAAAGGCCCATGATGGGTAGAATTGCCGGAGAAATGTCTGATTACTGCATTATTACATCCGATAATCCCAGATCTGAAGAGCCGATTGATATAATCAGGCAGGTTGAAGCCGGAATAAAAGCAACCGACTGTGACTATATTTGTATTGAAAATAGAAGAGATTCAATAAAGTTCGCCTTGACAATGGCGAAACCCGGGGATATTGTTCTGCTTGCAGGAAAGGGACATGAGACATACCAGGTACTCAAGGACAGAACAATTCCATTTGATGAAAGAGAAATTGTCCAGGAGCTTTTAAGGGAGGAAATATAATGGAAGGGTTGAGCATAGGCGAGATAGCATCAGTATGTGGAGGTATCCTCAAACATTCAGGGAAAAGCTTCTCAGTCAGAGGAATCAGTACTGATAGCAGGAAAGTTAATAAGGGAGACATGTTTATTGCATTAAAGGGTGAGAGCTTTGACGGGCACGATTATATAGACAAAGCCATAGAATGCGGCGCTGCCCTGGTAGTATCCCAGAAACCTTTAGAGAGGGCAGGAGTCCCGTATATTTTGGTGAAAGATACGCTTAAAGCATTACAAGATATTGCACGGTACTACAAGAAGAGATTCACAATTCCATTTATCGCGGTAACAGGCAGCTCGGGAAAGACAACTACAAAGGATATGATTGCTGCAGTACTTTCCCGGAAGTATAAAGTGTTAAAAACCGAAGGCAATCTCAACAACGCTATCGGTCTGCCCCTGACACTGATGAAGCTTGATTACAGTCATGAAATTGCAGTTGTCGAAATGGGTATGAACAGCTTTGGCGAAATAAGGCTGCTTTCTGATATAGTGAGGCCGGACATAGGGGTCATATCCAATGTAGGTACTGCCCATATTGAAAAGCTGGGTTCGAGAGAGAATATTTTGAAAGCAAAGCTGGAGCTTTTCGCATACTTTGGCGGGAAGAATACAGCTATTATTAACGGAGACAATGACCTTCTCAAAGGCTTTGCCTCCGGCAGGTTCAGGGTGATAAAGTTCGGCCTTGACAAACTTAACGATATATATGCGTATGATATAGTGGAAAAAGGTGAAGAGGGCATAGATTTTACAGTAGATTTTGGAGGAAAACCGGAGTGGTTTTCTGTAGCTTTACCTGGGATGCACAATGTATATAATGCGCTTTCTGCCATTTCCGTAGCCGGATTGTTCGATATGAGTGCGGAGGAAATCCGAAACGGTCTTATGGAGTTCAAGCCTTCAAAGATGAGAATGGATATTCTGAACCTGAAAAGCGGAATGAAGGTTATTAATGATGTATATAATGCAAATCCGGATTCGATGGTTGCTGCAATAAACGTTTTGCTAAGTATGAAATCCGGAACACGAAGAGTGTGCATACTGGGCGATATGCTTGAATTAGGAGATGTATCCGCCGAGGAGCATAGAAAAGTAGGTAAGTTTGCTGCGGAATCAGGAATTGATGTAATAGCTGCCGTGGGTAACTTTTCGGGAGATATAGCACGGGGTGCTGCTGAAGGCGGTATGGACAACAGAAATATACATAAATTTTATACAAAAGAGGAAGCAATAGCTTCCCTGAGTGAAATACTTAAGCCGGAAGATGTAGTGCTTGTGAAAGGTTCAAGGGCAATGAAGATGGAAATTATCATAGATTTTCTACGTGAGAGGGGATAAGCTTTAATGTACAATTTGATGTCCAGTGAATACAATATTTATATTATATGTTTAATATCAGCTTTTGTTCTGGCTCTGGTAGCAGGACCCATATTCATACCTGTACTTACACGGATGAAGTTTGGGCAAATGGTCAGGGATGACGGCCCCCAAAGCCATCTCAAAAAAACCGGAACACCTACCATGGGAGGCGTAATAATTATTGTGCCTGCAGCAATTGCAGCGCTGGCCTTCTCAAAGGATAAGGATATGCTGCTGGTATTAATTACAACCTGTTTATTCGGAATAATAGGATTCATAGATGACTACTTAAAGATAAAGAACAAAAGGTCCCTTGGGTTGCGGGCATGGCAGAAGATGGCAGCTCAGCTTCTCGTTGCAGTTTTTATGGCACTTGTTACATCGGGGATTTCTCAGGTTGGCACAAAGGTGCTTGTACCTTTTACCGGAAGATATCTTGATTTGGGACTCTTCTACATACCCTTTACCGTAATATTCTTTATTGCTACCGTAAACAGTGTGAATCTTACCGACGGCCTTGATGGCTTGGCAGGAGGAATTGCAGTTGTAGTATTGGGCTTCTTCTCCGTAATTGCACTTGCTGCAAGCCATTTAGGTCTCCTGATTTTTGCGGGAGCATTGATAGGGGCACTTCTCGGTTTCTTAAGGTTCAATTCACATCCTGCCCAGGTGTTTATGGGAGATACCGGATCTTTGGCTTTGGGTGGAGCTATAGCTGCTCTTGCCGCAATTACAAGACTTCCCCTGTTTTTGCTGATCATAGGTATAGTCTTTGTGCTGGAAAGCTTGTCTGATATAATACAGGTGGCCTACTTCAAGATGACAGGCGGAAAACGATTTTTCAAAATGGCACCCCTGCATCACCATTTTGAGTTGTCCGGGTGGGCAGAATCCAAGGTCGTTTCTGTATTTATTATAGCTTCGATTATTATGTGCCTTGTAGGTATATTGGCATTATCATAGAAATTTTGGAGGAAGGTATTTATGCAAATCAAGAATAAGAATGTACTTGTTATCGGTGCTGCTGTGACCGGTGTGCCTGTAGTGAAACAGCTTGTAAAGATGGGTGCTGACGTGACATTAAACGACAGCAAGAAGGTTGCTGAACTACAGGATATAATAACTAAGCTGGAGGACCTGCCAATCAAGCTTGTCGCAGGAGGACACCCGGAAGAACTTGCGGAAAAATGCGACTTTGTAGTGGTAAGCCCTGGAGTTCCCCTTGATATCCCTTTGGTTATGAGGGCAAAGGCTTTGGGCAAAGAAGTTATAAGCGAAATAGAGCTTGCATATAGGTTTATAAATACACCTGTAGCTGCAATAACCGGTACAAATGGAAAAACCACTACTACTGCACTCCTTGGTGAAATCATGAAGGCCAGCGGGAGAAATACATATGTTACGGGAAACATTGGCCATGCAATGATTTTGGAGGTAGAGAACGCAAAACCGGAAGATGTTTTTGTCGTGGAAGTGAGCAGCTTCCAGCTTGAATCTGTGTCTACCTTCAAGCCCAAGGTTTCGGCAATATTGAACATAACTCCCGACCACCTTAACAGGCATAAGACTCTTGAAAACTATATATCTGCAAAATGCAACGTCTTTGCCAACCAGGACGGGAACGACTACACAATTCTGAATGCAGATGATCCTGAAACAGTCACGGTTGCATCAAGGGCAAAAAGCAAGGTGCTCTTCTTCAGCAGGAGAAAGCCGCTGGAGGAAGGCGCATGGGTGGAAGACGGGCATATTGTAATTAAGCTTGGGGATAAGAAAGCTACGGTAATACATAAGGACAAGATATATATTCCTGGAAACCACAACCTTGAAAATGCTCTAGCTGCGGCGCTTATGGCATATTGCCTGGGTGTGGAACCGTCAGTTATAGCTGAAGTGCTGGAAAGCTTCAAGGGTGTTGAGCATAGGATAGAATTCGTTGAAGAGGTTGACGGAGTAATATATTATAACGATTCGAAGGGCACGAATACAGATGCTTCAATAAAAGCTATCGAAGCAATGAAGCGCCCTACAGTGATAATAGCAGGGGGCTATGACAAGGGAAGCGAGTATGATGATTTTATAGAAGCCTTCGGCAGTAGAATCAAGCATATGGTTCTGATAGGGAAAACGGCTGATAAAATAGAAAAAACGGCATATAGCCATGGGTTTAAGAATACGCATAGAGCAGAAGACTTAAAGGATGCAGTACAGAAATGCTATGCACTGTCTGCTCCCGGGGATGCAGTACTTCTCTCCCCAGCTTGTGCAAGCTGGGATATGTTCAACAACTATGAGGAAAGAGGAAGGCTCTTTAAGCAATATGTAAGAGAGCTTAAGTCAAAGGGTAAGCAAAAATAACACCATGAGTATGCAAGCTGTTCTTTAGGTGGAGAAGTGTTGGAGATTATATGGAGGGGGCTTTTGAATGCCTGCAAGAAGCAAAAATAGCATTGATTTTACTCTGCTGATAACAGTGCTTATACTATTGGCCATAGGGGTGGCAATGGTTTTTAGTGCCAGCTCTATTTCGTCTTTTATGAAATACAATGATAGATATCATTATTTGAAATCCCAGGGATTCTATGCAATTATAAGTATAATTGCAATGATGTTCATGAGCAGGTTTGATTACAGAATACTGGGTAAATTTGCCGGGTCTCTGGTTTTAGCAAGCTTTGTGCTCCTCATTGCGGTATTCATTCCCGGCATTGGGTATGGCGCCAAAGGAGCCGTGAGGTGGATCAAAATAGGGCCGATGACCTTGCAGCCTTCCGAACTTGCTAAGTTTGCACTTATAATATTCATGGCTAAAAGTATAAGCAACAAAAAGGAAAAAGTGCGGAGCTTCAAAGAAGGTGTACTGCCGTATATAATACTGATGGGCATATATTTTGTACTGATAATACTGGAGCCGAACCTCAGCATGGCTGGCAGTATAGTGATGATAACCTTCGCAATGCTTTTCGCATCAGGTACCAAAATAATATATCTTGTAGGATGGGCAATACCGCTTTTGCCGGCTGTAGTATTCATTGTATTGAAGAAAAGCTACATGTTGGAAAGGGTAACATCATATCTTAACCCTTGGGCTGACCCCCTGAATACGGGATATCAGGCAATCCAATCCTTATATGCATTGGGATCCGGAGGCATATTCGGCCTGGGACTGGGCAACAGCAGACAGAAGTTCTTTTACATACCTGAACCCCAGAATGACTTCATATTCTCAATTATAGGCGAGGAGCTGGGGTTTATAGGGACAGTTACAATTGTTGTACTTTTTACTCTTCTTATTTGGAGAGGATTAAGGATAGCCCTGCTTTCGCCTGATACCTTCGGGTGCCTTCTTGCGACAGGTATAGTATGCATGATAGGTATACAGGCCACATTAAACATTGCAGTTGCTACAGTATCAATACCTACGACAGGAATATCGCTGCCGTTCATCAGCTCGGGAGGCTCTTCGCTGTTATTTGTGATGGCCAATATGGGCATATTGCTGAATATATCGAAAACCATAAAGTCAGGTGGGAGTTAAATATGAAGAAGGTTATATTATCGGGAGGCGGTACCGGAGGTCACATATATCCGGCTGTTTCCATTGCCAAGGAAATAAAGAAGAGATATAAGGATGTTGACATACTATTCATCGGTACTGAAAAGGGGCTTGAAAACAGCATAGTGCCCAAAGAGGGCTTCAACCTAAAAAATATAAAAGTGCGGGGCTTTGAGAGAAGATTATCCTTTGCAAATGTAATAGCAGTAAAGGAATCCGTAGTGAGTCTTTTTAGCGTTGCCAAAGTAATAAGGAGCTTCAAGCCTGATATAGTAATAGGCACCGGCGGATACGTATGCGGATCGGTGCTTTTGGCTGCAGCACTATTAAACATACCGACTTTAATACATGAACAAAATGCATTTCCGGGAGTTACGAACAAGATATTGTCCAGGATGGCGGATGTTGTTGCATTGAATTTCAAGGAAGCTTCAAAATACTTCCCAAACAACAATAAAATAATTGTAACCGGAAATCCCATACGGAGTGACATTTTAAACGCCACAAAAGAGGCAGGCTTAAGAGAGTTTGGCTTTACTAGGGATTTGCCTGTAGTGTTTGTTGTTGGCGGCAGCAGAGGTGCAAAAAAAATAAATGAGAGTGTTCTTCCTATTGCTAAGTATTGCACCAGCGGTAAGAGTTTTCAGATGCTTCACATGACGGGACAGTCCCAATACGAAAGCGTTCTTGAAAGCTACAAAAAGGAAGGAATTCCAACGGGTACAAGCCTGCTTAAAGTTGTACCGTACTTGCACAATATGCCACAAGCCTTGGCAGCAAGCGATATCATTATCAGCAGGTGCGGGGCCAGTACCCTTTCAGAGATTACTGCCCTGGGGAAACCTTCTATACTAATTCCCTTTCCTTATGCCACTGATAACCATCAGGAGTATAATGCCAGAGCACTAGAAAAAAATGGTGCTGCAGTAGTGATACTGGAAAGGGATTTGAATGATAATATATTATTTAGTGAAGTAATGAACATGCTGCAAAACCCGGATAAGACAAAAAAGATGGCAGTAAAGAGCAAGGAATTCGGGAAAACAGATGCGGCAGAAATTATTGTGGATGAAGCGAAAAAGCTCGTACAAAAGAAACACCTATAGAGTGCCGACATACCCGGTGAAGCTGCGGACCGGCCGGTAATGTAACACCTGTGGAAGTAGTGCATAGTATATTAGTATGATTGAATAATAATGGCTTCCTGGGGGTGTAAATTATTAATGGATAGGTACGTAATAAACGGTGGGCACAGATTGGAAGGCGAAGTGAGGATTGACGGGTCTAAGAATTCCGTATTGCCCATCCTTGCTGCCACCATAATTAGTGGAAAAGAATCGGTTATTCACAGTGTTCCAGAATTAAGGGATGTAGAGCTGCTATCAGGCTTGCTCCGCAGTATCGGTTGCAAATGCTTCTCGGAAAACGGCACCTTGATAGTAAAGTCGAACAACCCTTTAGATACTTCTATACCTGAAAAGCCAGTACGGGAAATGAGGTCCTCCATTATACTAATGGGCGCAATGCTTGCCAGGAATGGTCAAGTGAAGATTAGCTACCCCGGTGGATGTGAAATTGGACCCAGGCCTATTGATATCCATTTGTCGGGTTTGAAACGTCTGGGGGCAAAAGTTATGGAGGCTCATGGTTATATCAATTGTGAGTGTGACAAGCTGAAGGGTGCGGAAATCAACCTTGACTATCCAAGCGTAGGAGCGACAGAAAATATAATGCTTGCTGCTACTACTGCAGAAGGAATAACTGTTATACAAAACGCGGCAAAGGAACCGGAAATTATAGACCTTCAGAATTTCCTAAACGGAATGGGCGCAAAAATATCAGGTGCCGGAACCAGTACGGTAAAAATCGAAGGGGTTAAGGACTTCCACGATGTAGAGCATACCGTCATACCCGACCGGATTGTTGCAGGTACACTAATGGCGGCAGCTGCAATAACCGGCGGAAATATAGTATTGAATAACGTTATAAATGAACACCTGAAATCAATTACATCAAAGCTTACTGAAAGCGGATGCATCATAACCGAATACCAGAACAGTCTCCATATTATTTGCAGCAAGAAGCTCAAGGCTGTGGAAGTGATTAAAACTCTTCCATACCCAGGATTTGCGACTGATATGCAGGCGCAGATGATGGCTGCAATGACTATAGCTAAAGGAACAAGCATTTTTATAGAAACCGTCTTTGAAAGCAGATATAAACACGTGGAAGAGCTTATGAAAATGGGTGCAAGCATCAAGGTGGATGGAAGAACGGCAATCGTCAGAGGTGTGAAAAAGTTGACCGGGGCAGAAGTTAGGGCTGGGGACCTCCGGGGAGGAGCTTCACTTGTGCTTGCCGGATTGGCTGCAGAAGGAACAACCGTGGTTGATAATGTGAAATTGCATATAGACAGAGGATATGATAAACTAGAGAATAAGTTGGCTAAGTTAGGTGCCGACATACACAGGATTACGACATAGAAAGAGCTTATAATTATTTTGCTTATGAAAATTTCCACCTGCGTGTTGTTATGATAAATACTGTATTATAACAGCAAGCGGTGTTAATTTTTACAACGTTTAGGGACAAGCATCAACACTTGGAATGTATTTTGGGAGTGAAAACATGAGAGGTAGGTTTAAATATGTAGTTTTTTTATTCATAATCTGCATATTTGCGGCATTTTTCATATCATCCAGCTTTTTTCAGATAAAATTTATAACCGTTGAGGGTAATAAGAGTGTTTCAAGGGAAGAAATTATAAAGCTATCATCAATATATTATGGAGAGAATATTTTCAGGATCAATAAGAAGAATTCCATGAGGAGCATATTTCAGAATCCTTATGTAAAAATGATAAAAATAAAAAGAATTTTGCCCAACAAGGTATTGATAGATATAATTGAACGGGAAATAATGGCTTATGTACCCTATGTAGGGTCCTACCTGAACATTGATGAAGAGGGGATGATTATAGAAATCAACCCCGCTATCAAAAAGCCCGACTTGCCCATAGTAAAGGGGTTGAAATTTGAAACCTTCAAGATTGGCGAATATTTGAACATCCAGAACAAGGAACAGTTTTCAGTTACTACGATGCTGATCAGGGAAATAAAGAATGCGGGAATGTTAAACCTTGTCTCTGAGATTGACGTAACTGACTTATCAAACATAAAGCTGAAGATAAAAGACGGAATAAAAGCCAATCTGGGGAGTATAGATAATATAAGCTATAAGATAAGTTTTGCAAAATCAATCATTGAGGATGCGAAAAGCCATAGTTTGAAAGGCACAATAGAAATGAGCCACAGCGGCAACCCTGTATTCAAACCGGAATAATTAGTTCCATAGGAGGACGTATAAATGAAGAACTTAAAGTACCAGATTGCGATAGCATTAGTATGTATAGTCTTAGGCTTGATGGTTTCAATTCAGTTCAGGACTGTAAAGCAGGGAGTAGGTCCTGTGTCGGAATATAGAGCAAGAGAGATTGCTTCCCAGCTTAAAAAGGCTAAAGAAGATAATGCTAAGCTGTTAAATATGAAAAACGAATATGAAGCCAAAATCAAGGAATATGAAAACAGTGCATCTCAAGGCAGTGCATCGGCAAAGCTTTTGAAGGAAGAACTGGATACGGCCAGAATAACTGCCGGATTGGAGGACGTAGAAGGACCTGGCATAACAGTGTTAGTTGATGATTTGAAATTTGGTGAGAAAGTAAACTATCCGCTGATTTCATATTCAATGCTGTTGGAGCTTGTGAATGAACTGAACGCGGCCGGCGCTGAGGCAATTTCGATAAACGGTCAGAGGTTTATATCCACTACTGAAATAAGACAGACCGGGGGAATACACATCAATATAAATACGGTTTCCTATGCACCGCCTTTTGAATTCAAGGCCATAGGAGATCCGAAGACCCTAGAAGCTGCATTAAGGCTTCGGGAAGGTATTGTTGATAAATTTGAAGCCAGCGGGGTTGCGGTCACTATTACACAGGAGCAGCTTGTCAAAATTCCCAAATATAATGGTGTAATAGAGAAAAAGTACGCAAAAGTTATCAAAGAGGGAGAATCCCAGTAATATGAATAAGACTGTGTTAAGGTATTATTTGTTTGCTTTGGCTGTAATTATTGGATTCATTACAACGGTGCAGTTTAAGACCAATGTTACGTACCAGGGCATAATAACAATTCCCAAACTTTTGGACCTGCAGAACGAGCTGAATAATGTGGAAAAAGAAAATAAAAAGCTTAATGAATCCATAAGCGAGGATATCGCCCAGTTGGCTGAATACAAGACCAGTATTGAAAACACCGGAAGCGTTTATTCCAACATGCAGGACGAGCTTGCAAAGATGCAAAACTATTCGGACTATGAGAAGGTGCAAGGACCGGGAGTCATTATAACGCTGAATGACAGCCAGCAGGAAATTGCTGAAGATCAGAACGTATTATGGTACTTAATACATGACATAGATATACTTGAAATAGTCAATGAACTAAGGATAGCAGGGGCTGAAGCCATTTCAATAAATGAGGAAAGAGTTACCGCTACGACGAATATCAGGTGCGGCGGTCCTACTATAAACATAGACGGGAAAAGGCATGCTGTGCCTTTTGTAATAAAAGCCATAGGGGACCCGAAGACATTGGAAGCATCGCTGCTGGCTCCGGAAAGCTACATTGACATCATGGAATACAGCGGCATTATGGTAGATGTCCAGAAAGCTGAGAAAATCATCATAAAAGGCTATGATGGTGAAAATAAATTAAAGTACCAGAGGAAAGCTGAAGGTGGTGAAGCAAAATGATTATACCTATAATAGGACTTTTAATTGGAATAATAATTGGTTTACTTTCTCCGATCACCATACCCATACAGTATTCAAGCTACATGTCGGTTGCGATACTTGCCGCATTGGATTCCGTATTTGGCGGAATCAGGTCAAGTATGGAAAAAACCTTTGATATAAAAATATTCATATCAGGTTTTTTTGGTAATGCTGTGCTTGCCGCCATGCTTACTTATATAGGTGATCAGCTTGGAGTACCAATATATTATGCAGCAATCTTCGCATTCGGCGTAAGGTTGTTCCAGAACTTTGCAATAATCAGAAGATATATTTTAACCGGTTACAAAAAAAATACAGACAAAAGTGAAAAAAAATAAAGGAAATTAAGCAAATTTGTTGAACTTATTATGGTAAATTGATTTCAGAAGATGTAAATTAATATGATAAACAATAGATGTAGGATAGGGAGGGTATACTGTGCTTGAATTTGATGTAGATATGAACTCTGTTGCGCAAATCAAGGTAGTAGGTGTTGGCGGAGCCGGAAATAACGCTGTTAATAGAATGATTAATTCAGGTCTTAAGGGCGTTGAATTTTATGCTATAAATACCGATAAGCAGGCTTTATATATGTCATTGGCTCCAAACAAGATACAGATAGGTGAGAAGCTTACCAAGGGTCTTGGTGCAGGTGCAAATCCCGAAATTGGTAAAAGGGCTGCCGAGGAAAGCTATGAAGATATTAAGAAGATGCTTGATGGAGCAGATATGGTGTTTGTAACCGCAGGAATGGGCGGAGGCACAGGGACAGGTGCAGCTCCGGTAGTAGCACAAGTAGCAAAGGAACTTGGCATTCTGACCGTAGGTGTAGTCACAAAGCCCTTCGGTTTTGAGGGAAAGGTTAGAAAAATGCAAGCCGAAAAAGGCCTGGGGGATTTGAAAGATAAGGTAGACACCCTTGTCACTATACCCAATGACAGATTGCTTCAGATAGTTGACAAGAAAGCATCCATTATGGAAGCCTTCAGGATAGCTGATGATGTACTGAGACAGGGTGTGCAAGGCATATCCGACCTGATTGCCGTACCCGGCCTTGTAAATCTTGATTTTGCAGATGTTAAAACCATAATGCTCAATAAAGGCCTTGCCCATATGGGAATCGGGAAAGCCAGCGGCGAAGGCAGAAGTGCTGAGGCTGTTAAACAGGCTATACACAGCCCGCTTCTTGAAACCTGCATTGAGGGTGCAAAGAGCGTACTCCTGAACATAACAGGCGGTTCTAACCTTGGAATTTTTGAAGTGAATGAAGCAGCTGATTTGGTATTCCAGTCGGCGGATCCTGACGCAAACATCATTTTCGGCGCTGTAATTGATGAAAACATGCAGGATGAGATAAGGATTACAGTAATAGCAACCGGCTTTGAGGAAAACAGCAAGCCATTTGAAAGAAGAATAGAAGCTACGGGTTTTCCAACTGAAAAGAAGGAAAATCCCAAGAGCGGATACGGTAATGAGGATATAGACATACCCACCTTCCTAAGAAACAGGTTTAAATAGAATAGATACGAGACACGAGTTTTTAGAAGAACCAATTATTTTGGTTCTTTTTTTTTATTTCAGGAATATACATGTAAATTATACAGCACACCCTGAATATGCATGGCCCGTAATTTTCAAAGACGGTTTTGAATATAATGTCGAGAAATTTGATAATGTTATTTGATTCGACTACCAAAAATGACAGGTATTTTATGGAATTTTATGTATAATTATCATAATGGAATTGATCCGTGAAGGGAAAAAACAATTGAAGGATAAGGGACTGTCAGGTGGAAACATATGTATATGCTGATGTAATACTATTGGAAAATATTATTATGAACTACCTTATATTATGGAGCACTGCGAAGCTGACAAGGTATAACTATTCGAAGGTCAAGCTAATTATTGCTTCACTCGCGGGGGCTGTATATGCGGTTTTGTCCTATTTTCCCCAATATAGCTTTTTATATACACTTTTCATAAAGGTTCTCTTTTCTCTATTAATCGTAATAGTGGCATATACTCCGCCTTATTTTAAGCTTCTTCTAAAGCTCACAGGGGTGTTTTATATTGTATCCTTCATTTTTGGCGGTGCTGCCTTTGGATTGTTCTATTTCATAAACGGTCTTAACCTTACAAGCAACGGAATATCCTTTATAAAGGATTTCCCATTGAAGGTGCTTGCTGTTGCAGCTTTCATTGCGTATTTTACAGTTAAGTACAGTTGGGATTATATTCAGCATAGGATAAAACGTGAACGGATATTAGTACAGCTTGATATTTTCTTTGATAAAAAAGGCATTTGTCTTGATGCTCTGGTTGATACCGGCAATTCACTTCGAGACCCGATAACCAATGTGCCCGTTGTAATTGCCGAATACGATGCGGTAAAGAAATTGCTTCCTGATGAAATACGGAAAATATTCGACAGCAGTAGTGAAAATGATTTGAATGCAATTGCTGAAATAATGTCATTATCAAAATGGGTGACAAGGTTCCGGGTCATACCCTTTAAATCTTTAGGAAAGGAAAACGGAATGCTTATTGGATTTAAGCCGGATTTGGGAGTACTTAAAGACAGTGAAAGAAAAACCAGATTGGATAATCTGGTAATAGGGATATACAGGAAAAGTCTTTCAAGGGATGGAGAGTATAACGCTTTAGTTCATCCTGATATGTTCCGGAATGAATGAACAAAAGAAGCAACAGTACCTGCCGGTAGGTTTTATCAGAAGAAGAACTTGTAAACGCAGCAATATTAGAATGGAGGTCAGGATATGAGAAGGGTGTTTAAAAGAATTGCATTGATCAAACGAATGTTGATAATAAGAATACTGCAGTATTTTAATGTTTATAGAGATACTTGGGTTCACTATATAGGCGGAAGCGAAGCCCTGCCACCTCCCCTGGAAAATGATGAAGAGAGCTTTCTTCTGGCGAGGTTGAAAACCGATGAAGAAGTTGTAAGGGCTATACTTATAGAGAGAAATCTGAGGCTTGTAGTCTACATAGCAAGAAAATTCGAAAATACCGGAGTCGGTGTTGAGGACCTGGTGTCAATAGGGACAATAGGACTTATCAAGGCTGTGAATACATTTGACCCTGACAAAAAGATAAAACTTGCGACTTATGCTTCCAGATGCATTGAAAATGAAATTCTCATGTATCTGAGGCGGAATAACAGGACCAAGACTGAGATATCCTTTGATGAGCCCCTGAATATAGACTGGGATGGGAACGAACTGCTGCTTTCGGATATACTGGGTACAGACAACGACATAATATACAGGTATCTTGAAGATGAAATAGATAAGCAGCTTTTGACCATTGCATTGAAAAAACTGTCTGAACGGGAAAAGAGGATAATGGAACTGAGGTTCGGGCTTAATGACGGTGTGGAAAAGACACAGAAGGAAGTAGCCGATATGCTTGGTATATCACAGTCATACATATCAAGACTTGAGAAGAGGATAATAAAGCGCCTAAAGAAAGAGATAAACCGGATGGTTTGAAAAGCAAGTTGTCGTAAAACCGAATGGTATGTATAGCGAGGCATATGCCCTGTTATACATACCATTAGCTTCTATAGCCACTTATGTAACGAAGCAGCCATGTTATAGATAGGCATCTTATAGAAAGATTGGTTGCGCCTCGAATATTATGTTTCACAAATATTCTTGCCAACTATATGCAAAACCATAGTATCAACACAATATCTCTTGTTGAAACTATGGTTTTACACTACTAATGGAACTTAGAGAAGAATCCTTAGAAACAACCGTGAGCGAAACACGAGGTTGAGCTAGCTTTTCGGGGCTTGGAGCCCCTTTCTTTAGTGGTCACGTTTTTCTTAGAATTTTGAGCTTAGTCTCCATAAAGATTTCTATACCAATGCCAAGCTATACATGGCTGCTCTATTATCACTACATTATCAGCTTTATTTGGCATGTTTTTTTATCTTCATGAAATAGGTACAAGCCTCTGAATGAATAATACCAATGGTGTATGGTAATAATTAAAATGTCAACATTACATAAAAGGGTGTGCTTGTACTATGCTTAATAAAGTGGAAATCTGCGGAGTAAATACATCGAAACTACCCGTTCTCTCTAATGATAAAATGATTGAACTGCTGAAAAGGATGAAGCAGGGGGATCAGACATCAAGGGAAGAATTCATAAAAGGAAACCTCAGGCTTGTATTGAGTGTGATTCAAAGGTTCAACAACAGAGGGGAATATGTTGATGACCTTTTTCAGGTAGGCTGTATAGGCCTTATAAAGGCGATAGATAATTTTGACCTGAGCCAGAATGTCAAGTTTTCAACCTATGCTGTTCCGATGATTATCGGAGAAATAAGAAGGTACCTACGGGATAACAATTCAATCAGGGTGAGCAGATCACTAAGGGACATTGCGTACAAGGCTTTGCAGGTGAGGGATCAGCTGATCAATAAGAATTCCAAGGAGCCCACAGTATCTGAAATAGCAAATGAATTGAAGATGCCTATTGAAGAAGTTGTATTTGCTTTGGATGCTATACAGGACCCGGTATCATTATTCGAACCGATTTATCACGACAGCGGTGATGCAATATATGTCATGGATCAAGTATCGGATGATAAAAATATTGATGACAACTGGCTTGAAAGCATAGCACTTAGGGAAGCGATGAAAAAGCTGAACGACAGGGAAAAGCTGATTTTGAATCTTCGCTTTTTTGAGGGAAGGACACAGATGGAAGTGGCTGAGGAAATCGGAATATCCCAAGCCCAGGTTTCAAGACTTGAAAAAACTGCCTTAAGCCACATGAGAAAATATATCTGAAGATTGAAATGTATCACAAACCGGATATGTGCAGAAATGCATATGTCCGGTTTTTTGTTCTATTTTTTTGGTTCAGGCTATATATTAGTTAATAAGTATATTGTGAAAAAGATAGAATGCGACGCAATCTTCATATGATGCGCACTAATATGCGCGGCAATAGGCAATAGGATTTCAGGGATGGGCTTCGAAGCCAGGATATTCCTTAAAGGTTAAGAAACGAAAACCACGGAACACACGGATTTCTCAC
>JBLNDG010000224.1:0-15407 GCA_050261415.1 Caulobacteraceae bacterium | reverse complement strand
TATTTCAGTATGACCACTATAATGATAACCTGCAAGGTTCAAGGCTTCCTTATTCAACGGGCCTGTAATTGTTGCATCAATTTTATCCTTCATAGCAAGCTCAATTACCTTTTCAATGGCTTTATATGCTGCCTCACCGCCCTGTACACTGACTGTACCATGGACCAGCGTGGACATATCCACAATATCCTGATCCAGGACATCTATTGTACCGTATTCGAATTTCGCATCCTTAACACTGGAAATGACATGTACCTTCAGTTGTTTTTTTGCAATCTCAACTGCCTGCATAACTACCTTGGCACTACCCACTACCAGCGGCCGGCAGATTTCGTAGACATGCTTCTCTGAGAGCGCCTTTGCCGTAATTTCAGGGCCAATACCACAGGGATCACCCATAGTAATACCCAGGATGGGTAATTTTTGCATTAAATACTCCTCCTTATATCACTTCCCGATAAATTAACCGGATGTCCTCCTTGGTCAAGCTTCGGCGGTTGTTATCCAAAAGCCTTTTGCAGTCAGCAGCTGCTTCGACTAGGAAATCCATATCCTCCATGCCTATTCCAAATTCATGCAGGTTGGATGGTATATCAGTATCTTTGACAATGGTTTCAATTCGTTTGATCATGCGCTGTGCCTTTTCACCAGAGGTTTTTTCAAACCCTGCCGGATTCAAAATATCCTCCAAAAGCGCCAGCCGGTCCTCACATGCCTCTAAATTGGCTCTCATTACAGGTGCAAACATGATAGCGTTGGATACTCCATGGGCAATGTGATACTTGCCGCCTAGGGGATAAGCAAGTGCATGGACAGCAGTCGTACCGGATGCCGCAATTGATACACCCCCATAAAATGCAGCAATCAACATGTTATTTTTGGCTGCCATATCCTCAGCATTATTATAAGCCCGTACAAGGTTTTTAAATATCAACCTTGCGCCTTCTGCAGCATACAAATCGCTGAATGGGTTTGCCTTATTGGAAGTAAAGCACTCAACAGCATGGGCGAGAGCATCTATACCGGTAGCTGCAATAATCTTCGACGGTAATTTGCGAATCATGTTTCCATCAAGCAGTACATAATCCGCCAGCATATTCTTGTTGACAATTCCGATCTTCACCATTTTTTCCGGTACCGCCACTATTGCGTTGAAAGTTGCTTCACTCCCCGTACCACAGGTAGTGGGAATCATCACTGTCGGCAGGCCTTTTTGCATAAGAGCATTGTTCTCTAGTAAATCGTAAATATTGTAGGATGCGCCTTTCATAGCTGCACAAAGCTTTGCAGTGTCCATTACGCTGCCGCCGCCTACTGCAACAACCAGTTCCCCATTAGCATTGTTGATAGCCTCAACCGCTTTTGTCACATCCTGTGTGGAGGGTTCCGGGCGAAGATCACTGATGACGCAATAATCGGATCCGGCTTTTTTTATCTGTTCAAACACACTGTCGCATATACCGGTGCCCAACACGCCTTTATCCGTAAATACAATGACTCTTGATGCCTTTTCTGCTGCAATTATATCGGTGAGCTTTGCGACAGCATTTTCTCCGCCATGAACATAACCGGGAATAGTCAACTCATATTGTTTCATATCTATCCCTTCTTTCTACTCTTCTTCTCTAAGTATTCTATTGAATGGATGAGGCAATCCCTTTTTCCAAATCCCCCGGACTTGGTCACAATAGTCATTCCTTCCGCCATACCCCCAATCAGACGTCCGGCAGGCACTCCAGGTACTATTTCTGCATCCAGCTCAATACCCTTGGCATTAAGTGCCTTTAGTACGGCCAGCGATGTATCCCCGCCTGATGACAGGATTGAGCTTACCGGATAGCGCTCACAAAGCTGCCTTGCAAAGCTGCCCATTGCATTTGCAATCCTTAATGAATCCCCTATCATACTCTCGCTGTCATTAGTCGAACTGATAAACCCAGGCATAAGAGTATCCACTACTATAGCCAGCAGCCTGCAGCCACCGCTGATAAGATTGTCTGCCTGCTGCAGCAGCTCCTGGTTTGCCTGCTCATACTTACCCTGCAATATATCTGAAGTAAACATCGTAATTACCGGCATTCCTGTCTTGCTGGCAAGGGCTTGGACCTGTTCCGCCGTACAAGCATTGTGTGAACCAATAATAACAAGTGTAACCCCATTTTTCCCTCGGACTATTATTTCATCTTCTTCGGCCATAGTCTCCAGCAGACTGAGCTGCTTTGCCAAACCGGCTGATCCGCAAAGAATTGCCCTTTCCTCCAGCGCCAACGATACATCCCTCACCACAGCAAGATCTTCATCAGTGACTGCATCAACTACAAACACTCGGGCACCCTCTGAGCGTCCATCCATAACAGCTCCCTGTACCGCATCCTTACCTTGGCGGACTGTT
Source organism: Caulobacteraceae bacterium (assembly GCA_050261415.1). GTDB lineage: Bacteria > Bacillota > Clostridia > Lutisporales > Lutisporaceae > JBLNDG01. The sequence continues at coordinate 13,015 of JBLNDG010000224.1, read as the reverse complement.
GTTAGACCGATTCCCTGCACTTTTACATTCATTCCGTCAGCAAAAAGCTTGATAACGTCTATCCCGGGTTTGATGCTGTTTGTGTTTGAAATTGTCAATATACCATTGCAAAGGGTCCTTCCATTTTCAGGATAGCTGGTTGCCACAACCGCAACGGCTGCATTCATTGCATCCATCACCGCTTCCAGCTCCTGCGCCACATTGCCTCTTAATACGGAATCAATCTTTTTGTAGATGTATTTATACTCTTTAGTCCTAATGCACTTCACCAATTCATAAATTGCATCATATGCATCCTGGGGAAGCATCGTACGTGTTCCGGCATTAATTGAAACCACGTTAAAGTCGTCAGATAGAACATCAATCAGGTTCATGTCAATTTCTGCAGATATCAGCGTACGTAATCTGCGTCTTTTATACTGAACACCCGTATCACTGGCACCAGTTAAATCATCAGCTATAATGTAAATCATGCGTGACAGCCCCTTTGCAGTATTGATTATTCTCCGGCTCTGCTAATAGAGAGATCCAAAGTATAAAGGATGTGCCTTTAACATCTTTTCACAGTTATTTATAAGCAAAAGGTGTGCCTACATTTCAAATATTCATATAAAAAAATAAAAAGGCTTCTTCGGGAGCACCTAAAATACCAAAGAAGCCTTTTTAGAAAAACCGCACGCAGGAAGGTAAATTCATACTTTCCTATGTGTTTAAAAAAACTGTAAAGTAAAATACTTTACGGGATAAAAATGAGTTTATTTTAAATAAATACATAATTTTATAATGCGAATAATCCATAAATTGGGCGTCTATAATTTATCCGTGTTGCGTAATGCAACTAATATTGCACAATGCAACGTAGCAATATGCAACATTGCAAATTACATAATATGCATCAAGCTTTCTTTTTACGCCAAAGTGTACTTCGGTCAATTCCAAGCACCTTGCATACATTTCCAACGGAGCCGGAGTACTTATCATAAATATAAGCGATATACTGATTTTCCAGTTCGCGCAGCGTCAGCTCCTGCATGAACAATTCCTGCTGCTCGGTGGTACCTGCAGCCGTTTCAGCAGAAACGTCCGCAATATCTTCAACAAGAATCTCTCCGCTCTCACAGGTAATAACCGCACGCTCCATCATGCCTTGCAGCTCACGCACATTACCCTCATAATGAAAGTTTTTCAGATAGGTCAAGACCTCCTCTGACAATGACATCGGAAGACGTCCATATTTTTGTCCGTAAATTTTCACAAAGAATTCAGCAAGTGCTGTAATATCCTCACGCCTCTCATCCAGTGGCGGTACTTTGAGAGTTAGAATATTGATTCGATACAACAGATCCCTCCTGAATTTACCGTTTCTGACCTGATCACTCAAATCACGGTTTGATGTACATATAACGCGCACATCAACAGGAATTACACGATCATCCCCAATACGCATGACCTCTTTTTCCTGTATCACACGCAGCAGACGCCCTTGTAAGTCCAGCGGCAGTTCACTGATTTCGTCAAGGAATATGGTACCTCCATGAGCCAATTCAAAAAGGCCGGCCTTTCCTCCTTTTTTTGCTCCTGTAAAGGCACCTTCCTCATAACCGAACAATTCACTTTCAATTAATGCTGACGGCAGCGCTGCACAGTTGATAGGAACAAATGGGCCGGTTGCACGTCGGCTGACATTGTGTATCGACTGTGCCAGCAGTTCTTTACCTACACCGCTTGGCCCGCTTATTAAAACGGAAGAATCATAATTACCGTAGGTACGGGCCCGTTCAATACAGCGGCGCATTACCGGGCTCTTAAAGATAATATTGTCAAAAGTATAGCGGGCAATAAAGCCCTTTTCACTAAGCCTGATACGTATCTTTTTTTCAAGGCTCTGAATCTTTGTTATATCCTGAAAGGTAATAATACTACCCATATTCTCGCTGCCTACCACAATAGGCACATGGTTGATCGCCAACTCAGCATTACCCACGCTGTGAATGGAATCAACCTTGGCCTGATTTGAAAGCGCTATACGGGTAAGCGCATTATCACCAATTGCATCCAGCATAGTACGGCCTATTACAGCTTCCTTTGAAATACCAAGTATTTTTTCCGCATTAACGTTAAATACATTGATGCGGTTATCTTTGTCCGTTGCTATTACGCCGTCGCTGGTATTGTCAATTACCGCCATAAACCGCTGCATACGCTCACGTTCAGCCTGTGTTGCACGCAACACCCGAATTGCCTCCTCAACGGCATTTATAATCGCCTCTTCACCGGATTCAATCATATGGCTCTCATATCCGTATTCCTTCGCGATACGGTTCACAATGCTGTCACCGACAAATACCTTGATGCTCTGGTTTATGCATCGTCGGATCTGCTCCTCAACCGATACGGCATTATCCAGGGTTATCTTTATAATATTCCGGTCAACAATCAAATCTTCAATAATATCATAGCCCTGTATTACATTTTGATAGCCTATTATAGCTATGGGCTCATGGATATGGTGAACCTTCTTCAAGCTGTTAAATACATCAAAAGCGGTAAGCTTAATCTCTACAACCGGGACATTCACAACAGCACAGATTCGCGAGTAAGTGCCGCCCCTGGAAATGATCACATTGGCACCCTTGACAATTGATTGCAGCGCTGTCATATCCCCCTGGCACAAATCCCCCGACACCACATTGACTATATCAGCATAGCCGCGTTCCTCAACAATACGCATTGCCGTCTCATGCAGTGTTGCAAATGGCGAAACCAATACAATGTCCTTTATCATTGCAGTAACCCCCTTGTGGTTATCCTCATAATATATCAAGTAAAAATCCGTTCGTATAATTTACATAATATTGCTACAATATTTAATCAATATTATACCATAATATTATTTGTTTACAAAAATACATCATTAGTAATAAGGGTAATAAAAGCCGCACAATGTGCGGCTTTTATCTATTTATTGGTCTGCGTAATGTCAATCTTCTCAGGGTATGCAAAAATCCCCTTCTGACCTTTTCAACAGGTTTATTAACTGCAATATCAGCCATTTTTAAAATGCTCTCAAAGGACCCGGCTCCGGCGATAAACCTTGCCGGATGGCAAAAAATCGCATCATTAATGCCAATTACTTCGTTAAGCCCATTCTCCCGTTTGCCTGCCCAGGACTTGGGAAGACTCTTCCTGTTTCCGAAAGGCCCCCCGCTGCCCCGCACTGTCTGTATCAAGAATTCTTTATCCCTCGGGAAAATAACAAATAATACTTCTTTCCTGGTATCTATTTCATTTATTGCTGTTGCCCATGGATAAGGCTCATCCAAAATAAGAACTTCCTGCCTGATGCGCTTCTTATAAACTTCCGCTATCTGCGCCTTTGCCTTCATTACGGCAGCTTGCTCGTTTAATACATTATCAAGCACTGAGTACGCAAGTCTGACCGCTTCATGAAAGTACTGGTCAGTAGTGGACAAAACGGCATCCCATGGGGGATTAAAACCGGATATAATAGTCGATATATTCATTGTAGGAATAATGTTTATAACTGTCCGAAGGCCATTATCAATTGCATCAATACCCTGTATTATCCCCAAATCAATATGTTGGAAAACCACAGCTGCGTCTTCTGGGGACAATTCCGGGTATTCCGAATGTATGACTTCTGCACCGAACCTCCGCCAGATTAAGCCGCAGGCTGCATATGGTGTACCGTTTTCGCGGTGCTGCTTCTCGATATTGTGATGGTCGAATTCACCATCCCCTACATCATACACTATATCAAGACTATCAAGTATCTCCATATACCTGGTTCTTACGACTTCTACATCATAAAGCTTTTCAAGGACAGCTGTCGCCATTACTTCGTCGGCATGAAACCAGCCATCATGGGTACCAATTCTTTTGGATTCCTTTTTTGTATTAATAATATCACTTCTCTTTACTAAGGCATTAATCAATGCCTAGTATTTGATGAAACGACCGCGCATATACAGTCATACAAATATTGCTAATTTATACTTAATGCACTAGTTAGCGCGACGAATTAATTTCATATTATTCTTTTACATAATCAAAGGCTTCAAATCCAACCATGAATTCCTCACTGTTTTCCGTCTCAATATAGCGGTTGGTTCTCGAGGATACCGCCTTTATGATGAACGGCATATACTCCTCAGTCAGCTTTTCATGCTCCCTTTTGTCTCCACCGAAATATCCAAATATTACTTTGAGGTATATCACAATGAAAATCATGCAGTTATTAACATAACCGGCAGTTACCATGGGCTAATTCAAATCACTGGCATGGGAACAAAAGAGTAAAGTGGCAATAATACAAAAGCACTACATTCTATAAGCGAATGTAGTGCTTTTAATACAATGGCTTGATTTTATCCAGCAGTTCACATCTTTATTCCGTTCAACTAACAATATCTTTAGTCTTCATTAACAAATCCAGTACAATTTCTGAATAGCACCGGAATCCGTTTTCCAGCGCTGCTTCATCAAAATCAAAGGAGGGATGATGATGCGGAGCATTAAGCTTTGTACCAAATACCAGGTATAGCGCAGTACCTCCGTTTTTCTCAACCTCGTGGAACATGTAGCTGACATCTTCGGAACCTCCCAGAGATGCTCCTTCCAAAACATTGAAGCCTTTTGATTTCAACAAAGCAAGTACCCGGGCTGAAAAGTCATTCCTCACGTATTGGTAGGCAGGAGCGCTGCCTGCCTCTACAATTTCACAGCTTACTCCGTACATCTTTGCACTGGCTTCAATCACTTCATATGCTCTTCTCTGCAAGTCCTCATTAATCTCCTGAGTCTCTCCACGGGTTTCCAGTTGCAGCTTTGCTTCTGCCGCTACTGCATTCCTCGCAGTTCCGCTTCGAAAGGTTCCTACATTTACCCTGCTCATACCGCTGCTGTATTGCGTCAGAGTATGAAGATTTATTGCACAATTGGCTCCTGCCAGAAGAGCATTTCTTCCCAATTCCGGACAAGCACCGGCATGGGCTGACTGTCCGTGATAATAAACGTCAAGCTTGTTGGTTGCCAAGAAGCCGCCTACACCGCACACTATTTCATTTTCTTTGCCCATAAAACCGATATGCCCTGACAATATATAATCAACATCCTTAAGTAATCCGCTCAGTACCAGGCTTTTTGCACCTCTGACCCCTTCTTCCGCCGGCTGAAATATAAATATGATTTTCCCTTTTAAGTCTTTTCGCCTGGAGGACAGATATTTGGCCGCAGTCAAACCTATAGCAATATGCCCATCATGTCCGCATGCATGCATCATGCCTTTATTCTTTGAAGCGAAGCCTTCTCTGACAGGCCTGTGGTCTTCTTGTGCCTCCTCAATATCGTTGGCATCAATGTCAAAGCGCAGGGCTACCGTAGGACCGGGTATTTTTGTATCAAGGATTCCCACAGCACCTGTATAACCTTGCAGTATTTCCTCTGTATCAAAGTCATATTTCGAGCATTGTATTGAATTTTTATGCCTGTCCATTTGTTGCTTCGAGGGTAATCCTTGTCTTTGGCTATGTATCCTTTTACCATATGCAACTTCCAACCCAAGCTCTTTCAAATAGGAAATAATTCTGATTGTAGTTTCAAACTCCAGCCAGCCCGACTCTGCGCATCGATGAAATCCCCTTCTAAGTTCAATTAGTTCTTGAAGCATTGCACTATTCATTATATATTTCACTTCCTAGAAATTGAATTACCGTATTGACCAGCATTTCCATTCCTGTCTTCATAATGCTCTCATCAAAACCGAATTTAGGATGATGGATAGGATAAGAACCCTCCTGTCCCGAGCCTAGCCATAAAAAGGCGCCGGGCACCTTTAGTAGGTAATTTGCAAAGTCCTCTGCTCCCATTGCCGGTTTGTCAATTTCCGTTATTGAGTTTTCCGGCAAAATTTTACTTCCGACATTTCTTATTAGGTTTGCCATTTTCTCATCATTTAACAGAGTCGGATACCCATATCGGTAATTTACCTCTCCACGGGTTCCTGCTGCTTGGCATACCCCGTTCACTATTTCACGGATCCTCATTTCGACCTTTTTTTGAACCTCCGGGTTCAATGTCCTTACTGTTCCCTCAAGCTTGGTATAGTCTGAAATTACGTTGTATTTTGCGCCGCTTTGCATTTTTCCTATAGTTACCGCAACTGCCTCTTGAGGATTAATATTTCTGCTGACAATCATCTGCAGCATATTTACAACCTGACAGCCGGCTGCCAATGCATCTACAGCTTCATGGGGTGCGGATGCATGCCCGTTTTGACCAAAGACCTCTACTACAAATGGATCGGATGATGCCATAAAGGCACCATTTTTGATTCCTATTTTTCCCTTTGGCAGATTAGGCCATATGTGAAGTCCGAATATGGCATCAACTTGAGGGTTTTCCAAAACTCCAGCCTCAATCATAGGCTTTGCTCCTCCAATTGGAGCAAGTTCCTCTGCAGGCTGGAAAATAAACTTTATACATCCGGCAATTTCATCCTTCAATTTGGATAAAATCACTGCAGTACCGAGCAAAATTGCTGTATGCCCGTCATGTCCGCAGGCATGCATTTTTCCTTCATGCTTAGAGGCAAAATCATAGTCATTCTGTTCCTGTATAGGCAGAGCATCCATATCAGCACGTAATGCTATTGCCTTGCCGGGTTTTGAACCGTGCAGCAAGCCTACGACTCCATAGCCGCCTACGTTTTCCTTTATTTCTATAGGCAACTGCCTTAGAACCTCTGCAATTTTGCCAGCCGTCCTTTCTTCTGTTCCACTGATTTCCGGATACATATGAAAATCCCGTCGCCAGTCGACTACTCTTGGGTATATATCCTCAATAAGTTTCTTAACTGTTTCCATTAGAAATTGCCTCCTAGATTTATATGTAAAAACATTTCTTAATTTATCCGATAGCAAAGCTATGCTTTACAACCAACAGGCATTACCCTGCCTGAAACAGAAAATTATTTAAGTAAATAAACTATTGCGTCTGGTCCTATGGGAAGGTTGAATACCATCCAAACTACCAGTTGAACTAACCAGACTGCCAGGAATATCAAGCTGTATGGTATCATAAGGGATAGCAAAGTTCCTACCCCTGCATTTTCATCATACTCCTGTGCAAAAGCCAGAATTACCGGGAAATATGGGAATAACGGCGACATCGGATTTGTAGCTGAGTCTCCAATTCTATATGCCAGCTGAATGAATGCAGGTGAGAAGTTCATTAATGAGAGCATCGGTACAAAAATTGGAGCTAGCAATGCCCATTTAGCTGATCCGCTGCCGATAAAAAGGTTTACAAAGGTGGTGATTATAATAAAGCCTATTATTAGCGGAATTCCGGTAAACCCGATATTTTTCAAGAAGTTGGAGCCATTTACGGCCAGTACTGTACCCATATTGCTCCAATTAAAGAAAGCTATAAACTGTGATGCTGCAAATACAAGCACAACATATCCGGACATGCCCTTCATTACCTTTCCGAGCATTACAGGTATATCCTTTTCACTCTTGATCGACTTTACAGTAATACCATAAGCAAGTGCTACTACGAAGAAAAGCATCATTAAGATTGGAATGATCCCATTCAAGAATGGAGACGGAATAATTGTATGCTTTTCTGCATCCCTCAATATTCCTGATTGGGGTATAAGTCCTGCAAGTATTATTCCGATATATACAAGTGCTGCAATGCCAGCATTTCTAAGACCTTTATTCTCCAAAGGAGTCAGAGCTTCCAGCTCCTTCATAGTGTTTCCTTTGTATTCTCCCAATCGCGGCTCAACAATCTTTTCTGTGACCCATGAACCTATAAAAGTAAGAACCACTGTTGATGCTATCAAGAAATACCAATTGGAAACCGGTGTAACTGTACTTTGTACACCTATTGACTTTGCTGCTTCATTGGTTATGCCTGCCAGCAGCGCATCTGTTCCTGCTACCAGAAGGTTAGCTGTAAAACCTGCACCAACACCTGCAAAGCCCGCTGCCAATCCAGCCAGCGGATGTCTTTTAACTGCCAGGAAAATTATTGCCGCTAGCGGTGGAATTACTACAAAAGCCGCATCAGAAGCAATATTGCCCATTATACCTACGAATATTACCGTAGCTGTAATAAGTGATTTTGGAGCACCCATAACCAATTTTCTCAGTGAGGTAAAGACAAGTCCTACTTCTTCTGCCAGACCTATACCGAATGTCATTACCAAGACCAATCCCAGCGGTGCAAAACCTATAAAATTTTTCAAAAAACTGTCTATAATCCAAAGTATACCATCTTTAGACAAAAGGCTTCGTATGACTACTTCCTTATGTGTTCCGGGGTGGATTACCTTTATTCCTAAGCCTGAAAATATAGCCGAGAGAACCATTGTCAACACAGCTAATATGATGAATAATGTAAAAGGATGGGGAAGCTTATTGCCTACCCTTTCTACCCAGTCCAAAAAACGCCGGAACATACCCCTTGGTTTGTTTGTAGTTTGCAACATATAATACACCCTTTCAGTCTTATTTCGGTCATGACCCTTAGTAATATATTCTTTATCAGTTTAAATATTCCTTCAATTTTTCAAAAAATTTTTATAAATGAAAAACCCCGAAGGTTCTTTCATTCCCTCAGGGTTTTAAAAATCAATCTCGTATATCTGTCTTGGTCTGCCTATACCGGCTCTGCTTTCACTGGCTATTATGCTGCCATATCCGGCATCGGTTATTTGTTTCAATATCCTTCTTGCGCTTCTTACGCTGATTCCCAGGTAGTTAGCCAGTTCTTCAGCTTCTATACAGTTTTTATTAAGCTTGACCAAAATCGATTTAATTTTTGATACATAGCTGGGGCTGATTTGGATATTCTTAGCCATTTCTATCATTGCATCATCCTCTACAAGCAAGTCATAAGCAAGAGGATTGCTTTCTTCCTCGAATACTGGGCCAAGTATTATACCACTTTCATCCAGAATAAAGCAGCAGTTTTTATTTTCCTTCAAGGCGAAATCCAGTGCATTCCTTGCATTCACTTCCGCTTCATGAACAGAATCTCCAAATCCGATACCGGAGGCCATCTCTACCTTCAAGTCTGATTCAGCTTCAATATAGCGCGGCAGTTTGAAGCTGGTACAATATGCATCTATGGATCCCCTTGTCATAAAAATCAGGTATTCATCCCTACCAAATGGGAAAATGGACCCTAGATTCTCCTGTGTATAGCTTATAAGCCCTTCCTCCAGTTTGTTCTTTATCTTTAGAAATTCATACTCTGTAGAAATGTTTTTGTTCGGACTTTTTATTTTGACTATCTGTACAGCCATCTGGGTAGCCTTTATTTTTTCCACATTGCCCTTATATACTGCTTTATAAATGCATTCCCTAATCAAGTGCCTGGTTGGAAACAGCCTGTAAACCGGCACTCCCAAAGCCTTCAGATTTCTGTATGTAGTACTTAGGCAGGTGGCTGCTACATTTATTTTTTTGTCCTTCCATAGGTTATAGTGAAAGTCTGTAAGCTCTTTATAATCAATGTCTCCCGGATAAGATTTAACATAAATTTTGTCCAGGGAAATGTCAAGCTCCTTTAAAACCTCCCCAATAGCTTGCTGTTCAATGGTATCAAAGCTGATCCTGCTAAAATCAATATTTCCCATCTTCATCTGCCAAAATGCCCTGTATACACTGGTTCCCGTCCTTGGAATAAAAACCGTCGGTTTCCTTATGTTGCATTCTTGATGGGCTATAGAATAAGGTACCTGTCCGGAGAACAAAATTACATCAGCTTTATTTTGGCACTCCTCCAGCATTTCAATGGTCTCTCTTTTATCGTGATAACAATATATAAATGCATCAGCCTTGTCTGCAAATTCTTCCAAAACACTCCTGATCTTATCAATTGTCTCTATGGAGCCGATAATACCAAGTTTAATCTTCATACTTGTCCACCTCTCGTAATGAGTGACTACTCTCAAAAATTTTGTACAACTTTATCGCAGAAAAGAACCAAATATATTTTCTTTATGCGGTACTCTTTTTCCTGCTTAAACAAAAAATTTACATTTTCATATGCCCATTATAACTTTCACAAACAGCCCCTAAAGAGGCGGTTTATTTTTTCTACTCATAGCTATAAGCCTTTTTAAACCACGGGTCTAGCCTGTGGTATCGCAAGACAAAAAAAACAGACTAGGAATCATGACTCCTAGTCTGTTGGCTTGAATAATTTTCATTATATACTACAACTGGCTAACCTATTAGCTTATTGGCCATATTGATAATCAGCTTTGCTGCGAATTCGCCTTCAACGCTGCTTCCGATTACTGCGTTCTTCAGCCAGTATTCCGGTGTGTTGATAATTCCTTTTTCGCTCAGTATCTCAACAGCCTCTTCCAAGGTTAAGGCTGTAACCCACCATTTCGGTCTCTTTCCTGAGCGCAGCGCTGCGGCAGTTAGTCCATCGGTAAGCTCAAAATGCGGCTTGTCAACAATCGATTTCCAATCGCCGCCCCAAGTAAGCCCCAGTTTTTTGCCCTCAGCCCCTATTATTTCCCACTTTGCAGTATCCTCCCAAAGTATGGTTTTGCCATCGGATGTAACCGGAGCAACATCATAAGCCAAGCCAAACCCATGTGGCCCTAACAGCTTCGAGTTCGTAACAATATTTCCCGGTCTGCTTCGGCCTTGATTGTAAAGATATGTTTGATAATCCTGATCTCTCAGTGTCGATGTGATAATGATCATGATTCCGCGTTTTGTACATTCTTCTATATGATTTCTGCAAATCATCTGCAGCCTTGGGTGCAGATCCTTTATATCCCTGCTGTTTATCATTATTCTCGCCACCTTTCATTTTGATAAACATGCTTTCATATTATGAAGCAGTACTTTTTTCGCCATGTCCTAGAAGGCTGCTTCATCAGATAATTGCGCTTTCATGTATTGAACAGCTTCCTCGATAAGATTGTCCAGCTCCTTCCTCGTTATAAGAAACCGTATTAGTGCCGGCAATACATTATATGCCCTATCAATTACCATTGCGTATTTTAGGTCATCTGTCCCGGAGCCCAAAGCCCTCTCTGCCTGAATGACAAAATCGAGAATGATCTTTTTGACGGTATCACGTTTACCTATGCGGTATAGATAAACGAATAAAAAACCGCGGTCATTATAATAAGTATATTAAACAGATTGTATTTTAAGAAACCGTACATGTTGTTTCCTCCTTATTTTTTGAAAAAAATAAGTGACCGCAGCTGTCACCAGCACGGCCACTATTATTTTTACCATATCATCCCAGCGTTTTGCGGGTTTTCTCTCGATTATACCGATCTTTTCCGCAATCTGCCTGATGCTGTCCTTAATCTCATACTTCCAGCCCCACCAGTCTTTTTTCCAGGTTGCTGATTTGTATGCAGTCCTTGCAGCGGTCATTTATTATGTATCACTCTCCATTTTGGAAAAAACAGCACCCTATCCGGGTGCGCTGATATGTCGCATAAGAGCCCTATTGCGCCAGTATTAAAAACTATTAGCGTTCCTCCCGGAAATATGCGTTCCCCAATGCTTTTGGCGGCGCCTTCTCCTTCGACTTTCTCATGGACACGACCACCAGTACGGTAATGGTTACCAGGTATGGCAGCATGTCTATAAAATACTGGGATATATTGATCCCCAGGTTTTGTATCCTAAAACCGATTATATCCAACCCACCGAACAGATAAGCACCAAATAAAGCTTTGTAAGGATTCCAAGTTGCGAAAATAACCAATGCAACGGCTATCCAGCCTCTTCCTGCTGTAACACCTTCCTGCAAAGCCGGTACATATACCAGGGACAGATAAGCTCCTCCAAGACCGCAGAGAGCTCCACCCAGCAAAGTATGTAAATACTTGTACAAAGTAATGTTAATACCGGCAGCATCTGCCGCTCCCGGATTCTCTCCGACGGCCCGCAGGTTCATTCCCCAGCTGGTTTTATAAAGATATATCCCCAACAGTATAGCTGTTGCATAGCCCAGGTAAACAAAAGCATCCTGCCTGAACAGCACCGGGCCTATGACCGGTATATTGCCGAGCAAAGGTATGGTATACGGCCTGAAAAACAGCCTTAAGCCTTCAGGTGCTATCTGTCCTACCAGATCCTGTCCGACAAAATCTGCAAAGCCTGAACCGAATATTGTCAGAGTCAAACCGGATACAACCTGATTTGCCCTCAGTGTAATTGTTAAGAAGGCAAAAATAAATGCACCGCACGCTCCTGCAATCATGGCCGTTAATAATGCCAGTGCGGCATTTCCTGTCGACAGCCCTACCATAAAGCCCATAACCGCACCCATCAGCATCATGCCTTCCACCCCAAGGTTTAAGTTACCGGAGCGCTCTGTTATGATTTCCCCGAGTGTTGCAAACAAAAGAGGTGTGCCTGCTATAATTGCCGCATGTAGAAAGGAAATTACTGCTTCCATAATCAGTGAACCTCCTTTCCCGAAGTGACTTGATTACCTAGAACAGTTTGACGTCTTTTAACCAATACAAATTTGTATCGTACAAAAAATTCACTGCCCAATACGAAGAATAAAATGATTCCTTGCAGTATTTCTGCAGCTGCCTGGGGTATACCAAAAACAGTCTGTATATATGACCCGCCCTCCAGAAGTGCTGCAAAAAGAACGGATACCACTAAAATTAGCGGCGCACTCAAGGCTGCCAGCCAAGCTGTAATAATTGCGGTATATCCAACACCGCCGGTTATTTCCACCGACAGCGTGTTATTTACAGCAGAAGCCTGAATCATCCCGACCAGGCCGCAAAGGCCGCCGGAGAGCATTATGGCTATTAATATAGTCTTTTTAATATTAATGCCCGCATAGCGTGCTGTATTGGTACTCTCACCAATTACAGCAATTTCATAGCCCCTTTTTGTGTGGTTCATGAATATATGTACGAGAACCACCAACAAAAGAGCAAATACCCAGCCAATATGTACACCAAACAGGTCCG
>JBLNDG010000223.1:0-11624 GCA_050261415.1 Caulobacteraceae bacterium | reverse complement strand
AACCAGAATATTTTTATAGAAAGAAGTCTTTATCAGATTGTCAGCAAGCGTAAGCGCATATATGAAGCCTGAGCATGCTGCTTCCAGATCAAAAGCCGCTGCATTGACTGCGCCTATATTTTTTTGAACTATGCAGGCTGTAGAAGGAAATGCCATATCCGGTGTCACTGTAGCTACCATGATAAGGTCTATGTCCTCCGGCTTTACACCTGCGTTTTCAAGAGCTTTTAGTGCTGCTTCCGTTGCGAGGTCCGAAGTTGCTGTATTTTCGTCGGTAATTCTTCTTTCTTCTATACCTGATCTGCTCTTTATCCATTCGTCATTTGTATCAACCATTTTTTCCAGGTCAAAATTAGTTATTACTTTACTTGGCAAACAGCTTCCCGTGCCTATTATGCCTGCTTTCTTAAGCCTGTTCATTAGCGCTTTCAACTCCCAATTTACTTATTTCTTCTCTTATTGTATCGACACATCCATTGTCATATAAGAGTTTTGCCTGTCTTATCGCATTTTTTACAGCCTTGGCATCCGAGCTTCCGTGGGCTTTTATCATTATCCCGTTTATGCCCAGGAACGGTGCTCCGCCAACTTCCGTATAGTCAAAACGGTCCTTGAATTTTTTCAGGTTGTTTTTTAAAAGCATTGCACCAATCTTTGTCTTGAAGCTTTTCATAAACTCTTCCTTGAGAAGCTTGAATATGGTAATTGCAACACCTTCTGTGTTTTTAAGAAGGACATTTCCTACAAATCCGTCACATACGCATACGTCACATACACCGCTTATAATATCCCTTGCTTCAACATTTCCGACAAAGTTTACGTTTGTACTGCGTATGAGTTCGAAGCTCCCCTTTGTCAGCTCGTTCCCCTTGGAATCCTCAGTTCCGATATTCAATAGACCGACCCTGGGATTTTTTATACCCATTACTTTTTCCATATATATTGAACCCATAACGGCAAACTGTTGCAGGTTCTTTGGTTTGCAATCCACATTGCCTCCTGCATCTATTATCATACAGTTGCCTTTCACAGTCGGGATAAGCGGTGACAACGCCGGCCTGTCGATTCCCTTTATCCTGCCAACCTTTAGCAAGGAACCGGCTAGAAATGCGCCCGTACTTCCGGCTGATACGAAAGCGTCGCATTGTCCGTCCTTAACCAGTTTCAAGCCTACAACCATTGATGAGTCTTTTTTTTGTTTAATTGCATTTACAGGGGATTCATCCACATTTATAATTTCTGATGCCTCAATAATATTAATCTTTGAATTTTTTACCGTCTCTTCGTCCAGATACTTGAGTATCTCGGTCTTCAGACCTACCAGGTACAACTCTGCTCCATATTCTCCGGAAGCTGATAGTGCACCTTCGATTATAGCTCTTGGAGCGTTGTCTCCGCCCATTACATCAACAGCAATCTTCATACCCATACCTCCCAAGCTTTTATACAACTATTTACTAAAGGATACCAGTATGAATTTTCCCCTGAACACTTCGACCTGCTTAACTCTGATAAACACCCAAACAAAATACTTGTTTCCTCTGGTTCTCACTACTTCAGCCTTGGCAATAAGCTTATCACCGGCGAAAACAGGGTTTTTATACTTGATATTGGCTACCCCGATAAGCGCTACATCCGCATCAATTACTGCAATTGCGAGAGATTCAGCCTGCGCAAATATGTACTGCCCTTTTATTACATTTGTTTTTTCAAAGGCAAAATTGCTATCGGTCTCCAGAATGGAAATACCGCTGGCACCTAACTCAAGATCTACAAGCTCACCTATAATTTCTCTTCCTTGCAGTGACTTGACCTTTGAATAGTTCTTCTCAGCAACATTCTTAATTCTCTCCCGAAGCTCCGGTATTGCCAATTCAAGCCGGTCCAGCCTTATTGTCTGTATGCTGACGTTAAAAGCTTCCGCCAGTTCCTCATCCGTTAGAAAAGGGTCATTCTTTATTCTTTCCAGAAGGCCATTCTGCCTTTCTTTTTTAGATACCCCTTTCTGCTTCATATACATACCTCCTAATAATGTGCAGTCATCTCAAACACTACACATCAATATTGGTAGCTATATTTAGTATCTGGTACTAATATTAATATATAATAGTTAACACCAAATATGCAAGTGTTTTTTGCAATAAAACAAATAGTTTCCCCAGCGCAATACTTTGCATCGAGGAAACTATCATTAATAAACTTTTATTACTCTTCTGCTGCAACAACAGTCCTATTCTTATAGTAACCGCAGGATTTGCAAACCCTGTGAGGAAGCTTTGGTTCATGGCACTGTGGGCATGCAACCAAGCCGGGTAATGCCAGCTTCCAGTTAGCTCTTCTTTTATCTCTTCTTGCTTGTGAGTGTCTTCTCTTCGGTAAACCCAATCTAAACACCTCCTTACTCTCTGTCAAGCAGTTTGCTTAAAGCTTGCAGCCTTGGGTCAATTTGCTCATTTTTACATTGGCAGTCTGTAATATTTTTATTTTTCCCGCAAATAGGACATATTCCTTTGCAGGTTTCCTTACAAAGTGGTTTCATGGTGAGTTTAGCTGCTATGTCATTCAGAACAAATTCTGTTATGTCTACCTTATCACCCTTGAAAACATAATAGTCTTCCTTGTCATCCTTCGCTTCCCTTATAAAAACATACCGGGAATCGACTTCAACATCTTCTTTAAAAGTGTCCAGGCATCTTGAGCATGTTCTTTCAACTTGAGCAGTAATATGAAGTTCCACATTAATCTTACCTTCATAATTTACCGCACTGCCTCTTACTCTTACAGGTGATAGTAGTACAAGCTTTTCCCCGCCGAAGTCTATCGATTTTCCGTCAAGGTGGTCAATCATATCAAACTCTTCTTTGACCCCTTCAGACCTTGAAATTCTTGTAAAATTAAGTTCCATTTAACCACCCGTTCAGAATGCGAAAAAGTGCATCTTTTTCACACTTCTGTCTCATTAATGTATTCGCGGAAAGTCATATAAATCCTTACAAATTCAATTCCGCGACTCATATATGTAATTGACAAATTTTATTATACAAATCAATAGTAGTTTTGTCAAGAAAAAAGACTTTATAACATATGTTTTACATTGTACATTTTTCAATACTATTTATTTCGCACTGAACATTTTACATTTTTTTATATGATGCAATGCATTCACCAGGCTATGGGCGATGGGTTCAAGCCAGGCTTCGAAGCCCATCCCTGAAATCCTATTGCCTATTGCCTATTGCCGTGCATATTAGTGCGCATCATATGAAAAAAGTGCTGTCCCGTGTTAGGGACAGCACCCTGTTTCAAGGATATATTACTTTATATCAACGTATGTGAGATCCGGGTCTGCGCCAACCATTGAACGTACAAAGTTGACAAGTCTGTCGGACTGAACGCCGGCATTTGCTCCCCAGTGGGTCGGAACAACTATCATGTCCTCAAGAGCAATCTTTTCGGCTTCAAACATTTTCTGCTGTCTAACTTTTTCATCAGTAGCTGCTTTTGCTTCCTTAATGAGGGCATCATACTTCGGATTTGAGTAGTCTGAACGGTTGAATCCACCGCCAGTGATCCATATATCAAGGTAAGTCATAGGATCATCATAATCCGGGAACCAGTTGGAATATACTATCTCATAGTCCCTATCCTTAACAGCCTGCAATCTCTGCTTTGAAGGTACATTTACAAGCTCTATCTTTATGCCAAGGTTTTTGAGGAGCATGTCCTGTAAAGCTTCGCAGTACTTTCTGGTTTCTGAGGTATCAGCGCCCAAAAGCTTAAGTGTCGGGAACTTGTCAACTGTCAGGTTAAGTTCCTTAAGTGCCGCATCAAAGTATTCCTTTGCTTTTGCCGGATCAGCCTTTGTCGGTAGTGAATCCAAAGGATTCTCTTTTGCATATTTGTCGTTTATACCCATTATGTTATCCGGTACATACCTTGTTGCAGGAGTACCTTTCTTAACTACTGCCTTAACAAGTGCTTCCCTGTCTATTGCATAGGCTACGGCTTTCCTGAAGTTTACATTTCCAAGTATCTGTCCGTTAGTCTTGCTGCTGTAGTTGAATTGCAGCCAGAAAAGTCCGCCGTTAGGCATCATCTTGGCTTTTCCGTTCTGTATATAAGTATCAAGCATTTCTGCCGGTATTGAGCTGAAATCCACGTCTCCTGCATCAAACATGTTTATTTCTGTCTTACTGTCAGTGATTATCGGACACTCGATCGTATCCATTTTTATCTTGTCTGCGTCCCAGAAGTTAGGGTTCTTTACCATAGTAAGACTTTCTTCATGCTTCCATTCCTTAACCATGTAAGGTCCGTTATAAGCCATCTTGTCTGGTTCAGCTGCATATGCTTCGCCGAATTTTTCCACAAGATCTTGCCTTGCCGGCAGGAAGGCTACGAAGCCCAGAAGCCTTAAGAAATAACCTGTAGGATTCTCAAGTGTGATTACAAGAGTCTTGTCATCGGTTGCTTTTACTCCAACCTGCGACTTGTCAGTTATTTCTCCCTTGTAATACTTTTCACCATTCTTAATGTAGAAACCCATTACTTCAGCATAACCTGCTGCTGTCTTCGGGTCCAAAAGCCTCAATATTGAGTATTCAAAATCCTGAGCTTTTACAGGTACTCCATCGCTCCATTTTGAATCTCTCAGGTGGAAGGTGTATGTGAGTCCATCAGGTGAAATTTCCCACTTTTCTGCTATACCGGGTTGTACTTTACCGTCATAAACTCTTACGAGTCCCTCAAGAACATGACCTGCTACGAAGAAGGAATATAAGTCTGTACCTATCTGCGGGTCAATGTTTGGTGGTTCTGATTCCATCGGTATACTGATTTTCTTTTCACTTTGAGCTGGTGCTGCAGCATCTCCCTGGGTAGCCTGTTTCGGAGCACATGCGGATAGCAGTGTGCTTAAAACGAGCAGCATTGCCAGGCAAATAAGCAATGACCTTTTTTTCATAATTCTGCTTCCCCCTTTATTTTTATATATAAGGCTTACGTATTAAGCCTTTGGAACACTTTAACCTTCTTTAGAAATAATTATATACCTAACTAGACTTTTTTTGTAATGGAAAATTATTGTTCAAATACAATAACTTAAAATAAAATCCAGTAGAAAATAGAACTATTTTCTACTGGATTTTGAATACGTGGTAAGTAAACAAAGCAGTAGTGATTACAGCTTTTTTATACTCTATAGTAATAGTATTCGTTACAAAAGCAAATATCCCTTCTGATTGTGTCGAAATTTCTAAATTTTTGTTATATTTAATAATTTGAATTTTAATAATCTGATAGAATCAAATTATTGCTAAAAGTGTTGGGATGTTTGCTATTTATCCAGTAGATATTTAATTGGGGCAAACTGCAATGATTTATAGGTATTCCCTGTTGGATACGGCACTTGCCAGCCTTCTGAATACGGTAAATAACTTAAAGGCTTGGATGTAGTCATCACACTCATAGGCTGTTGTCCTTTCATCCACTCTGACAACTCCAGGGACATAAGTACAAATCTCGGCCATTACAGCTGTATTCCATATGAACTCCATCCGTATAGGAGGTTTGGATTTATAGATAAATCCGTATTTATCAATATTCTCGGTAACCCTTTTTGCAGCTTCTCTGAGCTTTTCTCTAACTTTGTCTACAGGTTCGCAGAGTGCGGAATATCTTCCGATACTCTTTTTAACAGCTACTGTTTCGATAGTTGAAAAGGATTTTTTTACTTGCGCCATTGTAACATCATCACCCGCAACCATCAGCACAGGTACATTAAAATACCCTGCTACTTCCGCATTTATTTCCGATTCTCCGACCGGCACACCATTTATTTTTAGCTCTCTAAGGGTTGTGGGGCTGTAGGTATGGTCCATAATTGCCATAGGCGTTCCAAAGCGTGAATGATATCCCAAAAGTATGACTCCACTGTAAGTGTCATCCATACCGCCCATCATCGACAACATCTTGTCCTGGCCGCAGCATAACAGGAAATCCCCCTTCAGAAGCTCTATGGACATATTGAGCTCGTTGCCGTGGGAATCACCAACAACAGCTAATCCGCCTGCCTGATTGATACCTTCTATAACGGCATTTGCTTCTCCTGCCATGAGTCTTCTTGCCTCGCTGTAGAAATCATTGTCCACAATTCCTACCTGGTCCGGACTTACGATTCCGCCTATACCCTCCAAATCTACAGAAACATAAATCTTCTCCATGCTTAAACCCCCATTCCAAAAATCGTACCGGTTCCGGTCTGCTTTATATCAAGATCCTCCCTATAGTCTTCGCTTCCTTTATTAAAGCTGTTTATGAGCGTGCACCCTTCTCTGCCTGTTGAATGTACATATCGTCCTCCCCCGATATAGACAGCCACATGGCCCGGGAAGAAAAGCAGGTCTCCGGGTTTTGCTTCTTCTCTTTTTATGGCCTTGAGGTAGCTCTGCTGCGGGCCTCCGTCCCTTGGAATCAGGAAGCCGTTCATCATGTAAGCCATTGAAGCCAGCCCTGAGCAGTCAATTCCAAACTGGCTTTTTCCACCCCATCTGTACTGGGTGCCAAGGTAATCCAGAGCTATATTCACAATATTTTTACGAATTTTTTCTTCATCAGCTTTTGTAGACAGCTTTTCTATCGGACGTGCAAAACCTGTTCTGATCCAACCCCAACTCCCGTCTGCAAGCCCTATTTTTTCCCATTTGTCCTCAAAAACTCCCGTGTACTTTACCAGACAGCCTCTTACAAGTGTAGCAACGGTGCTGCTTGCATATTTGGGCTCAGCTAAAACATCTGCAATCAGTTTCCAGATAGCGTATTTTTCATTCTCCCATTTGGAAGCCGTATCATCGCCAATTACTAAATCATTTTTATGCACGTACCCATCATAATCATATTGTGTTTTAATTTTATACCACGGGTCATTCTTCTTATCGACAATCTCCAGCACCATACCGTGAAGAACTTCATCTGCCAGTTCGCTTTTGAAATCTGGCACCAGATTTACCGATGCAACATTTTTCAATACTACAGCTCTTTCCATTGTCCGCCCTCCTCCTATTTCAGTCCGTTTATACCCAAACCATAGCTTTCAGGCATCGCATGTCTGCTGCCTGTAACCAGAACTCCTCCGTCAATAGGATCTTCAGCCATTAAATCTACGGCATCAAGATCCACCCTCGTGATATTAAGCTTACCGCATGCCAGATGCCCTGCAGCTGTAATTCCAATTTTGCTCTCAATCATGCTTCCCAGCATACATTCCACACCGCAGCTCTCAGCCATGGCGTTAATCTTCAATGCGTTATAAATTCCTCCGCATTTCATCAGCTTTATGTTGAGAATATCCGCTGCTCTGAGCTTAAGAATCTCGAAGCCGTCCTCAGGCAGGAACAGCGATTCATCAGCCATTATAGGCGTATCCACATTATCAGTTACATACTTCAGCCCTTCTATATCATGAGCTTTAACGGGCTGTTCAACAAGTTCTATATTCATTCCCATATCTTCAAGCTTCTTTATAGTTTTGACCGCTTCCTTTGCAATCCAGCCCTGGTTCGCATCAAGACGCAGCTTGATATCATTTCCGACAGCTTCCCTTATTTTTTTGACCCTCACAATATCAAGTTCACTATCCAGGCCAACCTTTGTCTTAAGCGTAGTATAGCCTCTTTTTATATAAGCTATTGCATCCTCCGCCATTTCTTCAGGGGAATTTACGCTTACTGTAATATCAGATTCAATTTCTTTCCTTGCCCCCCCAAAGAGCTTATATAAAGGCAGCTTGAAATGCTTTCCGAACAAATCATATAAGGCCATATCGACCGCAGCCTTTGCACTGGTGTTCCGGTAAATTGAGCTATGGAGTTTTTTCATCAGAGGATCGAATTCTTCTATTTCCATTCCCATTATTGCCGGACCAATGAAATTCTCTATTGCACCTCTTATTGAACCCAAGGTATCTCCTGTTATAACTGCTGTTGGAGGAGCACCCCCATAGCCAACCTGCCCGTCGTCACAATGAATCTTAACTATTATACTTTCAGATACGCTGGTTTGTCTTAGTGCAGTTTTAAAAGGCTTCTTGAGTGGAGTAGTGAGCATCGATGTTTCAATTCTTGTTATCTTCATTCTATTCCTCCTAACTTATATATATGGTCGAATATTTCCCTGGATAGCTCCGCTATATATCTTCTACCCATGATATTGTCCTTAAGTCCGGTTGCGAATATCCCCAAGGCGTAATCACAAGCCGGAGTATAAACAATACCAATGTCATGGTTAAGTTCATTCAGTTCACCTGGTTTATGAGCGACCCTGATATCAGCCGGAAGATCCCGTATCATATAATCCCTGCCGACTTTGGTACTCATAATCTTCAACATCTCACCGCAGGCTTTTGGTGTAAGTATATCGTTCCTATACAGCTTCTCCACAAGCCGAAGCATATCCATCGGTGTGGTAAGATTTTGCCTGCCTTGTTTGGCAGCCTCAAAATCCATCATTTTTCTTTGAAGAACTGTACCACGAAGCCCCAATGCGGCCCCTGTATTATTGATGTCATCCATGCCAAGCAAGTCAATAAGTACATTGGTAGCTGTATTATCACTTATTGTCATCATCAAAATTATTAAATCCCTCACTAAATATTCATCGGTATTCATTTCAGTAATAATACTGAAATCCACTTTTTCATCCTTTTTTATTTTGACCTTTCCGTCCAAATCCAGTTTACCGAGCAGGGATTTTCTGAAAGCTTCAATCATAACCAGTATTTTTATTGTACTTGCAGATGGAACCTGTCTGTCAGCATCCTTTTCAAAATAAACAATACCGCTTTTCAAGTCTTTCAAGACTACCGAAAATTCTCCCTGCATTGATTTTAAAGCATTCTCTATAACCTTTTCAATCATTTGGAACCTCACCCCTTACTTCAATGTCAACATCCCCAATTGAACAGGAAATTAGTATTTACTATTCAAAACAAAAAAAGCAGAAAGGTAACCCCTTTCTGCCGGATTTCATTTACGCATCAGGAAAGATTATACGGGCAAGCCCAATCTTCCACAATAAATGACGCAGCATAAGAAACATTTGAACCGCAGTAGAACACAATCTCTACCACCAGTGTCACTTTTTGTATTGTTAATATATATACGCTGTATTTTATAAAAATCCTCCGTCGGGGCAAAATATTTTTATTTGTACATAACTCAATTTTATGCTATTTTATTGTTATGAAAGACATGCAATCTTATGTTTCTTTTTATAGTATAAAATCACTTATTGAGGAGGATAAATATGATCTACCCCGCAAATGCATTATATATTATAGGAAATTCAAAGTCCCAGATGAACAATCCGATTACCCAGCTGTACGGGCAGTTTTTTATAGGCTTCATTGTTGATGGCACAAACGGTAAAATAATTGATATCGAATGTAATGCCATAATTTCACTGACAAACAATATCCTAAAAGATATATTGATAGGTGAGAACATGGCAACAGACTATGAAACTATTAAAAACCAGATTACAAAACGTTACCTTGGTTCCTCACAAAAAGCCATACTGGTCGCCTTTAAGGATGCCCAGAAAAAATATTTGGACTTTAAGAGCGGCAAACCTGTCGAGCTGTAAATATTATCTTCTTATTAGCTTGCCCAGGCTATAGTTTATGATTTCCCCATGCTTTACGGCAAGCCTTCCATTATCAAACCTGTTCGCACCTTAATAGATCTTCATAGGTTTCCCTTCTGACAGCCACTCTGGATTTACCGTTGTTTGTCATAACCAGAGCAGGCTTTGTCAATCTGTTGTAGTTGCTGGACATCGAATAGTTGTAAGCTCCTGTTCCATACACAGCAAGTATGTCACCAGTCTCCAGTGCCGGAGTTTTTAAGTCTTTAATAAGAATATCACCTGACTCGCAGCATCTTCCAGCAATAGTTACTGTGTCAGTGCACGGCTCTCCAGCCTTATTAGCAACTTCAGCCTTATATATGGCTTGGTACAGGGCATGCCTCGGATTATCCGCCATTCCGCCGTCAACGCTTACATACTTTCTTATTCCTTTAATCTCTTTAATGGAGCCTATAGTATACAGTGTTATTCCTGATTCACCGACAACCCAGCGGCCTGGTTCGATGAGAACCCTTGGTCTTTTGATATCTTTGATTTTACACTGTTCTTCTATGTTATTCATTATTGTTTCAATAAATTCTACAATATCAACTTGTTTATCCGCATCATAATCAAAAACCCCAAAGCCGCCACCCATATTCAGCTCTTCTATTTCCACACCCAGCTCAAGCTTAATCTGCTGTACAAGTGTGGTCATTATCTTTACAGATTCGCTGTATGCCTCAAAGCGGTATATCTGGGAACCAACATGGCAATGAACACCTGCAAAATGAATGTTCGGGCAGCCCAGAACCTTTTTGACCGCATTGAAAGCCACGCCATTCTGAACGGAAAACCCGAACTTGGAATCTATTTGGCCTGTAGATATATATTCATGGGTATGTCCGGATACACCAGGTGTAATTCTAAGCAATGCCTTGACAGTTTTTCCGCTCTCAAGAGCCAACTTTTGAATTAAACCGATTTCATAATCATTGTCTATTACAAAACAGCCTACGTTATTGTCTATCCCAAGCTTAATCTCCTCCGGTGTTTTGTTGTTTCCATGAAAATATACCTTTTCCATTGGGAAACCGGCTTTTATAGCTGTATATAACTCCCCGCCGGAAACTACATCAATTCCCATGCCTTCTTCCTTGATAATCTTGTAAACCGCCATATTACTCATTGCCTTACTTGCATATAAAGCCAGAGTATTGGGATATTTCTGCATGAAATACTCTTGTATACGCTTGCATCTTCTTCGTACTTCGCTTTCGCTGACAACATAAAGAGGGGTGCCATATTCCTTTGCCAGCTCTACAACGTCACAACCGTCAAAAACTATATGCCCTCTTTCATTTATTTCAATTAATTCTTTTGTATCCATCGGTATCCCTCTTCTCGTAATACTTCTCCCGCTTCTGTATAGGAGGAATGTAAGTATTTCAAATACTTTAATATTTATTTATCAAATTATACTATATGGCATGCTACAAAGTGGTCCGGAGCAACTTCTTTGAGCTTGGGCATTTCCTGGTGGCAGATATCCTTGGCATACCTGCATCTGCCCTTAAATCTGCATCCTGAAGACGGATTTATAGGACTCGGTACGTCGCCTTCCAGAAGTATCCTCTGCCTGTTCTTTTCTACATCAGGATCAGGAATCGGTATAGCGGAGAGCAGTGCCTGGGTATATGGATGCAACGGCCTGTCGTAAAGCTCTTTGCTTCCAGCCAGCTCAACCATGGTACCGAGATACATAACCGCAACCCTGTCCGATATATGTTTAACCATACTTAAATCATGGGCGATAAACAGATAAGTCAGGTTCATTTCCTGCTGCAGCTTGATGAGCAGGTTTACAACCTGTGCCTGTATTGAAACGTCCAATGCTGATATAGGTTCGTCACAAACGATGAATTGTGGTTCTATGGCAAGTGCTCTTGCAACCCCTATTCTCTGCCTCTGGCCGCCGCTGAATTCATGAGGGAATCTGCTAG
>JBLNDG010000222.1:0-25479 GCA_050261415.1 Caulobacteraceae bacterium | reverse complement strand
AAGAAATAAAAAAGGCTTCCATAGAAGCCTTTTTTATTGCAGTTTTGTAGCAAATTCAACTATCTTTTCCTTCTGATTGCTGTCCAGTTGCGTCAAGTCCGCATCCGATTTCAATCCAAGTTCATCTTCAACAAAGTCTATTATCTTTTTCAGGTTTTCGGTATTAATTCCTCCATACATGTCGAGAAGTGCTTCCTCGAAGGTCTTGAAATCTTCATAATTGAACTTTGAAGTTTCGTAAAGGACGTCCTCCAGTTGGTTTATGTTCATATCATTTAACTCTATTCCCATAAATACGTTCACCTAACCTTACATAGTTTATTGCTTTATGGCTCAATGCTCTTTATTATATTTGCCTGTTTGCAAAAAACTATGTACCAAGACTAACTCTCCTTCACTTCAATGCCTTTGTTTCTAGCACTTGTTAGCTTGTTTACTATTTCCGAATTGGAGAAGGAATATATTACAAGCCCAACCCATATGAAAGCGAAACTCAGCATATGGGCGCTGGTGAATTTCTCCCCATAAATGAATATGCCTATAAAGAGACTTATTGTGGGAGATATATATTGTAAAAATCCCATGGTCGACAACTTCACCCTAACCGTTCCCATAGCAAACCACAAAAGAGGCGTAGCTGTTGCAACACCCGAAAAAAGCAGTAACACAAGGGTAGACAGGGATACCGAATATAAAGCACTTTGCCCGGAGAAAAGTTTAAACAATATATATCCCAATGCCTGAGGCATCAGTGCAGTGGTCTCCAACGCAAGGCCTACAAGCGACTCTGCATTGAGAAGCTTCTTAAACAAACCGTATAAAGCGAAGGAAACGGCAAGAATAAGTGCAATCCATGGAACCCTGCCGAACTGTATTGTAATAACAGCAACACCTATGGCGGCAAAACCGATGGAGACATATTGCAGCGCATTAAGTTTCTCTTTAAGTACAGTCATTCCCAAGAGTATTACCATTAAGGGGTTTATATAATAGCCCATACTTGACTGCAGTATGTTCCCCGAGTTTACTGCCCATATATAAGTACCCCAGTTAACAGATATCAAAACGGCACACAGGAGCACATACGTTGCATTTTTTCTATCCTTCAATGTCTCTAAAAGCACTCCTAAATTATTCTTAAAAAGCAATATCCCTCCCACAAACAGAAAGGACCAGAATATTCTGTGCGCCAAGATCTCATCTGCTGGTATCTCCTTTAAAAATTTCCAGTATATCGGGAGAAATCCCCATGCAGTATAGGCAATCGCTCCGTAAAACACTCCTGATATACTCCTTTTATCCTGCCTCTTTCCTTGTTTCTCCATCCAAATAACTCCTTATTTTAATTCGTTCATATGTTTCATAACTTCCAGCAGGTATTCCCATGTTCTTTCTACTGACGGAATACTTACATGTTCGTTGGGTGAATGCACATCGAAGGTGTCAGGCCCCAGGGAGATTGCATCCAAGCCTGGGGTTTTGCTCATAAAGACACCGCATTCGAGCCCTGCATGTATTGCGATTATTTCAGGCTCAGTCTTGTATTTTTCCTTGTAAACCTTTATAAATAGCGGCCTGAGCTTTGAATCCGGATTGTATGCCCACTCGGGATAATCCGACTCAACGATGACTTTTCCATTAAGAGTTTCGGCCAATTTTGAAACAGTGTTAAAGATGCCTCTCTTCAAGGTCCTTACAGAACTCCTCATTTCATTTACCATCCAGATTTCATCGCCATTCACGGCTACTATACCTAAATTGGTGGAGCTTTCAACCAAGCCGTCTATTTCCATACTCATGCTTTGTACGCCGTTTGGAGTAAGAACAAGTGCCGCTATAAGCTTTGCTGCAGTGTCCTTCGAAAATACCTTTTCTACTTTTTCAATTACATTTTCAAAACAAACCTGCACGCCCGGATCCTGGACTCTCAGTTCGTTTTTGAAAATAGCTTCCCATTCGGCAATCTTGCTTTCTACTTTCTTTTTGTTTACAGTATCAACAAGTATAACCACTTCAGATTCCCTAGGTACCGCATTTGACTTCAGGCCTCCTACCACATCGGCTATAGAAAAGCTGCATTCCTTGCTCAGGTCATCCAACAGCCTTCCCAGGAGCTTGTTTGCATTACCTCTGTACTTGTTGATTTCCATGCCCGAATGGCCGCCTTTAAGTCCGCCGATACTTATTCTGTATGCTTCTGTCCCGGCAGGAGCCTTATCCCATTCTATCGGCAATACCACTTTTGCTTTCGTACCTCCGGCACTGCTTACCAGAAGCTTCCCTTCCTCTTCAGAATCAAGGTTTACAAGAAGTCTTCCCTTTAGTAAGGCTGTATCGAGCCGTTTTGCACCGCTCATTGTACTTTCTTCGTCAACAGTGAACAATGCTTCAAGTGCAGGATGCGGCAGGTCTTTTGAAGCAAGCAGCGTAAGTGCATAAGCCAAAGCTATTCCGTTATCTGCACCAAGCGTGGTGTCCTCGGCATATATCATGTCTTCAACTACTCTAAGCTTTATTGGATCTTTGGCAAAATCATGCTTTGTGCTCTTGTTTTTTTCACAGACCATATCCATATGTCCCTGGATTATTACCGTCGGCGCTTTTTCATAGCCCCTGAAGGCAGGCTTTCTTATGATTACGTTTAGAGCCTCGTCCTGTATTACCGCCAAATTATGTTTCTTCGCAAAGCTAACCAGATAATCACTTATCTGTTTTTCGCTTCCCGAACACCTTGGAATTGATGAAATTTCCCCGAAATACCTGAATATTTCACTGTACTTGGATTGTGTAAGCCTGTTCATAATAACACCCCTTCTCAATTGCTTATTTAATTTACTCCACTATTTTGCACTATACAAACATTATTATAAAATTACCAAATAATAAAAGCAAACAAAACAATTGCTTCATGGTTTTTTACGCCGGTTTACGAATTTTTTAGCTGCTGCGGGAGAATATTAATAGGGGGAGGTGATTTAATATGACTGTAGGAACAAAAATGCAGGAAACTATAGCTACCGCTGAAAGTGTAATGGCTAATCTAAAGACCTTTGCGCTGGAAACTCAGGATCAGAATGCAAAGCAAGTATTCAACACCTTGGCACAGACTCAGAAAACAATTATAGATTCGCTGACTAACAGGCTTCAATTCATACAAAGCGAAGAACCTCAATTTAAAGAATAAAAACAACTATACTAAAAGTTACAAATTCATATAAAAGATAGATATCTGGAATGTTCCATATCTATCTTTTAGTGAATATTCTTCTTTATCTCCTTTTCCTTTGCCTGTTTCTGTTCTACGTAATACCTGAAATTGTATATAATTTCTTCCATGTCGGATTTACAATCCGTGTAAAGCTCCTTCGCGTCCTCGTTTTTTGTTTCAAGGGAATACATATAAAAATCAGCCCTGACCTTCTCAAGCTTTGAAAGGAGCAAGGCATCAGATTCATCCTTTTTTAAATTGTGATTATACTTATCATACATATCTGCATAAAGATTTCCTGACTCATCTACCTGTGCAAGGACAACATTTGAAACATCAAGTATGCCCATATCTGCAAGCCTGCTTGTCAGCCACGATCTGGTCAAGCCCATATATTTCATGGTCTCTTCTATCGGCTTACCATTTTCAATAATAACCCTTGGCAGCCCTGTGTATTCTGCCTGAAATCTCATATCGGAAGGTGTCATAGGCTGTTTGCCTGCCTTTTTGAGAACACTCATTTCACCATTAGGTTCAAGTATGGCATATTCTACATCAGCAATACTGAACGCATCCTTTTCTCTGAGCCTGGATAAAAGAACACTCTGGCTCAGTCGTTCCTTTCTCAGATTTTTGTCAATTATTTTTCCATGTTCTATTAGGATTGTTGATGTGCCGTCAATAATTTCCCTAAACTTTACACTTCTTGTGGAAATTACCGCTGTTGCTATCTGCAGTATAGCAAAGATAATTGCAGCAATGAGTCCGTTATACCATTTCAGGGTTGTATCCATAGTCATTATGGCTGCTATACCTCCAATTGTTATCCCTACTATATAATCAAAAAATGTCATCTGTGAAACTTCCCTCTTGCCCATAGCTCTTGCAAGAATTAGCATCAGGAAATATGCAACCAGTGTTCTTCTCAAAACATCCAAAGCTTCCTGCATTTATTTCTCCTCCCTATACTGGGGTTCCTCGGTCTCTAATTGTTCAACCCTGTTTTTCAGCTTGCTCATCACTTCATCCGTCTGTTCTGCCAATTTCCCGAAAAATTTCTTTGTATTCTCATCCGACGACTCTGAGTACATAGCCCTGAAATCAGCGCAGATACCTTCAAGAGTTGCCAGAGTACTTCTTACTTTTACCGACACTGTCACTTTTATCTCTCCTTGGTATTTTTTGCTCTAGCCCTCTATCTTCCCGTATATTCCGCCGCCTCCGGCTTCGATACCCAAGGTACCTTCCCTCGCATGGATTATATTCCTTGCAATATCTTCCTTGACTACCTGCTTCAGTTCGTCAAAGGTCGCTTGGTGAAGTATTTTCATTTCACTGCCAAAATGTCCGATAAGCCTATCAATTGTTTTTGACCCTACTTTAGGAAGAAATTCAAGGGGAACCTGATAATGATAGGCGGCTCTTCCGTTTAGGCTTGGATACTCCCTGTCTTTAATCACTTCGATTCTGTCCCTGACTCCGACCACAACGGGGTGCTTATCCGAAACTGGGCACTTTAAAACCGGGGGTGTTCCCCCAAGGACAGTATCACATGCAATGCAGAAGGTTCTGTGATATTTGCCTAGTTTAGGGTCAAGGCCGTAGTTGGCTTTTACCCGCCTTCCTCCAGTACCCCAAAGTGCTTTGGAAACTTCCGGAAAACTTGTATCCTCCATTTCAAAAATGTTGTATTCCCGTCCCATCTTTATCAGTGAATGTGCATCTGAGTCACTGATAAAGCTCTTTCCGTCAAGCTCACTTAACTGGCTTGCCATACTGGCATCCGCACTCAAGCCTAGTTCCACAGCCGGTATTTTTTCAAAGGAACCTGAATCAAATATTTCATGCAGCGAATCGCAGCAGTTGCCATAAAAGCTCTTATGTGGTGAAAAGACATGTGCAGGTATGTATATTCCGCCTAAACCATCAACTATCCTAAAAAGCTCCTGCCCTGTCAGATGGCTCATATAACAGCAGTGCCTTATATTTTTGACATGCTTGGCCAGTTCACTCGAAAAGGCTTTAATCTGGTTCAGGGTGGGGAAAAAGCACAGTGAGTGTGCACTGCAGCCTGCTGCTTCATGGGTTTCTATTTCCGACCCCAGTATCAAGGTTTGGCTCCCCCTGTATTCCATGCCTCCGCCCTGCTTCTCAGTTATTTCACCCTTTTCGAGCAGCAGCTCTATATCTTCAATTATATGTGGGGATGCACAGTCTACTACCCCTATTACATCTATTCCCTTCCTGTAATAGGATTCATGAGCTATGTTTTCAAAGGTCAGGTTGTTGGCAGTTGCTTTCTTTACCTCTCTACCCCTTGAGGAACGCCCTATATGCACATGTAAATCCACAAAATATTCTTTCATATTGTCCTATCCTTACTTCTCTTTGATTTCCAGTAAATTCTCCTTCTGAAAAAGTTCGGAGATATCGAGCCTCCGAACTTTTGGCTGATTCTACCTTATGGAATGCCTACTATTAAGTATCCCAATATTTTAATAAATAATTACAAATATATGCAAGTAAAGCATGAATAAAGGACCGGAGTATAACACTCCCGGTCCTAAGAGCCTGTTTATAATTATTTTTTGCAACTACTGCACAGTCCATTTACCATTATTGTAATATCGTTAACTTTAACATTCATCCTATGCTCTGCTGATTCTACCACATTAACCAATTCTCCTGCAGCTTCGGCATCGAAATAATCATAAAACTTGCCGCAGCTACAGCATTTGAAATGAATATATATGCTCTTGCTGTTGCCTTTTTTTAATTCATAGTAACGTTCCTTGCCAACACTGATTTCTTTAATAATGCCGCACCCCTGCAGAAGTTCCAGTGTCCTGTAAATAGTGGCAATGCCTATGCCTTTGCATCTTAAGCGCTTGAATAATTCGTCAGGCTTGTAATGATTCGGCTCAGATATGAATAAACCAAGTATTTCCTCCCGCTGTGAGGTATGGTTAACGCCATGTTCTTCCAGCATTCTTCGAATACATTCAATTTCTCCGCCCAACTTTTTCACCTTTTTCCCAATAATGTTTGAAAACACCATGCTGATAATTCTAATTATATAATACAATTTTGTTAAAGATGTATCAAGCTATTTAAATCTATTAGTACAAAATATGTTTAAATTCGTTAGTGCAAATAATAATCGCATTATATGCAAAGCTTAGATAGACATTATTTTGTCAATAATTTTATTTGCTTCTGTTTTATGTTTCAAATCAGTTTTCATGACATGTTCGATCTTTCCTTCGTCACTAAGCTTGGCAAACTCAGGATCTATCGGAAGCCGTACCAGCAGATCAAGGCCCATGTCTTTTGCAAGGTCTTCAATTCCGCTTTCTCCGAAAACCTTTATTTCTTCTTTGCAGTGAGGGCATATTACATAACTCATATTCTCCACGATACCTACAACCTTTGTATTCATTATTATTGCCATGTTTATGGATTTTCTTACAATAAGCTGCACAAGTTCCTGAGGAGAAGAAACTATTATTATCCCATCAACCGGTATTGATTGCATTATTGTAAGGGGAACGTCCCCTGTCCCTGGCGGAAGGTCAATAAGCAGGAAGTCTAAATCGCCCCATGTAACATCAGTATAAAATTGTTTTATTGTACTTGTAATCAGAGGTGCACGCCAAATTACCGGGGATTCTTCCTGCTCCAGAAGCAAGTTGAGGGACATGATCTTTATGCCGCTTTCTGAATCAACCGGGTAGATGCCTGTTTTATCCGTCTCTGCTCTTCTTTCATTAATTCCAAACAATTTCGGTATACTGGGGCCAGTGATATCCGCATCCAGGATTCCTACCTTGTAGTCTTTTTCCTTAAGTGCAACCGCAGTAAGAGAAGTAACGGTAGATTTGCCCACACCTCCTTTACCGCTCATTACCGCAAAGATTTTCTTAATATTGGTTCCTTCATTGGTCTTTTCCTTCTGAATCGGCATATCAATTCTCCTTTATTCTATAAAAGCATCCACTATTTTTGCTACATAGTCATCTTTGCCTTCCTTTACAACTGCAACTATATCAGGATTCTCCCCGGATTCTGAATAAGCTTTATAGAATTTCAACCGGGTTTCTTCATAATCATTATCTGTTTCTGCAGTAATCTGGTATTCTCCTCCCGGATTGTACTCCTCCAATACGTTGATTAAGCGGTCGGTAACATTGTCTGTAGGGCATTCAATGCCTATGATTCTTTTTAACATGTCATTTTCTTTATTCATATTTGTACCTCCTGTACCATTCTTTAGTGAGCTTTGTTTTTGCTAGAAAGTCGGAAGGTTGTCCAGATTGTCGCCTTCTGCATCATTCGGGCTGCTTCTCAGGTATTCTCTTCCATTCTTTGAACTGCTGACATTAACTCCGGAAATCAAACCGTCTTTTGCCATCATCACAGCTTCATTGATTGAATATACGTTTCCGTTTTCCAACATTACGTCTGTAATATACCCGTCAGGATTTTTCCTCACCTTTGTAATTTTTGCCTTATTGTTCATATCAGCACCTCCATTCCTGCTAACTGCATCATTTATAGCTCTGCCGGCAACATCTGTTGTATTCCTTTATTAGTTATGTGCATAAAAGAAAAATATATAATTGCAGTTTCGCTGATTCTCTATGAGAAATATTGTTCAATCTTACTGTAACAAATTTCATGCATGTACATAGTATAGTATTGAAGGAAGGGTAAACAACCTGTTTTCATGAAAGGAGGTGGAACTATGGCAAACGGTATTGGAGCAGTTAATCCTGGTGTTGTAGCAGCCGGATGTGGAGCACCAGTAGTATCACCACTGGCAGGGTTGTGCGCAAACAACGGCTTCCTGCTTTTGCTTCTGTTGTTCATACTTTTGGCAGCAGGTCCGTCTTGGGGTATTGACAATAACTTCTTCTTTATCATCATACTTGCGATCATCGCATTTGGTGGTTTTGGAAGAACATTCGGATTCAGCGGTGCACCAGTATATTAATACAATTTACAATGAGCCAAAAACTCAGGAGTGCTGCTCCTGAGTTTTTGATTCATTGCAGTGCATAAACCCTCTTTATAAAGTCCGCTTTTTGCGGGCTTCTTTTTTGTATAAAAACATAATATTTCTGGCACTGGCAATAATATAAGCAACTCAAAGAAACAGCTGTAAAGCTTAGAGGTTATGTACAACTATGAAAACAATACCGAGTGCACGAGAACGTGAATTTGCTGCAGTAGGACTTATATTGGCTATTATATTTATAACCCGCCTGTATCATATAGGTACTCCCCCCATAGAAATCGAAGAAAGCTGGAGGCAGGGCGATACGGAATCCATAGCAAGAAATTTTGCAGAATACAGATTTAATATCCTCTATCCGAATTTCAACTATGACGGCCCCCTGCCGAATGTACCCGCTCTTGAGTTTCAGGTAACCACCTTTATAATTGCAGTCCTGTACAAAACATTTGGCCACAGCTATTTCCTGGCCCGGCTAATCCCGGTCTGTTTTTTCATGCTGTCAGCACTATTCTTATATCTGATTTCAAGAAAGTACATGGGAATTGCAGGAGCTGCCTTTAGTCTTATTTCATATGGGGCACTGCCCATAAATATATATTACTCAAGAGCTATCATGCCTGAATCAGCAGGCCTTATGTTTTTTACCGGAGGATTCTATTTCTTCGACAAGTGGTTCACCACTGGGAAAAGCCGCTTCTTGGTATTGAGCTCCCTGTTCACATCCCTTGCAATAATGACAAAACCCATAACTATTTTCATAGGTATTCCCATGCTCTATGTCTGTTTTAGGGAAACAGGCTGGAAATGGCTTACCCGTATGGATGTTTGGGCATATGCAGTATCGACCCTTGGGCTTGCGTTACTCTATTATTCTTTGAGTATACCTTTGGCTGAATTTAAGTATTCCCTGGGTCTTACCCAAAGTGTGCTTATGAAAAGAATCCCTATGTCGATTAAAGACCCTGCATCATATTTGTTTATACTTAAGAGATTCCCGAAGCTTCTCTCCCCACCAGGGATAGTCCTTGCCGCCATAGGGATTTTCACTATCAGGAAGGAGCAGCGGGTCATACTGGTGTGGTTTCTGGCCATGGCGTTAGAAGTGCTGCTTGTAGTCAGTGCAATAAGGATATATTATTATCTCATTTTTTTTGCAGTACCTTGCAGCTTGCTCATTGGTAAAGGCCTTAAGTCCTTGTACGAATGGCCATATACCAGAACTTTTTCTACGGCAGTACTATTCACTTTGTTTCTAAGCTGCTTTATTACGGTAAAGCCTATGTACAGAATCAATACTGTAATGCAGGCACAAATAATGGTGGTTGAAAAGCTGGTGAAAAGTGATGAGCTTATAATTTCCGGTTCCTTCGACCCAGGCCTACTGAGCATATCCGGCAGGAGAGGCTGGCGCTTCAATATCAAGGCAGGAAAATACAAAACTCCCTACGAGGAACTAAACCATTATATTAGGAATGGAGCTAAATATTTTGTTCCAATACACGGCATAATATACAGGGATGTAAAAGGAGAGCTTTTGGAATATTTGGATAGGAATTATGAAAAAATAGAAATTGTAGAGGGATACCCTATTTATAGGTTAAAATAAAAAATTCCATAAAAGGGGATATGTATATGAAAGTGTTGATTGCATTGCCGGCATATAACGAGGAACACGGTATTGCCTCGGTTCTGAGCAGCATAATCAATCTAAGGGAGCAGAGCAAATACGATATACGTGTGTTGGTTGTAAATGACGGCAGCACTGATGAGACAGCAAATATAGTACAGGGCATGGCTTACGGGAGGGACTATATTAACCTCATTAACCATGATGTCAACAAGGGACTTGGCAAGGCAGTAAACACCATACTCCTGTATGCAATTGAAAACCTCAATAATGATGATATATTGATAACCCTTGACGCGGACAATACACACAGTCCCTATCTTATAGAAAACATGATCGACCACATGATGCGAAACAACCTGGACCTGGTAGTGGCGTCCCGCTTTACAGACGGCGGAAGGGAAATAGGCTTAAGCAATATAAGAAAGCTTTACAGTCGTGGTGCCATGTACTATTTCAAGCTTTTCTTCCCGATAAAAAACCTTAATGATTATTCCTCCGGCTACCGTGCCTATAACATGGGAATCTTAAGAGAAGCTTACGAAAAGTGGAATGGTTTGGTTACAACCAGCGGTTTTGAGTGTATGGCCGAAATAGCTGCCAAATTTAGCAAGATGAAGATAAAGGCAGGGGAGATTCCTCTCGTGCTCCGTTATGATTATAAGAATGGAAAAAGTAAAATGAAAGTGGCGAGCACCATTAAGGGCTATTTTTCACTGCTTTCAAAAGTGAGGTAAAGTAATGGTTTATATTATGGCAATTATATCTATTATACTTGGCTCTGCAGGTCAATTCGGGCTTAAGCTGGGAGCAAACCAATTAAAAACAGGCCAAGGTATCACTGCTATAATCATGTCTTTGATTTTTAATCTCAACATAGTTCTCAGTCTCTTCTGCTTTTTTTCAAGCTTGGTCATATGGATATTCGTCCTGAAAAGGATGGAATTAAGCGTCGCCTATCCCATGGTCAGCCTGGGTTATATAATTACGATGATTTTAGCTTTTCTATTTCTCAATGAGCCCCTGAGAATAACAAAACTCTTTGGCACAGCACTTATTATTGCCGGGGTTGTAGTTATAAATATAAAATGAAAATAAGGAGGTTTTTTATTTGACAGTCAGTAACGCAATGACAGCAGACTTTCTCCGCTCTGCTTACGGCGGGGAAAGCATGGCGCACATGCGCTATCTAATATGGGGGGATATATCGGAAAATGAAGGCTTCCCCAATATTGCCAGATTATTCGGTGGAATTGCCTACGCCGAAAGAGTCCATGCCGGCAATCACTTCAAGGTATTGGGAAAACAAATAGGAGATTTTACTGTTCCCGCAGGGGCAGTTTTCGGAGTTCAAAAAACCATTGATAATCTTCAGGGGGCAATAAACGGAGAACGGCATGAGGTAAAGCAGATGTACCCTGTTTATCTCGAAACCGCTAAGTTTCAAGAGGAAAAAGAAGCACAAAGATCTTTCCATTATGCTCTGTAAGCTGAAAAGGTGCGCGCAAAGCTTTTTCAGGAAGCCCAGGATAAGGCAAGACAAGGTAAAGACATAGACGCAGGCGCAATATTTGTCTGCCCAATATGCGGCTATACCGGGTTTGGCGATGCCCCTGAAATATGTCCTGTTTGCGGAGCTAAAAAAGAAAAATTTAAAGAGTTCAGGCTATTGACAAATTGCACATTTGGAACTATTATATCTAGTAATAGCTAAACTGATGAATAAGAATAGTAATCTAAGCTTAATGTTTCCAGAGAGTCGCGTGTGGTGTGATGCGATAACAGGCGCTTAGCTGAATGGACTTATGAAGGCAGCCCGAAAGGATTCTTCCGAGTAGTTGCTGACGGGAACTCCGTCCGTTATAAAGGGAGCGCATATAATATGTATGTGGAATAAGTGGGTAATTATTTACCAATTCGGGTGGTACCGCAGGGGTATAGGCTCTTGTCCCTTTTATTAGGGGCAAGGGCCTTTTTATATTATTTTTTTATAAATGAAAGGAGTTGTATAAAATGACTAAAGTACCTCACAGAATTTATTTATCAGAAAAGGAGATGCCTCGTCAATGGTATAACCTGAGAGCTGACATGAAAGAAAATCATGACCCGTATATAAACCCCGGCACAATGAAACCCGCCAAGCTTGAAGATTTGTATCCCGTATTTTGCGAAGAACTTGCAAAACAGGAAATGGACAGTGAAACCAGATATATTGATATTCCTGAAGAAGTTCTGGAATTCTATAAGATTTATCGTCCATCTCCTCTGTGCCGGGCTTATAATCTTGAGAAGGCGCTTGGTACTCCTGCGAAAATCTATTATAAGTTCGAAGGCAACAATACCTCGGGCAGTCACAAGCTTAATTCTGCAGTAGCACAGGTTTATTATGCAAAAAAGCAAGGAATTACTTCTCTTACTACAGAAACCGGTGCCGGCCAGTGGGGCACGGCATTATCTGAGGCATGTGCATATTTTGATATGCCCTTGACAGTTTTTATGGTTAAGGTTTCTTCGGAACAAAAGCCTTACCGCAAAGCAATCATGGAGACCTTCGGCGCAAAGGTCATTCCAAGTCCTTCAAATACAACAGAGGTTGGGCGTTCTATCCTTGCCAGAACTCCAAATACAGGCGGAAGTCTTGGATGCGCTATCTCTGAGGCTATTGAGCATTCAGTCAAGACAGAAGGCTGCCGGTATGTCCTGGGTTCCGTTCTGAACCAGGTTCTTCTTCATCAATCCATTATCGGCCTGGAAGCAAAACTGGCCATGGAGAAAATTGATGAATACCCTGACGTAATAATTGGTTGTGCCGGAGGAGGTTCCAACCTCGGCGGCCTTATAGCACCCTTTATGCAGGATAAGTTGACAGGAAAGGCTGGCCCCTGCTTTATTGCAGTAGAACCTGCTTCCTGCCCCTCTCTCAGCAGAGGGAAATATGCTTACGATTTCTGTGACATGGGAAAAGTTACTCCTCTTGCAAAGATGTATACCTTAGGCTGTGAATTTGTTCCTTCGCCTAACCACGCCGGAGGTTTGCGCTATCATGGTATGAGTCCTATGCTGTCAAAGCTCTATCATGACGGTTATATAAATGAGGCCCGTGCTGTTGAACAAACAAGTGTATTTGACGCAGCCACCTTCTTTGCAAAATACGAAACAATACTTCCCGCACCGGAGTCCTCCCATGCAATCCGTGCTGCCATCGACGAAGCTGTAAAGTGCAGGGAAACGGGAGAAGCCAAGACAATACTGTTTGGGCTTACCGGTACAGGCTTCTTTGATATGCAGGCATATATCCAATATCATTCCGGGAAAATGTCTGATTATATCCCTACTGATGAAGAGCTTCAAAAGGGTTTTGATGCTCTGCCAAAAATCCCGGCTCTTTAACCCAACTAAGAATGGGCTTGCATACCGCAAGCCCATTCTTTATTCAGCTATTGTGATAGCCAGAAGCCTCTTATACAAATTCAAATATTCCTCTGCCGATTTTCTCCATGAGAAATTCTGCTTCATGCCCTCTTTCACGATTTTTTCCCATTTATCCTTTTCCCTGTAGAAGCTTACTGCGCGCTTAACGGTGAACAGCATATCATGAGCATTATAGTTGGCAAAAGTAAAGCCGGTTCCTTCGCCTGTATACTCGTTGTACGGTTTTATTGTATCATTCAATCCTCCGGTCTCCCTTACTATGGGCACAGTCCCGTACCTTATGCTGAAAAGCTGGCTTAATCCGCATGGTTCATAAAGGGAAGGCATCAGGAACATGTCAGAGCCGGCATATATCCTCTGTGCCAAGATCCCATCATATTTTATATTTGCAGAAACCTTTTCAGGATACTCTGCGGCAGCATTCCGGAACATATCTTCATAAACCTGCTCTCCGGTTCCCAGTATCACAAGCTGTATGTCCATTTGCAGCAATTCGTGGAGTACGTGGGCAATGAGGTCAAAGCCCTTCTGGTCTACAAGCCTGGACACCATGCTTATTACGGGTACATCCTCCCTCTGAGGGAGGCCAAGAGCTTCCTGAAGCTTTTTTTTGTTGGTATATTTCCCATCGAGAGCCTCAGCACTGTAGTTGGCAAAAATCCTTTTATCGGTCATCGGGTCATTTTTCTCGTAATCTATGCCGTTTACGATTCCTTGCAGCCTGTCAGCCCGCTTATTTATCAGTCCGTTCAGCTTCTCACCGAAGAAATCGCTTTTTATCTCCTCTGCATAAGTCGTGCTGACAGTGGTAATAGCATCCGAATACGCTATTCCTGCCTTCATATAATTTACACAATCATAAAACTCCAGTCCGTCAATATGGAAATACTCCCAGCCCAATCCCAGCAAATCCCCCAGAATCACCTTTGGGAATACCCCCTGATATTTAAGATTGTGTATCGTAAATACAGTCTTAATTTCCTTATAAAAATCATTCCGGCTATAATGGGCTTCACGCAGCACGCTTACGACCCCCGTCTGCCAGTCGTTGCAATGTATGATGTCAGGCTTGAAGCCTACCATTGGAAGCATCCCCAGAATGGCTTTGCTGAAAAAAGCAAACTGTTCAGCTTCGTCATGGTGCCCATACAACCCGTCCCTGTTGAAATAGTATTCATTATCTATAAAATAAACAATCATGCCCTCATGTACAAGTCTCATTACCGCGCAGAACTGATGCCTCCAGCCGACATCAACATATATATATCCTGCATATTCCATCATATTGACGTATTTTTCCGGTATGGATTTATACTTGGGCATCACCAGCCTCACATCAGCGCCAAGCTTTACAAGCTCTGCAGGCAGTGTGCCTGCAACATCGGCAAGTCCCCCCGTCTTAGCAAAAGGGACCGCTTCGGAAGCAGCAAAAAGTATCTTCATCTTGTCCATTTTAGACCTCCCGGAGCTTAGTTTCGGTAAACCTCTTCCTTCATGTGGAAGCCATCCTTTATAATTGTAGAATCCATGCTTGACTTGTCAACAGCCACCGGTTCCAGCTGATAGAACGGAATATCATATTTCCCGTCGTATATTGTTTTCCGTATGTTCAGACTTTCTCCCTTGGCAAGCTTTATTGCAAGCTTTGCAGTCTCCTCGGTTATTTTGTCAA
Organism: Caulobacteraceae bacterium; assembly: GCA_050261415.1. Lineage (GTDB taxonomy): Bacteria > Bacillota > Clostridia > Lutisporales > Lutisporaceae > JBLNDG01. Next base: position 10,523 of record JBLNDG010000222.1, on the reverse strand, counting down.
TCGGTTTATAAACCGTCATTAGCTGAGTTCCCTCTACTATTCTCTGGCATGCAGCCAGATCTGCATCCTGCCCCGCCACAAACACTTTTCCAGCAAGTCTGTGTTCCGAAAGCGCTTCAATAGCACCTTCCGCCAAGCTGTCATTGCCTGCAATTATTCCATCTATGTGCTTCTTGCTCTGGAGCATTTTATCAGTAATCGAAAAAGCATATTCCTTCATCCAGTTTGGAGCCCATTCCTCCGCAAGTATGTTTATTTCACCGTTCTTTATTCTATCGCTCAGTATCCTGTCATAACCCTGCTTGATCATCTTTGTATTATAATCGCTTTTTGCACCGTTGATAATCAGTATATTCCCCTGCTGGATGTTGTGTGCTATCTGCTTAGCCATAAGCTCCCCAACCTTTTCGTTGTCAAAGGAAATATACAAATCAACATTGGCCTTCATAACAAGCCTGTCATATGAGATTACCTTTACCCCCTGCCTTTTTGCCAGTTCCACGGCATAAGCCGCTTTCTCAAGATCGTTCGGAACAATAACAAGCACATCAATGCCCTGCCCCAGAAGATATTTCACCTGCTTCAGCTGGTCCTGATCATCATTGTTCGCGTTCTGGACAATGATATCCGCCCCCAACTCCTTCACTTTGGCAATCAGAATATCCCTGTCTTTTATCCATCGTTCTTCCTTTAATGTGCCAAGAGAAAACCCGATAAGGAGCTTATCTTCTTTTGATTCAAAGGCGTTCTGGCTGGCATTTCTGTTTAAATTCAAGATTTCCAGGCTCTCAAGTATGAAATAGCAAAGTATTATAAGCACGATAAGAAGCATGGCCATTATTCCTTTTTTTATTCGCTCACCTTGCTTCACTGTTCATCACCTCTTGAGGTACTAAATTTACCCTGTACTCTGTCGGTGTCATTCCAGTCACTTTCTTGAATATTTTGCAGTAATAATTCGGATCACTGTACCCTATCTTGTAGCAGATTTCCTTGATGCTGTAATTTGTACTCCCCAGAAATTCCTTTGACTTTTCCACCCTCAGCTCAGTAAGATATTCAACAAAGCTCTTCCCTGTTGATTCCTTGAAAAACTTGCTGAAGTAGTGGTAGCTCAAGTTTGTTTCCTTGGCTACATCATCCATTCCAATATCCTTATTATAGTTTTCTCCTACATATTTTTTTACTTTCGAAACAAGCCCGTTCAATTCCTTTTGTCTTGATTCCTCCATACCTGAAATTATGAATTTCAGGTAATCTACACATCTTAACTTGAGCTCCCCGGAATTTTGGACTTTCAGCACACCATTCAGGAAACGCTGGTCTTTGAAGCTGTCTTCCTCAATGCTGTAAGGAACAGCTCTTTTGATTATATATATCAATTCTATAAGCTTTGATTTTATCCGGTCCAAATCCTCCTTATAGCTCATTGTCAGCCATAAGTAAATTCCTTCAAAAGCTCCCAAGGCACCATCCTCATCCCCGCTTAGAAGCCTGTCTATCAATATTTTCTCCTGATTTGTCGGATATGTATCCATCCTCCTGTCTGAAGCTATTATGTCCTCGAAGTGAGTTACCGAGCCGCTTTCCGAGACTGAAGCGGCCATATAGGCTTCATTGCAGGATCTGGAGAAGTTTTCTATGCCGTAACATCTTCCAATTCCTATCCTGTAACCTATGCCAAGGTCCCTGTTTATCCTTTCTGCAAGCTTTGAAGCTATCCCTATTGACATATTTCTTACTTCATAATTGTCTGTATGCTTTGCAACAGGGACAAAGGCAGCAACCCTGTCAAGCAAGGGGGGGCCTATCAGGCACTGGGAAATATTCTTAAGTTCCATGCTGAATATATCGTAAAATTTCTGTTTTGCAAGGCTGGTCTTAATGCTTTCCTCTTTTCCCTGACCTTCTGCAGCATCATCTACAATAGCCATCATTACATATCCATTTCTGATGTTCATGCTGAATATTTCCTCATAAAACCCAATATCCTTCACTACCTTGCCGTCAAAAAGCTGGGAATATATAAACTGCCCTTCCAGATGCGGGATAACCTTATTCATCTTTTCCTTAAGAAGAATTTCTCTTTGTACAGCTTCTCTTCTGGCAGTTATAAGTGCACATATTTCATTTATAGTATCGACTACCTTATTCCGGTTTAACGGCTTCAGGATATACTCATGCACCCCTAGTGTGACCGCATCTTTTGCATAGTTGAAGTATTCGTAGGCAGTGATGATAACAAAAACAATATCGCTGTTTGTCGCTTTTATTCGTCTTATTGCCTCTATACCGTCTATGCCCGGCATGTGGATGTCCATAAACACAATATCAGGCTTCAATTCCATTGCTTTCTCTATTGCTTCCCTGCCCGTGCTTGCTGTGCCGACCACTTCAACACTCCTGACATATTTCTCTGCAATATATTTTATTGAGTCAGTAACAAGGTATTCATCATCAGCTATTAGAAGCTTCATCATCCTGAACCACGTCCTCCTCATATGGTATTTTCAAGGTTACTTTGGTTCCGTATCCCGGTTTGCTTTTTATTTCAATTACATCCTCTACTTCGGAGGTATTATAAAACAATTGCAGCCTCTCGATTACATTACAAATCCCTATACCGGACACATGCTTCTTCTGCAGGCTGTCCATGCTTTTCAGGCTAAGTACGGCTTCAATCTGTTCCTGCTCCATGCCTTTTCCATTGTCTGCAACCTCTATGAGTATTCTATTATCACACTGCTTCACATCCAAATGTATTTCTCCATCACGTTCAAGGTTTTGCAGCCCATGTATAAATGCATTTTCAATTATCGGCTGTATCACCGTACAGGGGATTTTCACATCCAGCAGGCTTTCGTCAATATCAGTATAGTACTCTATCTTGCTGCCAAACCTTGTTTTCAGTATAAACATATAGTTCCTTGCATACCTGATTTCGTCCATTAGGGTTGCAGGCTCATCAATTTTCCTGAGGTTATACCTGAAAAGCTCTGCTATGCTTTCTATGAACTCTGAGGCCTTATCTGCACCTTCCATCATTGAAAGCTGGGATGCAGCGTTAAGCGTGTTAAACAAAAAGTGTGGATTTATCTGCGATTGTAGGGATTTAAGTTCCGCATCCTTCAATAGGCTTTTCATCCTGAGGTTTTGCATCTCCTGTTCTTTGAGGAGCTTGTCAACTTCAGCCTGCCTTTTGATTTCATCTATGTAGCTCTTTATGCTGACGACCATTTTACTGAAGGCATTTGCAAGAACATTTACCTCGTCTTCCGCCTTAATGTTTGCCAGGTCTACGTCAAAGTCTCCTTCCGATACTCTTTCTGCCGAGTGAGAAAGCTCAATTATCGGCTTCGTCAGGCGATAGGTGAACAAAATTGCGAGGAAAATGTTTACCAGTACTGCCGCAGCTATTATAAACAGGTTTAAGTAACTTATATAATTCATGTTCTTTGTTATTGCATTATATTTATCCGAGCCCTTTTGGAGCTTGCTCTCCAGGAGGTTGTTGATATACAGCTTTATATATTCGCTTATCTGATTAGACCTTGTGAAATGGGCAATATACTCGCTGCTGATTCTTCCTCTTTTTGCCTTTACTGCGTTGTCCGACTCCGCAAGCAGGCTGTCAATCATATAGCCTATATCCTTCAGCATAAGGTAATCGTTGTCATAAGCCGCGTTTCTGGGGATGTTCATTGACTTTTCCTGAAGGCTGTTGTAAATAGTATAGTAGCTCAATAAATCCTCTGAAGATTTGGTTGTCAGGTATTTCTCCAACTCGGTCATCAATAGGTTGACGTTGTTGTTCATGTCATTGAGATATACATAGTCAACTATTATAGTATTCATCTTGCTCAATATTACCCTGGCGTTATAATATGAAAAGAGGCTTGTGGCGCCGAGTATGAACGTCATGATCAGGTAATATACGATTATTTTTTTTCTTATTCCGGCAAATCGAAAAATATCTCTGTTCATTTCTTCACCAGCTACTCTTTCATACCCGATTTTTGCTCATATTCATCCACGTTTTCCTTTGTAATCACTTTAACTCCGGTATCTATGAAGGTTGATGCATTGTTCTTCTCTTTAATATCAATCAAAGCCTTGAGGCTTTCATATCCCATCTTAAACGGATCGCTCATGACCGTTCCGTAGACAATCCCCTTTTTTATATATCTAAGAATATCCTCAGCGTCCCCATAGCCTACGAGAGCTATGCTTCCGACCTTGTTCCTGTCCACGATGAGCTGTGCCGAACCGAGAGTATCGACAGAGCTTGTTGTAAATATTGCATTTATGTTGTCCTGGCTGCCTATTATTGTCTGTGTTATCTCCTCCGCGCTTAATATGCCCATTTTTGAGGTATAGGTGCTTACTACCTTCATCTCCGGATAATCCTTGATAGTGCTCAGGAATCCGTTCATCTTGAGGTTTTGGCTGGCAGTATCCGGTTCCAGGTCATTACTTACAATTACCGAAATATTAGCCCTGCCTCCTGTTGCTTTAATCATCAGCTCTGCTGCTGCCTTACCCAGCTGGAAGCTGTTTGTACCTACAAAAGCGCTTCTATTGCTGTTCTTGTCATCATTTTCGATAGTTACTACAGGTATGGAATTGCTGTATGCCCTATCAATAAGCTTTGTAAAATCAGTTCCGCTTGAGACGTGGGTTATTATACCGTCGACCTTGGACGTGACCGCTATATCCAGGTATTTGAGCTCATCCTGGGGGCTATTGAATCTTGGTGCGTTAAACTCTACCGCTACCTTGTAGATCTTTGACGCACTCTCTATTCCCTGCCTTACTTCCTTCCAAAACGGATCGACAGAATTTTGTGCAACGAAATAAAAATGATATTTTGGTTTTGATATGAATACGTTGGTTTCTTCCCTCTGTATCCAATATAGGAATGCACTTGTTATGACAATTAGTATCATAAGAATAAGAATTGCATGTTTGTTGATAAAATAAACAAAGCTTTTCACAGTTTTCATTGATGTGCAGTTTCCCCCCAATTGGCCTCATACTATATATAACAAATATGAAAGTTAAATTACCTTCCGAAAATTAGTTTATATAAAAGGTTGTCTTGGCAGTAAAAAAGGCTTCTATTGAAACATCGTAACAACCATGGAAGCCTTTTATGAAACTCGCTTACGGAGCTTAGCAAATTAAGGTGGAATGTACGCTCCTGCTCGTTATAAAAAAGGCTTCTATTGAAACATCGTAACAATCAAGGAAGCCTTTTTATAATTGATAGTATATATAGATTAATATTCTACAGATAATATAAATTTCCTTCCCGAATATTGTGGCATGGTTTACTTATATTGCTATACGACTGCCGTTTACTTGGATAAAACCTCAGGGTTTACGCAAGTTTCCGGCTTTTCTCCATTCAGAACCTTTACAATATTTCTTGCCGCAATGAGCCCCATATTTGTTCTGGTCTCAATTGTTGCCGATGCAATATGCGGAACCAGCACAACGTTATCCAATGCCAGCAATTCCGGTTCAATGGCTGGTTCGTTTTCGAACACGTCCAGGCCTGCTCCCCATATTGTGCCATCCTTCAAAGCCCTGGCAAGTGCTTTTTCATCAACTACAGGACCTCTTGAAGTATTTATCAGCACTGCTGTCTTCTTCATAAGCTTTAATTCCTTTTCCCCTATGTAGTGATGGGTCGATGGCAAAAGCGGCACATGAAGCGATATAAAATCCGACTCCTTAAGCAGGGTCTCCTTATCCACATATTTGGCTCCCAGTTCCTCTTCCATTTTGGGATTTCTTTCAGCGCTTGTATATAATACCTCCATATCAAAACCTTTTGATTTCCTTGCGAAATTATACCCGATCCTTCCTGAGCCTACTACCCCCAGCTTTTTACCTGTTATATCCCTGCCCAGGAAAAGCATAGGGCCCCAGCCTTGATACTTCCCTGCCCTTGCAAATTTGTCCGACTCCACTATTCTTCGGGATACCGAGAACAATAGTGTCCATGCCAGGTCTGCAGTAGCATCGTTCAATACACCTGGGGTATTTGTCACAATTATTCCTCTCTTGGTGGCTTCTTCAACATTAACATTATTAAAGCCGACGGCATAGTTTGAGAATATTTTGCATTGTGCTCCGGCTGCGTCAAGTACTTCAGCATCTATATCATCAGTAAGCAGGCATAGCACAGCATCCCTGCCCCTTACCTTGTCCAGCAGCTCCTCTCTGGTAAGTACCCTATCGTCCGGATTTATCTCCACATCGAAGTTCTGTCTTAAGAGGTCCAGTGCAGGCTCTGGTATCATTCTTGTTACGTATACTTTTTGTCTCGGCATTGTATTACCTCCTGTAATGCATATTATTTTGCTTAGATTTCAGATTCTCTGCTATTTTAAATATTATACCACAATTAACCTGTCCAAAAAAGAAACAAGAAAAATATTGCTCCAGGAGGATATGTACATTCATGGAGCAATATTTTATTCAAACTGACCTATTCACCCTTCAACAGCTTTATATAAGCTTTCATATACTCCGGTAAGTCCTGGGGTTTGCGGCTCGACACAATATTCCCGTCTACAACCGCAGGCTCATCTATCCAAATCCCGCCTGCATTTGTCATATCATCCTTTATTCCCGGCGTACTGGTAACTTTCTTTCCTTTTAGTATGCCTGCAGATATAAGCACCCAACCTGCATGGCATATCTGCCCTATCGGTTTTCCGCTTTCATTCATATATTTGACCAGCCTTGTAACTTCCGGATATCTTCTCAATTTATCAGGAGCCCACCCGCCAGGTACAAGCAGCCCATCATACTCTTCCGGATTGATATCGGAAAAACCAAGATCGGAAACTGCAGGTACACCATACTTTCCTACATATGAAGTATTAGCCTTTTCTCCTACAATATGAACGGCTATTCCCTCTTCCCTGAGCCTTAAAACCGGATACCAAAGCTCCAAATCCTCAAAAGCGCCATGTATAAGACATATTATTTTATATTTTTTATCCAACCGAATTGCACCTCCCAAATCTTAGCTAAGCTTTATCGAAGTTGTTCTCAACCAATGCTTTAAGGCTATTTATACACTCTTCTTCATCAGGGCCTTCAGCGGAAACAGTCATCTCATCTCCTTTTTCAAGCCCTAAAGACATTATTGCCAATAAGCTTTTCGCATTAGCCGACCTGTTTTTTCCCTTCAGGGTGATGCTGCTATTATATTTTGCCGCAGTCTTCGCAAACATAGCTGCCGGCCGTGCATGCAGTCCCAATTCGTTTGAAAGTACAAGCCTTGCTTCTTTCATTATGCTCTCCTCCCAATGTATTATGCTTTATGTAAGCTTCGTGCCTCTTCTGCAGCTGCTGCCACGCCCTCAATGCTGTCACCTATAGACGCCTGAACTGCCGCACTTATGGCGCCTTCCAAAACGGGTGCATCTGCAATTTTTACAATTGCTTTGCTGCCGCTTTCGGTAAGCAGTTCAATTGCCATATTTGTACTCAATACGGCGCTTCCAAGGTCAACCATCACCAACACCCCTTCGCCGGTATCCGCTTCTTTAATGGCATCCCTTATCTTTACGGCATCCGTCCCTATACTGCCGTCCTCCACTCCACCTGCCGCTATTATCTGCTGCCCTTCTCCCGACATCTGAACTGCCAGTTCCCTTATACCTTCAGCTGCTTTCTTGCTGTGAGACACGATAACAATACCAACCATACAATTACTCCCCCTGCAACACATCCCGGCAATAGTTATACAACGTTTCAAGGATTATATGGGAGGACGTAGCCCCAGGATCCTGGTGCCCGATGCTCCTTTCCCCAAGGTATGAAGCTCTGCCCTTTGTCGCTTTTATTGTCTTGGTATACTCAACTCCGTTCTCAGCGGCTTTGCATGCAAGGTTAAGGCACTCCAGGAGTCCCTTATCCTCTTTTATTCCCAAAGCAAAAGCCTCCTGTGCGGGTTCAAGTGCATCCAGCATTGTCTTATCTCCTGCTGCCGCTTTTCCTCTGTCCTTAATCCCCTGGACTGCAGCCTTCAACATTTCAAACGCCTTATCCCTGGTTATAGATTCAGCTCCCTGCGCCGCATTTGCTGCCCTCAGAAATGCAGTACCATATAAAGGTCCGGAGGCTCCCCCCACAGTTGAGATAAGTGTCATACCAACCTTTTTTAGAACTGCGGATATGTTCTCTTCTCCAGGCTCTGCAAGTTTTATATGTACTGCGTCAAACCCCCTTGACATATTAATGCCGTGGTCTGCATCTCCTATTGCTGCATCAAGGTTTGTCAGCAGTTCCTTATTTTCATTTATAGCTTCCCGGATAGCCTCAATTGCCGTATAAATACTGGGGTACATTTACTTCCCCCCTTTATACCTGAACAAGGGCCGGCGTATCGGCAGGAGCTAAAAGTAACTCCTTGAGTTCAGCATCAAGCTTCAAAAGTGTTATGGAGAATCCGGCCATTTCAAGTGAAGTCATATAATTTCCCATGTACGTCCTCGCAACCTTGACGCCCTTTGAGGAAAGTACTTCCGATACTCTTCTGTTGACTATGTAAAGCTCCATCAAAGGAGTTCCGCCCAATCCATTTATCATAACAGCAACTTCATCATCAGCATTTACAGGCATATCAGCAAGTATCTTATCCAATAGATGATCGGCTATTTCGTCGGCTGTCCTTATTTCTTCCCTGTGTGTACCTGGTTCTCCGTGTATCCCCATACCTATTTCCACTTCGTTTTCTTCAAGTGTAAAGCTGGGCTTCCCTGCAGCCGGCACGGTACATGGTGAAAGAGCCATGCCCATTGACCGTACATTGACTATTACCTTTTCAGCTACTCTTTTTACCTCTGCAAGGTCCCCACCTGCTTCTGCTTTTGCACCGGCTATTTTATGAATGAAAATGGTTCCGGCAATTCCCCTTCTTCCTGATGTCCATGTGCTGTTTTCAACAGCAACGTCGTCATTAACCACAACCTTGTCGACCATTATACCTTCAGCCTCTGCCATTTCAGCAGCCATCTCAAAGTTTAAAATATCTCCTGTGTAGTTTTTAATTACGAGAAGTACGCCTTTTCCTCCGTCAACAGCCTTCACGGCTTCATAAACCTGGTCAGGAGTCGGTGAAGTAAACACTGCACCTGCAACCGCCCCATCAAGCATTCCCTTTCCGACATATCCGCCGTGGGTTGGTTCATGGCCGCTTCCGCCTCCGCTGACGAGTGCCACCTTTTCTGTAGGTGCATTTGCCCTGACAAGTACATTTAAGCCCTTCAGGCGCCTAACATGGTTGGGATGTGCTGCCACTACCCCTGCTAACATTTCGTCAACAACATTTTCCGGCCTGTTGATTATTTTCTTCATAATAGGACCTCCCTTTTTCTTTTTGGTTTAAGTAGAATATACGCATAAATCATGCCATCGGCTGAGATATTTCAGAACCTCCGGCAATATATGCCGTGAAAAAGATTTGTTGCGCACTAACGTGCGCGGCAATAGGCGATTGGCAATAGGCAATAGGATTTCAGGGATGGGCTTCGAAGTTCGGCTTGAACCCATTGCCCATAGCCTGATGAATGCGTCGCATTCTATAAATTCAATATAAGATGTATAGTGCGAAACATATGCTACTTGTACAGTAAATTATACTTGGCTTTACAGAAAAAATTACTGATTATGTTATATAATTTGATACAAAAAAATTGGGAAAAAGTATCCTCACGGAACAATACCGTTGATACTTTTTCCCAAACTGCCTTTATTTCATATTCTATTTAAGCATCCTGTTCTGCTTTCTCCAGTACCATTTATAATACAAGCCTCTTTTATTCGCCATGCGGCTGGGGTACACATTATCACTTAATGCATTTGCCACAGTCTTTTCGACCAGTCTTTCCTCACTTTCGAAGGCATACTCGGTAACCTTGGTCTTATCCTCGCCAGTTTCCGCTTCAGCTGCCATTTTTGTAAGCTCATCCTCCAAATCGTCCCTCAGAATCAAGTATTCGTCCAGCTCCTGTATTCTTCCATCGAGAGCCATTCTCCGGAGGGTTTCCATGCGTCTCCAGTAACCGGTAAGCTCTTCCCTGTTTCCTTCGTCAAAAGCTGAATTGCTACCGGTAAACCAAATAGGTTTGTATACTGAAATGCAAGGTAGTGAACTCCCTGTTGCCCATATATTTATTTTGCCACCTGTCAGTTGGACTATAAAGCTTCCGGTTGTCTGGCTTGAAACAATACCTCCTCCGTGCATGCACACGCATTCCATACTGCCTGCACTGAAGCTCTCCACATCCAGCCTTCTGCCATGGGACCTGAGGATGTTTTTCATATCCCTAATCTCAAGAGAGCCTGCCTTACTCTTTAGAAAGCCTTCTGTTATTGCCTGTCTTGCATCTCCCTTTGTAAAATACGGGTAAAGCCTGCTTTCATAACAGCTTTTGAATTTAAAATCTTCATAGCTGCGGCACCACCCCTTGCTCACCGCATATTCCACAAGGTCTCTGCTG
>JBLNDG010000221.1:0-4853 GCA_050261415.1 Caulobacteraceae bacterium | reverse complement strand
AACGTTTCCTGCGCTCATATCGTCAACTACCCTATGAGTATATTCATGCAGTATCGGTCCATCTTTGTCAAAATTCCCTGAGCGTATCTGGCTGCTCGATCTGTAAACCTTCGGTGACAATATATGAATTATACCCATGTTGTAAAACCCCATCACAGCCTGTCCACTTACAGACCGCTGATATTCCCACATGCTCTTCTGGCTGTCATACATAAATACAAGGGTCTTGGCCTTCGAATAGTAGCCGTAATCCTCGCCGACAGCTCTATAGCTTCTCTCAAGAACCTTACCAACATCTCTGATAATATCTGCATCTTTTGTAGTATACCTCAATATAAAATGTTCTGTTTCATATGTGTTGAATTCAGACATTAATTCAGTGTTTTTAATATAAGCAAAAACCTTCAGCGCTCTGTAGCCTTCAATTTTTGCCGTCAGGTAGCCCTTGCCATTCGAGAAAAAAAATAGTACTGATACAAATGTTAGTACTATTAATAGTTTTTTTAATTTGTTTTTCATATATCTGATTCCTTTCTAACTTGGATTTGCATATCAAGAATTGATTGAACGAACCAGATATATTATACTATTTATTTATGTAAACTTCATTGGAACATTTTGATTTTTCCTAATGGCACCCGCTGCAACCCCCGCAGTTGCCACCACTGCAGCTGCCCGTGCCTTTGTTTGCTCCGACAGTATTACATTTCCCTTCAAAAATTTGTTTTATGTTTTTGCTTCCGCACTTTGAACACTTCACCATTTCTCTATTGGTTGAATTTACTATTTCATCAAACTTTGCACCACACTCGTTGCATTTGAAATCTATTATAGCCACGTTCCAATCCCCTTTCATTAATATTTCCGAATCTCGTCCCGGCACTTGTAACACGCAGCCAGTCTCCGGCAGGAATACCCGAGTCCCATTGCCTATTGCCCATTGCCTTAAATATATTTATATTATATTCACCAATTTTTTTCAATAGCATATTATGATATAAGGCCTGCATTTTTCCTATATATTGCTACATTGGGGGATGTATATGAAGTTAATTAAGGAAATGGCAAAGAGCATTCCTATATCAGCATATTTCAAAAAAATAGATCCTGCATTCAATAGTATTCTATCCAATAAAAAAATAAAAAATATTCCAATAATAGCCACCTTCAGAAAACCTTTGGACAATAAGTCGGAGTCAAAGCTAAAAAAACTGGGCTTCAAAGCAAAATACTATTTTCCGTTTCTGAACGGAGTAAGCGGAAAGATTCCGGTTACTGCCTTTGAATCGCTCAGCAGTATTCTGGAAATACAAAAAATTTATTTTGACGGAAAAGCATACCTTATGGGAGAACCTGCTGCTGTGCCGACAGAAAAGGAAAGCCCTCCTGCCGGGTCTTTATTTCTGAGCGGAAAAGGCGTAACAGTTGCTTTTATCGATTCGGGAGTCTATCCTCACCCCGACCTGGTACAACCAAGAAACAGGATTATTGCTTTTAAAGATTTTATCAATGATATTGAAGGGCCTTATGATGACAATGGACATGGAACTGCCTGCATAGGAGCTGCCTTTGGTGCTTCTATGGACGGTAAGTTCAAGGCAGCTGCATATGATGCCGGTATTGTATGTGCAAAAGCCTTCAACCATCTGTCCATCGGCTCATTTTCGGATATAATTGCCGCAATGCAGTGGATATTCAGTATAAAGGATAAATACAATATAAAGATTATTGTTCTGTCCTTTGGTACTACGTGTACGCACAAGGACTTCGACCTTATGGGCCATGCGGCTTCAGTTTTATGGCAAAACGGACTTTTTGTTAGTAGTTGCAGCGGAAACCTTGGTCCGAATGAAGGAAGTATAACAAGCCCGGGTATTTGCAGCCTGAGCTTTACTACCGGAGCATGCGATACTACAACTTTACCCCCCAAGGTTACCGAATTCAGCAGCAGGGGACCGTCTGCCGGAAAAGCTGATAAGCCGGATGCAGTAATGCCCGGGTATAAAGTAACGGGTCTCAGCACAGACATAAGGTATGTCCCAAAAAGTAAAATGATTCCCCACAGCCATACCTTAAGCCAGCTCTATACCGATATAAGCGGTTCTTCGGTGTCTGCCAGCCATGCTGCTGCAGCTGCCTCACTGCTGTATCAGAAGAAGGGGAGCCTGTCGCCGGATGATGTCAAGAGCATACTTAAAGCCTGCTGCATATCCATAAATGAATTAAAGACCGCTCAAGGTGGTGGTATTATAGATATAAAAAAAATTGAGGAATTTGAGTAATTCCTCAATTTTTTATTTTACACTATTTCAAGCGGCTTAAAGGATTAGTCGGAACACCGTTCTTCCTTATCTCGAAGTGTACATGGGGTCCGGTACTGTTCCCCGAACTTCCTACTGCTCCAATCTTCTGTCCTTTGTACACCTTCTGACCGACTTTGACATAGTACTTGCTCAAGTGCCCGTAATATGTAACCAGATTGGCACCATGGTCAATCTTTATAAGCCTGCCGTACCCGCCTTCATAACCAACCCATGTAACCACGCCTCCGTCGGAAGCTCTGACAGCTGAGCCATATGGAGCTGCGATATCTACTCCTGTATGGCTTCTGCCCCATCTATACCCGAACCTGGATGATATACTGCCTCGTGCAGGATAAGAGAATGTTCCTGTTCCTTTTTTGGGCGGCGGATCCTTGGTTCCTTTAACAAGAATCTGAGTTTTGGGCGGCTTTATGATTTTTTCGCGAAGGACAGTTCTGGCAGTCTCAATGCCATTTATTTTTGTTACATTAGCTGTAACTTCTTTTTCTCCATACTCACCTTTAACCTTAACTCTGGTTTCATCCTTATACATCGAGTTGCTGAACTCGACACTTTGCTCGAAAGCGGCCTTTTCTTTGAATGTGATAGTCTCTACTGTTTTTACGCTGATTAAAGGTTTTGGAACTATCAGGTTAATTACCTGACCGATTTTGACCTTCTCAGGGTTAACTCCGGGATTGGCTTTTGTAAGATCAGCAACCGTCATATTGTACTTTTTTGCTATTGTCCAGAAAGATTCCCCCGATTCAATCTTATGAGTCTTTACCTCATTTGTTCCTTTTGTTATGAAGGTCAATACTTCATTCCCATCCATTATCTTTGAAGCTTCAACGAACTCGTCTTTAAGTTCAACCTTTTCTGCAAAGCTGATTTCTTTAACCTTTGACAAATCTGCATTGGCAAAATTCTTATTTTGAACCTCCTTAAGCACGCTGTACGCCTCAGCCCTTGTTTTCAACGTTGCTACTACATTGCTGTTAACATAGATACTGCAAGCCTGAACAGTATATTTAAGGTTCTTGCTCAGCGCCTCAACCAGTGCATCATCCTTCAAAATATCCTTGCTGGATGCCCTCGTTTTTTCAAAGCTTACTTCGCTGGTAAAACTGATTTCCGTCTTGTTAGTATCCTTGTACTGTTGTTTCAAAGCTTGTATTGCTGTTTCTACGTTTTTCTTACTCCTAACCTTACCTATGTCAGTTCCGTTAACTTTTATGGTGTATGCACTACTTGCAAAAAGAGCATACACAGAAGCAAATATTATTAGCCCAATAATGCTGCAGCTTATAGCAAACCTTTTTTTATTTACTATTTTCTTTGATAATTTATATTTATTTGATGTATTAGCATCAATCTTTATTACCTTTGTGCTCAAAGTTTTTAAGCTATCTTTTACATTAGCAAAAGCATTTTTAACTTTTCTACTACAGCGTTCTACAGTTTCCTTTAGCTTGCTTCCCTCCATCCGTTCGCCTCCTTCTATCGAAATTACGGCTTCCTTCCAGTTTGTACGCTATGATATATTATTTTACAATAAAAATCACTTTTGTTCAAATATTTATGGTTACACGTCTTTACCCTTGAATCTCTATAAGCCTCTTTATTTATCAATATTCAATATGGCAGATTTTATACTAAAAAATTGTACAAGCTGAATCAATGCCTGAACTTTTATGTTTCACATAAAAAGTTTTGCACTTTATATGTAAAACTCTATATTTGCAGCATTTCATTTATTGCAAATATTACGAGTTTTACCACTAGGCAGTAATATTTTTCCCATGTATTGGGTATATTTCATAATAAAACACAGCAGCATCAAACTATAGGAATAAATAGAAATTCCGAATTATGTAAAGCTAATGCTCTTAGAGCTGTACTTTTCTATTTCAGGTTAAAATGTCGGTTGTGGTATAATTATGATATATTGGCATTCAAACAACACATTCTTAATTAATACCAAGGAGTGCTTGCTATGAATATGTTCAAGATAAAATCAAATAATGAGGATCTGGGCCATACATATATAGAAAACCTTTTTATAAGCCATTACATGCCCTTTGCGCCCGGAAGCTATGTAAAGATATATCTGCTCGGCTTAAAATACTCCCAAAGCTATGTGAATAATATGCTATCCAACGAAACCATAGCAAAAACCCTGGGAGTAACCGTCGAAGAAGTTATAAACGCGTGGAAATATTGGGAGGAGCAAGGGATATTAAAGCTGCATCCCTATTCCGCCCAAGCTCAGGAAGGCGACTTCTCTATAGAATACCTCAGCATAAAGGAATTGATGCTGAATATAAAAGAGAAAAAGGAGAGCTCAGGAAAATACAGCCCTGAGAGAATTATAAACGCACGAAGCAATCAGCCGGTACGGGAGTTGTTCGATTATTTCCGGAAGGTCTTTGCAAGGGAGTTGTCCCCCAATGAACTCTTCATTTTCCTTGATTGGATGGACGATTATAATATGCCCCCGGACGTAATAAGACTTATAGTTGATGATTGTGTTTCGCGGGATAAAAGGGA
>JBLNDG010000220.1:0-45392 GCA_050261415.1 Caulobacteraceae bacterium | reverse complement strand
CTGTTAAGTCCAACAGTTTCGAGGAGGCTGTATATCCTTTCCATTCTTTCCTTGCCGCTCATGATACCATGTATGTCAATACCTTCACCTATTATATCCCCTACTGTCATTCTTGGATTCAAGGATGCATAGGGATCCTGGAATATCATCTGTGCTTTTTTTGTAAATTCCTTATGTTCTATCTTGGACATCTTGTGAACATCCTTGCCGTCGAACAGTACTTCCCCGCCCGTTGCATCATAAAGCCTGATAATGGTTCTACCGGTAGTGGATTTCCCACACCCGGATTCTCCAACAAGGCCGAGGGTTTCACCTTCATAAATATAGAAGGAAAGATCATCTACCGCCTTTAATAATAAGTTGGGTCCCACTTGGAAATATTTTTTCAGATTTTTTACTTCTATAAGCTTTTTTCTTTCACTCATTTCAGAAGCTCCTTCCCTATGCCTTCAGGTCTCTCAACTTTAGGTGAGTCTGGGTGCTGAAGCCAGCAGGCTGCTTTGTGTTCTTTACCGCAATCAATCATTTCCGGCTGCATCATGTAACATATCTTCATTGAATATTTACATCTTGCAGCAAAACCGCAGCCCTTCGGCGGTGAGAACAAATCAGGGGGAGTTCCTATAATGGGTATAAGCTCCTCTTTATTGCCCGAGTCAAGCCTCGGTACGGATTTCAACAGTCCCCATGTATAGGGGTGCTGTGGGTTATAAAATATATCATTTATATAACCTGATTCCACAACCTTACCCGCATACATTACTATTACTCTTTCAGCCATGTCCGCTACGACACCAAGGTCATGGGTTATCATGATTATAGAAGTATCTATCTTTTTCTTGAGTTCTTTCATCAAATCAAGTATCTGTGCCTGAATGGTAACATCCAGAGCCGTTGTAGGTTCGTCAGCAATTAGAAGCTTTGGGTTACATGCAAGTGCTATAGCTATCATTGCCCTCTGCCTCATGCCACCGCTGAATTCATGGGGGTATTGGTTTATTCTTTTTTCTGGATTCGGTATACCTACCAACCTTAACATTTCTATGGATTTTTCCATTGCCTGTTTTTTTGAGAGCTTCTGATGCTGTATAAGACCTTCTGCAATCTGTTTGCCCACAAGCATCGTCGGGGACAATGAAGTCATGGGGTCCTGGAATATCATTCCTATTTCCGAACCTCTTATCGCTTCCATCTGCTTCCTGGTATAGTGGGTTATATCTTTTCCGTTAAATATAATATTGCCCTGTTTGAACCTCCCTGGAGGCATCGGTATCAGCTTCATTATAGATTTTGCAGTAACGCTCTTGCCGCAGCCCGACTCTCCAACTATGGCAATTGCCTCTGCTTTATATAAATCAAAAGTAACCCCACGTACAGCCTGAACTTCCCCTGCATACGTATCAAAGGATACGTGCAGGTCTTTTACTTCCAGAATCTTATCTCTTTCCATCCTTTACGCCCCCCTACTTTCTAAGCCTTGGATCCAACGCGTCTCTCAAACCATCGCCGAGAAGGTTCAAGGACAACATGGTCAAACTTATAAAAACAGCCGGTATAAGGAGTTCAAAGGGATAAACCTCAAATACTTCAGCTCCTGAAGAAGCCAACTGCCCCCAGCTTGCAAGGGGTGGTCTTAATCCTATACCTATAAAGCTCAAGAAAGCTTCGTAAAATATAGCATTTGGAACTGCCATAGTCAAAGTAACTATTATAACTCCAAGTGTGTTTGGAATAAGATGTCTGAATACCAACCTGCCGCTGTTTGCGCCCAGGGTTTTAGCCGCAAGCACAAACTCCTGCTCCTTGAGCTGCAGTATTTGTCCTCTCACCAAACGTGCCATTCTAAGCCACCCTGTAATGGCAAAGGCTATGATTATCGGGAATATCCCTGCACCGACTATTACCATAATAAGTATTATGAAAATCAAATCCGGAATTGAAAACATTATATCTATAAATCTAGTAATAAGCATATCAACTTTGCCGCCCAAATAGCCGGACAATCCGCCTATGATAATTCCGAGGCCGGATTCTATAACCGCAGCAGCAAAACCTATGAAAAGTGAAACCCTGGCACCCATCCATACTCTTGCCCACAAGTCTCTTCCTAATGCATCGGTGCCGAACCAGTGTACTTTGTTAGGTGCTTGGTGTAAAAGGTCAAGATTATTTGTATTATAGGTAAACTTCACCATGTACGGTCCGAATATTGCCATAAAGGTGAAAAGCGAAAGTATAACTATTCCCGCCATGGCAACCTTATTTTTCTTAAGCCTTCTCCACGCATCCTGCCAGTATGTCATGCTCGGCCGGTTTATTGTTTCACTGCTTTCTTCGTTGATACCCATGTGGGTAAACAGTTCCTTGTTTATCTCAATCACTGCCGTCATCCCCCCCTATTTTATCACCCGAATTCTCGGGTCAACAAATCCATAAACTATATCAACTATAAAGTTCATTATTATGACAAATGCACCGTAGAAAATCGTTAATCCAAGCACAAGCGTATAATCCAAGCTTTGGATTCCGTTAACATAGTGACGTCCCAATCCTGGTACGGCAAAGATTTTTTCAATAACAAAGGTACCGGTAATCAAAGCCGCAACAATTGGTCCTAATACTGTTACTACCGGCAGTATTGCATTTCTTATCTGATATCTCCAGACAATTTTTGTTATCGGAAGTCCTTTAGCCTCTGCCGTCAATATATAATCCTGACCGGTAATTTCAAGCATGCTTGCCCTTGTAAGTCTGGCCAGCAGTGCCAGAGTACCGAGACCCAGCGCAATAGAAGGAAGGATGGTATACTCAAAGCCCTTCCACTGCGCTACAGGAAACCATTTGAGTTTTATTGCAAAAATATACTGAAGAAGTCCTCCAACAATAAAGCTTGGTACCGATACCCCGAAAACGGCGATTATCATACTCCCGTAATCCCAGCCTTTATTATGGTTAAGCGCAGAAATAATTCCGAGTAGAATACCCACAGGAATAGCAAACAGCAATGCTCTGATACCCAGCTCTGCAGACTTGGGGAAAGCGTTGCCTATAACCTGGTTAACAGTTCTGTTCTTGAATTTCAATGAATACCCCATATCCCCATGCAGCAGATTCTTCATGTATATGGCATACTGCACATAAATGGGTTTGTCCAATCCGTAGTACTTCATCATAGTTTCCTTGATCTGAGGTGTAGTCTTTTCAGAAGTAAAAGGATCTCCAGGAAGAACTCTGATAAGGAAAAAAACAATGGTCGTGAGTATCCAAATGGTAATGAGTGAAACAAAAAACCTTTTTAGAATATACTTTACCAAGCACAGCACCTCCCAAAATAATATGTATACCCATCCTCTGCATTTACTCAGTACTTCCGCAAGGAAACCAATTTGGGGTCCTCCGGGCAATACATAATAAAAAAAGCAAAAAGGACAAGCCTTTCTGCCGGATTTCATTTACGTAAAATAAATGACGCAGCATACTGACAACTTCAAATCAACATAACAGAAAAATCCCTGTCATGTGTGTTTCAAATTTCAGTACTTCAGTTAAAAAATATTTTCGATCTCATATATAAATATACGCCAATTTTTTTAGAAATCCTTCAAGGAATGCAAATTTTTTTGATGAATATAATCACAAATTCCTGTGTATTTGGCATATTGGCCCTTTTAATATATTTATATACATTACGCTTAAAATTAAGTATAAATATGCTTGATTTTTCATACACCTTGAAAAAAAGAGAGCAGGCATTGCCTGCTACTCTTATTTATAAATCCTTATTTCTTTTCTACCAGCCTCTTAGTGTCTCTTGCTATCATAAGTTCTTCATTGGTCGGTATGAGTAAAACTTTTACCTTTGAACCGTCCTTTGAGATGTCGGTTTCCTTGCCCCTTACGTTATTCTTTGCTTCATCCAGTTCGATTCCGAGGAAGCACATATCCTTACATATAGCACTTCTCATACTTGCTGAGTTTTCGCCAAGCCCTGCTGTAAACACTACCGCGTCAACACCATTCATTACAGCGGCATACGCACCGATATACTTTTTAACTCTGTGTACATAAACATCAAGAGCGAGCTTTGCTCTTTCATTTCCATTAGCTGCTGCTTCCTCAATGTCCCTGAAATCGCTGCTTACTCCGGATATTCCGAATACACCGGATTTCTTGTTGAATATTTCATCAACCTTGGCAGCACTCAGGTTTTCTTTACCAGCTAAAAACTTTGCTATCGCCGGATCTATATCACCGCTTCTAGTACCCATTACAAGGCCTTCAAGAGGAGTGAAACCCATGCTGGTTTCAACAGATTTTCCATTTTTAACTGCTGTTATGCTTGCTCCGTTTCCGAGATGGCAAGTAATTATCTTAAGCTGCTCTATAGACTTATTTAACATTGCAGCGGCTCTTTCAGCAACATACTTGTGGGATGTTCCGTGGAAGCCGTATCTTCTGATTTTGTATTTTTCATAGAATTCGTATGGAATTGCGTATATGTATGCTTCTTTCGGCATTGTCTGGTGGAATGCAGTATCAAATACACCGACCATCGGAACGTTAGGCATAATCTGTCTGCAAGCCTCAATACCCGTTATGTTTGGCGGGTTGTGAAGAGGAGCTATGTCAATGCATTCCTTCAATGCGCCCATAACTTCGTCGTTTAGAACTACAGAAAATGCAAATTTTTCACCTGCATGAACAACTCTGTGGCCTACTGCGGATATTTCACTCATATTCTTAATAACGCCGTAGTTCTTATCCATAAGAGCATCCATTAAGGTCTGAAGTGCTTCCCTATGAGTCGGCATTGGTCTTTCAATAGTAACCTTATCGGAATTCTTAGGCTGATGCTTCAAAACAGAGCCCTCGATACCTATTCTTTCTGCCAAACCCTTTGCGATAACTTCTTCGTTTTCCATATCTACCAGCTGATATTTCAACGATGAACTGCCGCAATTAATAACCAGAACTTTCATTTAATGTACCTCCCCAAAAAAATTTTAAACCAATACTCTTTTCTATACAAATAGCATTTTTCCTGCTTTTTTTGTAAATTTTTTAACATAGTATAGTATTTCCCTTATTGCTGACTAAATTATATATATTAAAGAGCAAAATATGGTAAAATATATTAATACAGGCAATAGGCGATAGGATCCAGCGAAGCTTCGAAGCCTTCTAAAATCCATTGCCCATAGCCCATTTATTTGAGGTGCTTATAATGAAAACTGTAGGAATAATTTCAGAATACAATCCCTTCCACAATGGGCATAAATACCATATTCACACCGCAAAGAAAGTTTGCGGGGCAGATTACGCCGTATGCATTATGAGCGGGAGCTTTGTCCAGCGCGGCGAGCCTGCCATTATGGACAAGTGGTCCCGTGCCAGGATGGCTGTAACGAATGGGGCGGACCTGGTTATTGAACTTCCTTTTGCTTATGCCTGCCAGCCCGCCGAAATATTCGCTTTGGGCGCTGTAAAAATACTGAATGGGCTTGGTGTAGTGGATTATTTGTGCTTCGGCAGTGAACTCGGGGATACAGAAACACTATCCGAGCTTGCAAAGCTTCTTCATCAGGAACCGGAAGGCTTTAAGCTTCTGCTAAAGGATTATCTTGGTCAAGGTATATCCTACCCAAAGGCAATTTCAACGGCTTTATTCTCTTACCTTGGCGGCAGCGAACAGGGTTATTCCGAAGAGATTCTAAAGAACCCAAATAATGTTCTGGGAATAGAGTATATAAAGGCTCTGCTGCTGCTTAACAGCGACATTAAGCCTGTAGCTGTCAAAAGAATGTCAAGCGGTTACAACGACACAGCTATAAATAGCTCTATTGCAAGCGCTACAGCCGTAAGGAACGAAATCCTGGAAAACGGCCTCAGCGAGAGCGTCCGGTCAGCTGTTCCCCATGATGTGTACAATATATTGAAAAGCAGCATAGAAACGGGAAGGAACCCCATATCTCTTGACAGCTTTTCCGATATAATACTTTATAAGCTTCGCACTATGGAGCTTGATGAATTTGAGGATTACCTCAACATTAGGGAGGGAATTGAGTACAGGCTTAAAAAATTCGCTTCCTCATGTTCCACCTGCGAAGAGCTGCTAGAAGCCGTAAAAACAAAAAGATATACCCGCACATATATACAAAGGCTTCTTTGCCAACTCATGATTGGTATAAAAAGAAGCGATATTGCGGGTTTTAAGAATATTCACAGCCCAGCCTACATAAGAGTACTGGCTTTTAACGGCAATGGCAAGCTTCTGCTTAAAAGCATCAAGGAGAACTCCTTCTATCCCCTTGTTACAAAAGCAGCTGACTTTTGCAGCGATAACGCTGTTCTAAACAGAATGTTCCATTTTGATACGCTTTCTACCGATATTTACAATCTTGGTTATAAGGAGTACCCCTTCAGGAAGGCTTCAGCAGACTACCTTACCTCTCCCTACTATCATCGGGAGTAGCATATCCGCATGAATCAGAAACCCGCATACATATATCCTGCTGCACTTAATATAAATATACCGAGTCTATATTTATCCGATTGATTTATGCGGGGTAGTATAATGAAGCAAAAAAACATATCCACCTTCATATATTCGGTTATAATCTGTTTTATTGTTGCCTTTATAGTAGCGTATCCGGGTGAAGCCTTCTCTGCATCGGCAGATGGTTTGATGCTTTGGTTTAATGTTGTTTTCCCTTCGCTTCTGCCCTTCTTCATCTGTGTTGAAATTTTAATAGGACTGGGAATCATACGCCTTATAGGTTCCGCCTTCAAGCCTGTAATGAAGCCTGTTTTCAATGTACCCGGCGAAGGTTCCTTCGGATTTTTCATGAGCATTGCATCCGGATATCCGGTTGGGGCAAAAATTACTGCCAGACTAAGGCAGGATGAAACCTGTACTGTCCATGAAGCTCAGAGGCTGCTCAGTCTGTGCAGCACTTCCGGTCCCCTTTTTATCGTAGGGGCTGTGGCAACCGGCATACTGAAGAGTCCCTCTGCAGGATTCCTTCTTGCAGTATCTCACTATTTTTCAGCTATTACTGTAGGTTTTCTAATGAGATTTTACTATAAAGAAAGCAGGGAGCGCGCAAAGAAATCATGCTTCAATCCTATTCATGACATGCTTGACTATAGGGAGAAAGATGGCAGGTCCATAGGTGTGTTGCTGGGTGATGCTGTTAATAACGGTATAAGCCTTATACTGATGATTGGCGGCTTTATTATATTCTTTTCTGTGATAACGCGAATACTTAGAATCTCCGGGCTTTTGGACTTCCTTTCACGTATACTGTGCTCAATTTTTCCATTTGCCGGAATTACTAGAGAAACAATGTCCGCTATTCTCATAGGAGTACTGGAGGTTACAAACGGGACAAAGGAATGTGCTGCACTTCAGATACCGTTTCTCAGTAAAATGGTTATAGTAAGCTTCATGATGGGTTTTGGCGGGTTATCGGTAAATGCACAGGTTTTAAGCATAATAGCCAAAACTGATTTGAAGTTCGGTATTTACATGGCAGTAAAGCTGTTACAAGGTGTAATGGCTTCAATATACTCATATACAGCTTTCAAATTACTTTGGAATATTGAAGTGTTTAACTTGCATGGGGCTATAAGCATTGATTTGCTGGATTCGGCCGGCTGGCGCCAATGGATCGGTGTTTTCTGTAACTCAAGCGCTTATTTGCTTATGTCGTTGATATTCATATTTCTAATGTATTTTTCAGCTAAAGGAAAAAGGCTGAAACACAACCCTTTTTAACCGGAAACTAAAGAAACTGTAAAGCATTTGATGTTTATTATGCCTTACAGTCTCATTATTTCAGCTTTTAAAATTTTTAAGTTCATCCCTGTTATTCTTTATTGTTTCTATTATATTGGCAGTATGCTTCTCAAGTTCTGCAAGAAGTTCATCTGCATAAGCCTTTGAGCCGAGCCTGATCTTTTTTGCGTCAATCTGCGCTGCAATAATTATTTCTTTAGCCTGTTCATTTGCTTTTTTTACTATATCGCTCTCGTCGATTAAATCCTGAATTTTCTTGTCCGCTTCTTTTTTCAAAATTTCAGCTTCCTTCTGGGCTTCTGCAAGAACTCTCTGCCTTTCCTCTTTTATCTTCTGAAGCTTCTCTTCACATTCATGTCTCATACCTTCTGCATCTTTTTTAGCTTCTATCAATATCTTCTGACGTTCTTCCTTTATCCACTGTGCCTGCTTTACTTCATCCGGCAATTTTATTCTGATGTCCTTTATAATCTCCTGCAGTTCCTCTTTATTAATTACAGATTTACTGGAAAGCGGCAAGTTTGGAGCTTTATCCAAAATATCCTCCAATGCGTCGAGAAGCAACATTACTTCCATAGAACAACCTCCTAACTGAATCTCTTATGTAATTCCTTTTCTATGACATCCGGTACCAGACCCTTGATACATCCGCCTAACTTGACAACTTCCTTTACAAGGCTTGAGCTCAAATAGGAATACTTATTGCTTGTCATCATAAAAACAGTTTCTACTTCGGGGTTGAGTTTTTTATTCATAAGAGCCATCTGGAATTCATATTCGAAATCCGAAACTGCCCTTAGTCCCTTTACTATCACATTTGCATCCTTCTTTTTAACGTAATCCATAAGAAGCCCTGAGAAACTATCTACTTCAACATTTTCAAAGAGCATACAAGTCTTTTTAAGCAATTCAACCCTTTCTTCAACACTAAAAATGGGTTGTTTGTTCGGATTGTTCAGGACTGCTACAATTACCTTATCAAATAGCTTTGCCGACCTTTCTATTATATCCAGGTGTCCGTTGGTTGCTGGATCAAAACTGCCTGGACAAACTGCTATTTTCAATTCTATTCCTCCTTATGCTGCATTTGTTCATTTAAAGTATAAAATGAAAGTTTTGTGTTGCCGTATTGCTTGCTTCGATATTTATTTAATTTCCCAGCAGTTTCAGGCATATCATCTTTTGCATCATGTTCTATAATAATGATGCCGGGCTCATCCAAAATACAGTTCCTGCTTATTTCAAGAAGGGCCTTTTGGGCGATACCCGTGCTATATGGCGGGTCTATAAATATGATATTGAACTTCTTATTGTTCTTGTATAATTTGCTTATGGCTGTCAGGTAATCTGTATTATATACCTCTATATTATCTATTATATTTAAATTTTCAAGGTTTTTCCGGAGTACCTTTATGCTTTTTATACTGCTGTCAATAAAAACAACATGACTTGCGCCCCTGCTTAATGCTTCGATTCCTACTCCGCCGGTACCACCGAACAAGTCTAAAAATTTGCTTTCTATTATATCACTGCTTAAAATATTAAACAAGGATTCCTTCACCATATCAGAAGTAGGTCTGATATCCGTTCCTTCTATCCGGTCAAATCTTCTGCCTCTGTAAACACCTGCAATAACCCGCAAAGAATTAACCTCCTTTTATTAACAATTACATTTTAACATAAATACTATTATTATACAAAATTATATTTGCTTTTTATCAAAATTTGTAGATGTTTTGTACCACAAGTATGCAATTTATCAAAAATTGTAGGATTTATATATTTCAGTTCTTTATAGTTGTATGGATATTTTTCAAATATATTAGTCTATATATAACGCACATCTTTAATTCAATGTAAAATGTTTAGTGCGAAATATATAATACCTGAATAAAAAAAATTAAAATGAACAACATATACATTAGGGATGGTAGTTATTTGTGGGTTTGAGTTTTTCATTCAAATCCACCCTGCAGAATGAGCCTGGCCGGCTTATTCTGAAAACTATATTTCCCCATAGAGCTCTTCCTTCAATTTCTCCTCTCCCGATACTGGTGTCAATTACTTCTAGTGTAAAGCTAAGGTGTTGTCACCAGTATTTTTTATGCCACTTCCCCCCACAAAAAGAATTGGCGTTGACCGCGATGGCCAACGCCGGACTATCTGATATTACCTTCTACCCGTCATATTTCTTTCTGCTGTTTCAATCATTCTCCTAACCATTTCTCCACCAACTTTTCCGCATTCCCAAGCAGTCTTATCTCCATTATACCCTGTTAAATCAGTGTTGAATTCAGTAGCAACCTGATCTCTGAATGCTCTTAAAGCAGCTTTTGCTTCCGGTACTAATGACCTGTTAGTAGTTGATGCAGTTGAAGTGGTAGTTGTTATATTTCTTTGCATATGTAGCACCTCCTGTTTGTTTTTCTACTATTAATTTACTCCGATTAAATTTTTTTAAACTCTGTAATTTATGTTAACCATAGAAAATTATAGTAGAAACAAATTTAACATATCCCGAGGTGCTGTAAATTTGAAAACAGCCTCTATTCCATCCGGATCCTTCGTTCCCCAAAGCGCAAGTCCGAAATCAACACCGGCCGCCTTAGCGCATTTCATATCATATATAGTATCTCCTACATATATTGTCTTTGAAGGTACCGCTCCCGATATCTCCATGAATTTAAGTATTGGTTCCCCATGAGGCTTATGACATTTTGTATCATCGGCACAAACAGTAAATGCTACATGCCTTAAAAGTCCGAAGGCAGTCATATCCCTTTCCAGTTCAATTTTAGTTTTTGAAGTTACTATACCAACTATAACCCCACGGCTCGATAAATGTTCCAGTACTTCCCTTATTCCCGGGAAAACACTTACTTCTTTTTTGTAGCTATCCATGTATTCAAGCCATTTTTCAATAACTCTGCCTGTATCCTTTATACCCAGCCTTGACAAGGTAACTGCTCCGGGAATGCCCAAAGCAAAAAACAGTTCTTCATGTTCATACGCTTTTCCCGATTCTTCCAGCATTACTTTCTGCAGTGACTTTATTATGGCTTTTTCAGTATCAATCAATGTCCCGTCAACATCAAATACCGCACAGTTATACAAATGAATCCCTCCGATTCAAAGTATTAGTTGATTCTCTGTGCTTTAAGAGGGTGTAGATACATATGCCTTCAGGATATGTTAATTATAAGACTCGCAAGGTATATAAGAATCTAGTATTCTAACTGCTTGTTTTGAAAATTCCCGGTCGGAATTAACTCACCTCCATGCTCGGAATTCCTAAAACAGCCATCCGTGGCTGTTTTCCCGGAAATTTGTTCAAAACTTCGCAGAGAATACTTGCGATTTTTATATAATTGCTCGCTTTATAATTACACATATCAGACAGCACTAATTAAGCGTTATCTCCTCCAGTATCTTCTGGAACCGTTCATCAAGTATATTCTTCATCCTTTTGTATTCTTCCTCCTGGAGCTTGCCGTTCTCATATATATACTGCACCGCATCCCTGGAAAGCTTTAATAAATCTGCATCCCTAAATATATCCGCAAGTCTGAAACCTGGGAGTCCATGCTGTCTCTGCCCCAGAATCTCGCCGCTTCCTCTGAGCTCCAGGTCTTTTTCAGCAACCTCAAAACCATTCTCAGTCTTTGTCATATATTTCAACCGTTCCATTGCAATATCATTTCTTGAATCCGAAATCAATATACAGTATGACTGATGTTCACCCCTGCCGACGCGGCCCCGGAGCTGGTGCAGTTGTGCCATTCCGAACCGTTCTGCATTCTCGACAACCATGATTGTGGCGTTCGGAATATTGACACCGACCTCTATTACCGTTGTTGATACCAGAATGTTTATTTCACCATTTCTGAAGCTTTCCATTATTGTATTCTTTTCATAAGCTTTCATTTTCCCATGAAGCAAGCCAACCTTGTAATTTTTAAAGTATTTCTGCTGAATAAGTTCGCTGTATTCAACCGCAGAATTCAGCTCCAGCTTCTCAGATTCCTCCACAAGAGGGCATACGAAATACGCCTGTCTCCCTGCATCCAATTGCTTCCTTACAAAGTTCATCAGACGTTCCTTTTTTCCTGAGTCGATGTAGTATGTTTCTACCTTTTTTCTGCCAGGAGGCATTTCATCAATTATCGAGATATCAAGGTCACCGTACAATATAAGCGAAAGTGTTCTGGGAATGGGCGTTGCCGTCATAACCAGCATATCCGGATTATCACCTTTTAAAGAAAGCAAAGCCCTCTGTCTGACCCCGAACCGGTGCTGTTCGTCTGTAATTACCAGACCAAGATTTTTAAAGCTCACATTGTCCTGAAGGAGTGCATGGGTTCCTACCAAAACATCAAGCTCTCCTTTTTGTATTCCCTGCAGTACCATATCCTTTTCCCTGGCACTCATACTCCCCTTCAAAATTCCTGCTCTTATACCTGTGTCCTTATATAGCTGTTCAAGTGTCAGCAGGTGCTGCTCAGCAAGTATTTCGGTCGGTGCCATCATCATACCCTGGTAACCGCTTTTTACGCATTTGAAAAGAGCGATGGCTGCAATTGCAGTCTTACCTGAACCCACATCCCCTTGCACAAGCCTGTTCATTATATTTTCACTTTCCATGTCCTTTACTACTTCATCAAGCACCCTTACTTGGGCTGAGGTAAGTTTAAAGGGCATATTGCCAATGAAATTTTTTATTTCATCGGTTTTCGCAAACTGTATGCCTTTTTTCCCTTCACTGTTTACTTTCTTTATATGTATCAAACCTGATTGCAGCATAAAGAACTCTTCAAACTTGAGCCGCCTTTTCGCAAGCTCCAGGGCATCCATAGATTCCGGGAAGTGTATATTATTCATGCAGAAGTTGATTTCTGCAAGTCCATACAACCTGCGGAGTTCCTCCGGAAAAACATCCAGCATTCTTTCGTTCACATGCTGCAAAGCAATACTTGCGGCTTTCCGGATATCTTTCTGTGATAAGCCTTCCGTAAGAGGGTAATACGGAGCTATCCTCATAAGATTGACACTTTCACTCCCGCTCACTTTTTCATACTCGGGAGTCTCAATAACAAGGTCCCTTCCTATCTTTCTGACCTTTCCATAAAACATAACTTCTTCACCATCGCGAAAGGTGTTTTTTATATATCTGTTATTGAACCAAACAGCAGTCATCTTTCCGGTGCCGTCATAAACCGGTATCTTAATTATCACAAGCTTGTTCCTTGTTCTTACCTCCTGGGCCTTTCCTCCGATAATTACTTTAACAGTCTGAAAGTTCTCAGGTACCAGATCCTCAATCTTGGTAACATCGCTCTTGTCCTTGTAAACTCTTGGATAATATTCAAGCAGGTCCTCTATAGTTTCTATCCCGATTTTTTTGAAAAGCTTGGCTTTAGCCGGACCTATTCCTTTTATATTCTGTATGGAAAAGTTCAGATAATTCATTTGTACACCTCACTTAGATCGTTATAAAGTGATACAATCAACCTCATATAAAAATATTATATAACAAAAAAAATGAATGCGTAAATCCTATTTAGGAATTACGCATTATATACCTATATTTAAAATTTTCTATTCAACTGATAATATGTAGTAGTAAAGCGGCTGTCCTCCATAATGCAGTTCAATTTCACAATCCGGGTATGTCTCACCTATATGATCAACGAGCTTTTGAGCTTCTTCCTCAGTAATATCATTGCCATAGTAAATGGATATCAGTGAAGAATCCTCATCAACCATTTCAGCCAGTATGTTTGTGCTTACTTCCAGCGTATTCTCGCCTACGTTCTTTATCTTGCCCTCCACCATTCCGAGTATGTTGCCTTCCTCTATGTTTATTCCGTCAAAGGTAGAATTTCTGACTGCATATGTAATAAGACCTGATTTAACGCCGGTAATAGCCTTTTCTATTTTTTTTATATTTTCTTCAATGCTTCTGTCATAGTCCAAAGCCATTATTGCTGCAATACCCTGAGGTATTGTCTTTGTCGGAGCTACTGCAACATTTTTCTTGGAGAGCGATTTGGCCTGATTGGCTGCCAATATTATATTGCTGTTATTTGGGAATATGAAAACATTCTCAGCGTTAACCTTATTAACGCTCTTCAGGATATCCTCCGTACTTGGGTTCATAGTTTGTCCACCCTCAATTATTTCATTTGCGCCCAAGTCCCTGAAAATGTCTGAAATACCTTCACCCATCGCTACAGTAACTGCTCCGTATTTTTCCATTGGAGCATCCTCTGCCTTGCTTTCTTCCTCCTGGGCGGCCTTAAAATCTTCTTCCTTAACCAGCAGCGCCCTGTGCTGCTCTCTCATATTGTCAATCTTAATCTTTGACAGTTCACCATGCTGTAGAGCCAGTTCAAGCACCTTCCCGGGGTTGTTCGTATGTATATGAACCTTAACAAGGTTTTCATCCCCTACAACCACCTGTGAATCTCCCAAGTCGGCAATGGCATTTTTGTACTTTTCCCTGTCTATCTGTTTTGCTTTTATGAAAAACTCGGTGCAATAACCGAAACGAATTTCTCCATCAATAAAAACGGGTTTATCAACCAGCTGGGCCTGCATTTCCATTTCCGATTCGGGATTCAATTCCACAAGAGCACCTGTTTTCAGTGCTTGATACATACCCTCCAGAATATATATCAGCCCTTTGCCGCCAGCATCAACCACACCTGCATTTTTAAGTACCGGCAGCATTTCGGGTGTCTTTTCCAGCACCTTGTTCGCCTTGATAACCACTTCTTCCATTAGGGCAAGTGCATCACTGCAGCGGTCGGCAATCTTGACAGCATGTTCTCCGGTTTCCCTGATAACAGTTAATATAGTTCCTTCAGTCGGTTTCATAATGGCTTTATAGGCTGTATTGGAGCCCTCCATTAAGGCATTGGCCAGAACCTTTATATTAACTTCACTATCAGTTTTCATTGCTTTTGCAAAGCCTCTAAATATCTGTGACAGTATAACTCCGGAGTTCCCTCTGGCTCCCATAAGAGATCCATTTGCGGCAGCTTCTGCAATTGTATACAGTTCATTATCCCTTGCATTCTTTATTTCCTTTACCGCCGATTGTATGGTGAGCGACATATTCGTGCCCGTATCTCCGTCAGGTACCGGGAATACATTGAGTGCATTAACTAGGGCCTTATTGTTTTCAAGGTTGTTTGCACCGGAAATTATCATGTTTTTTAGTTGCGTACCCTCAATATGTTGTGTTGACAAAATGTGAACCTCCTTATAGAGCTATACTCTTACGCCCTGTACATTGATATTTACTTTCTTCACCTTGAGACCTGTAAGATTTTCCACTGTATATTTTACCTTACTGATTATGTTATCTGCAACAGTGGATATTTTGGTTCCGAATTCGACAACTATAAATAAATCAATAATTATCTCTTCATTTTCAGCAGTAACTTTAACGCCCTTTGCCAGGTTATCCCTCTTCAGGAGTTCAACTAATCCATCTTTTGCATTTTTACTTGCCATGCCAACTATACCATAGCATTCAGTAGTTGCAAGGCCTGCTATTGTAGATAAAACATCATCTGATATATTAACCTCGCCGTATTGTGTCTTGTATCTTGCAGCCATGTTATCTCCTCCTGCTTATTATTAATAATGCATTTCATAAAAGGCTTCCTTAAATACCAATTTTTAATTGTCGCCTTTTATATATTTTATATTATATGTATATATTCTTCAACAAATAATATAATATTTGTTTGGAAATATGTATATAATACGATTAATTGCAGTAGGGGAAAAAGTTGTAAAAGCTTGTCCTACCATATATTATATTATTTTTCTATTATATAGTTGCCATTTATACTGTGTTATGTTAAAATATATTTGTTTTTATGAAGTTCTATTGAAAATCCATTAATAAATGGCAGAGCAAATTATGCTTCAGAATTTGATATATTCTGTGTAATTTGAGGCTTGTTACTGAAGGAGGTGTATTTCATGGCAAGACATTGCGAAGTTTGCGGAAAAGGTATGGTTTCCGGAAATAAGGTCAGTCACTCAAACAGACATTCTCGCAGAACCTGGCTTCCAAATATCAGGACTGTAAGAGCTATAGTTAACGGTACTCCACAGAGATTGCATGTATGCACTAGATGCTTAAGATCAGGTAAAGTACAAAGAGCGGTGTAGTTAAAAGCGCGGGAACGCGCTTTTTAATCTTTTTTGGAACATATAATTCTCTAACACCGGAGAAGAAACACGCCTATGCATATCAGGCAAATAGCAGAAAACAATATCCAGCCAATTGTCGGCACCAGAATTGCAAACAGAATACCGACCCCAATGCATAGAGCAAGGAAACCAATTAGCCTCCTTCTTTTAAATAAGCTCATAGTTATTTACCTCCTAGTGATAAAACTCATAATATTTGCAATGAATGAAATGCTGCAAATATTATGTTTTACATATAAAGTGCAAAACTTTTTGTGAAACAAAAAAGTTCAGGCACTCGAGTCTATATGTATAAGGAGTTGTACAGAAGGTATCCGATCATTGCTATGGCGGCCACAACTGTGAAATACCACAGTGCTGCCGGAAGGAATCTTGATACAAGAAAAATTGCCAGTATAATGCACAAACAGCCTGCATATCTTTTGAAGGTGTACTTCATATCGATTCCCCCCAATGAAAAAACTCTACATTATATAATACTAATGCAGAGTTAAATTTGACACAGAAAAGTTTATTTTTTTGATTTAGTCTTCCGACTTGATTACCAGCATATAGCCTTTCTTGATGCTTACCTTTACAGTATCCCCTTCAAAATAATTGCTGACTCCGTATGAACTGCCTTGCTCCATCAGTGCATCATGCAGTTCATAGTGAGCTCCCTCTGTACATACGCCCTCAACATTGCCGGTAAAGGGTATCAGTGAAAAATAATCTCCCTTTGCGCCGCTCAGCATAATAGAGTCCTTTATAAGATAAATCCGGTTTTTATCGTCTGCCATGCTGACCTTTATATTCTTCTCCAAGCCAAGCATCAGCAGTGATATATTGGCAAGCATATGGTCTATGCGGCTCCCTGTAGCCCCTAAAAGCACTACTTCACTGGAAAATTCCAACGCATATTCAAGGCAAAGCTGCGTGTCCGTCTTGTCCTTGTCCGGGGAATACTTCTTCAGGGATACCCCTTTTTCCTCATAGTACTTGATATAGCTGACATCTGAAGAATCCATATCACCCATTATGATATCAGGGGTAATATTCATATTGTAGGCGTGTCTTGTTCCCCCGTCGGCACAAATTACATAATCAGCAGTACTCAGAATTTCCCTGCAAAAATCATAATCCTTTATCTCTCCGCTGCTTATAATAACTGTTTTCATCCTTTATCTGCTGCCCGCTTCCTTCATTATTTTTATTGTTCCCGGAATATCCTTGGAATTGAATACGGCGGAGCCTGCCACAATAATATTTGCCCCGCATTCAGCAACCATATGCACATTATCAGGTCCAACACCGCCATCAACCTCCAGGTCTACATTCAGACCCTTGCTGTCAATGAGACCCTTTACAAGGGCTATCTTATCATAAACAGAGCTAATGAATTTTTGTCCGCCAAATCCCGGGTTCACACTCATCACAAGCACCATGTCAATATCATATATTATATGTTCCAGTATATTGACAGGTGTAGCCGGGTTCAATGCAACGCCTGCCTTCAATCCCTCATCTTTTATCATCTGTACGAGCCTGTGCAAATGGTTTGTCGCTTCTGCATGGACAGTAATTATATCCGCACCGCTTGCAGCAAAATCTCCTATGAAGTTCTCCGGCTTCTCAATCATAAGGTGTACATCAAAGAGGAGCCTGCTCACACTTCTCAAGCTTTTGACCACCGGATGCCCTATTGTTATGTTGGGCACGAAATGGCCGTCCATTACGTCAATATGGAGCATATCAGCACCTGCAGCCTCCACTGTCCTGATATCCCTCTCAAGATTTGCAAAATCTGCAGATAATATTGACGGTGCTATCTTTATCAATTTAATACCTCCTATTGCCCTTCAAATTACTTAATAATGATATATAGAAGCCGTACCTTGTTCTGCTGATTTTTCCTTCTTCAAGAGCTTCCTTCACTCCACACTCAGGTTCGCTGTCATGCAGGCAGTTTGGGAATCTACAGTTGATAAAACTCTCAAACTCGGGAAAATAATTTTGCAGTTTATCTGCTTCTATTTCGTTGATATTCAGGGAAGTAAAACCGGGTGTATCTGCAACCATTCCTCTCATGTCAAGCTTTATAAGCTCTGCATGCCTGGTGGTATGAGTGCCCCTGTCTATTTTTTTGCTTAGGTCGCCGGTTTTTAATTGCAATCCCGGCTGTATTGCATTCAGCATAGATGACTTTCCGGCTCCGGAAGGACCTGCAAATACCGAAACCTTATCTTTAAGCAGATCCTTCAGCTCATCTATTCCGATATTGGCTTTCACACTGGTTTCAATAACCATGTAGGGTATGCTTCTGAGCATTTCCGCTACTTCCATATACGCCTTGTCCTCATCCAGGTCGATTTTATTAATGCATACCACAATGCTCAATTTCTTGTATTCGGCATATACAAGAAATTTCTGAAGCAGAATCATATTTATATCAGGTTTTTTTGCGGCAAACACTATTATTACCTGGTCGATGTTTGCAACAGTAGGCCTTATAAGCTGATTTTTCCTTTCTTCAATTTGAACAATATAACCCTGACCGGTTTTTTCATCTTCTTCAATTTCGACGTTATCGCCAATCAAAGGTGTTATGTTTTTTAACCTGAATTTTCCCCTTGCACGGCATTCAAAGGTTCCCTTCCCGGTAACAACGTAATAGAAACCCCCGATGCCCTTTGCTATAACACCCCTCAGCATAAGTTCCCTCCTAAGTTTTACAGCTGGTGCACCGTTTTGTTTTTATACTAGAATGAATAAGTATATCGCTGAAACAAAGTATCATTTATATATACTTCAAATGTAACAGTACCTTCTCCACTGACAGGTATCATCAACGGACTGTCGGAAGGTACATTGGTACCTTCATAGATTTTAGTGCTTATATCATTCT
This sequence comes from Caulobacteraceae bacterium, assembly GCA_050261415.1. Lineage (GTDB taxonomy): Bacteria > Bacillota > Clostridia > Lutisporales > Lutisporaceae > JBLNDG01. The sequence goes on along the minus strand of JBLNDG010000220.1, from coordinate 26,481 downwards.
GTACCTTATATACAGTCACCTTCATACTATCCAGGTTCTGCGGCAGCGGTACCTTGAGCTTGTGGCTGGCACTGCCGCTGCTTTCTCCCGTCCCTGTGCTCACAACAAAATCTACCACACTCTTCCTGCTTACCTCGGTACCTGCTTTGATACTCTGACTTATTACCGTATCTTTTGCATACTCCGTGCTGCTTTCATAAGTAACATTTCCCAAAATCAAGTCTTTGACCATCAAATCGGCTTTTACCTCTTCTATGTTTGTACCGACATAAGTGGGCATAACAAACAATTCGGGACCTATGCTTATTACATAGTCTATAGTCGTTCCTTCATCAACACTTATACCTGCTGCAATGCTCTGTCTTATAACAGAGCCGTTGGGATAGTCGCTGTATTCCTGATCAAACTTGCCCTCCGCAAGCCCTTCCTTTTCCAGTATCAAGTCAACCTTGTCATAGCTTTCTCCTACCAGGTTAGGAACAACAACCTTCCTCGGGCCCTTGCTCACTACTACCTTTATAGGATTTGTAATCTTGTTTTTTTCATTAGGCTTTGGGTTCTGGCTTATTATCTTGCCTTCCGGAATATCCTTGTTGAAGACCCTCTCTGTTACTTCAAGTATGAGCCCGGAAGCACTGAGCTTTTCTCTTGCTTCGTTTTCGGTGATGTTTACCAGGTCCGGGACATCTACTTCTTTCACTGCAAACAAGCTGTTGACAAAGAGTATTCCTCCTCCTACAAGAAGAGCAAGGAGCAGGCCTCCGATAATTGCTGCCGCCAAAAACTTTATGTTTTTCTTCTTTTTATGCTGCGTCTGATCCCCGCCTCCGGGTACACCAGGTACACTTTCCATATTATAATCATCTATAACTGCCTTCTTATCTTTAGGCTCTCCATCTGCTTCAGCAAGAGCGGCATCCTTGTCTATTATTTTAATTGGTTCTACAACCCTTGTGCTTTCATCAGTAAATTTATTCTTCCTTACAAAGTCCCCATTAGGCATAACAAGCGACTGCCTCAGGTCATTTATTATTTCTCCGGCACTGCTGTACCTTTTTGAAACCTCTTTCTCCATACATTTCAATATTATGTCCTCAATTGCCTTGGGAACCCTGGGGTTCAGCTTTGATGGCCTTACCGGCTCCTCCTGTATATGCTTAAGCGCTACAGCAATTGGGGATTCCCCTTCAAAGGGGAGCCTTCCTGTAACCATTTCATACATTACAACACCAAGGGAATATATGTCGGACTTTTCATCAGTGTATCCGCCTCTGGCCTGTTCCGGTGAAAAATAATGCACTGACCCTATCACATTGCCTGTGTTTGTGATTGTACTGGAAGAAACAGCCCGTGCAATGCCGAAGTCAGTAACTTTTACAGAATTATCCTCTCTTATGAGTATGTTATGAGATTTTATATCCCTGTGAACTATATGGTTCTTATGGGCGTGCTCAAGAGCATAGCATATCTGTATGGCTATATTCGTTGCATATTCAATGCCCAGTGTTCCTTTTGACTTTATCAGTTCTTTCAGTGTCTGTCCCTTTATATATTCCATTACTATGTAATAGTTGTTGTTTTCCGTTCCTACATCATATATACCGACAATATTCGGATGTGAAAGGCTTGCTGCCGACTGAGCCTCTCTTTTGAACTTCTTTACAAATTCCTCATCCTCTGTGAATTCCGGTCTAAGTACTTTAATTGCTACAAATCTATTTAAAAGCCTGCACTTGGCCTTATATACCAAAGCCATTCCGCCGCCGCCTATTTTTTCTATAATTTCATACCTGTCGCCTAATACCTTACCTATCACACTGATCACCACCCTTACACATTTGTATAATTATAACCGTAATATTGTCAAACCCGCCTTTTTCTTTTGCTTTTCCCACCAGTATTTCACACGCTTCATCTATATCCTGTGAGTTGGTCACTACCTTCATTATCTCATCCTCACAGATAGAGTTTGACAGCCCGTCACTGCATATCAATATATAATCCCCGTACTCCAAGTCGCACCGGCTGATATCAACTTCCAAAGTGTATTCGGTTCCCAGCGCCCTTGTAATAACGTTCTTCTGCGGGTGGCAAAGAGCTTCCTCGGGTTTTATGGAACCCGCTTTAACAAGCTCAGCCACAAGAGAGTGGTCTTCTGTAAGCTTTGTAATATTACTGCCTCTTATGAGGTAAACCCTGCTGTCCCCGACATGTCCTATGTATACTGTTCTATTTCTCACCAATGCCATTGACAGCGTTGTACCCATGCCCAGGCAATCATTGTCGACTATTGATTTTTTATATATTTTATCGTTTGCATGCAAAATAGCGTTTCTAATAATATCTTCTACTTCTCTGTCTTCATGTTCAAGACTTTGAAGATTTTCTTTGATATAAGAAGCTATCACCTGAACCGCCATTGAACTAGCTACTTCCCCTGCATTATGTCCGCCCATTCCGTCGGCAACTATGTGCAGGTATGTATCCTTGATACCTTCAAGCTTTTCACACAAGTAGCTGTCTTCATTTGCTTTTCTCACCAAACCTCTATCGGTCCTACCGACTGACCTCATCTAATCACCTCTAAACATTTAAGACGTCGCAGTCTCCGGAATTCTTTCCGGAGGATGACGTATCACTGATACCATATTACAATATTATATTCACAAATTCTATATATACGGGCAAATGCCCGCAATGTTCAATTAAATTTATTTCGACACAATATGCCAAAACCCTCTAGGAATTGTAAAATTATAATTTTTTTGTATCCCCTATGCGCTATTGCCTCAAATATTTCTGTCTGAGCTGGCCGCAAGCCGCATCTATATCGCTGCCCAACTCACGTCTTACTGTAGTTTCAACCTCAAACCGCTCCAGCGTATTCTTAAACTGGTTTATCCTCTCTTTAGACGCTTTTTCAAAGCTTCTTTCTTCCACTTTGTTCACCGGTATAAGATTGACATGGCAAAGCATTCCCTTAAGAAGCATTCCCAATTTTTCGGCATCTCTAACACTGTCATTGAAATCTTTAATCAACGCATACTCAAAGGTTATCCTTTTATTTGTCACCTTTATATAGTACCTGCAGGCATCCATAAGCTCCTCAATACTATATTTCCTGTTAACAGGCATTATTTTGCCCCTCAACTCATTTTCGGCTGCATGCAGGGAAATTGCCAAGGTACACTGCAGGTTTTCATCTGCAAATTCCATTATTTTGGGCACCAACCCGGAGGTAGATATTGTTATATGCCGTTGGCCCACATTCAGCCCCTTCTCGCTATTAATTATTTTTATGAACCTGATTACCTCATCATAGTTGTCAAAGGGCTCTCCCGTGCCCATGAGCACGACATTTGATATTCTTTCACCGATATCCCTTGATACTGCCATTACTTCCTCAAGCATTTCACCGCTGGTAAGGCTTCGTATAAAACCTCCGATGGCTGATGCGCAAAATTCGCAGGACATTTTGCAGCCTACCTGTGTAGAGATGCATATGGTTTTGCCGTAGCTGTATTCCATCAGCACACATTCAACAGCATTGCCGTCCTCAACACACAACAGATACTTTCTTGTGTTATCCTTCTTTGAGTGCTGCATAGCCTCTATGCGTGCCCTTCCTATATAAAAATCCTTATCCAAAAGCTCTATCAGATTTTTGGGCAGGTTGGTCATATCTGCAAAGCTTTCCACGTCCTTATAAATCCATTCGAAAATCTGAGTTGCCCTGAACTTCGGCAGCTTGTTTTTTGCCACATAGGATTCTATATCCTCAATTCTCATATTCTTTATGTTCTCTTTATCCTGCATACCCATTTCTACCTCTTTCTCATTCTTGATATGAAAAAACCATCTGTCCCGTTAACACTCGGAAATAGTTCAAGATAACCATCTTCAGCAGTCTTATTCCAAAGGCTTTCCGGCAAATACCCCTTTATACTTTCCAAATGAAAATCACTGTTTTTTGAAAGAAAATTCCTTACCACCCCGATGTTTTCTGTCTTGTTTATAGTGCAAGTGCTGTAAACAAGGACGCCATCCGGGGCAACGTACCGGGATGCAATATCAAGCATTTCCTTCTGCAAACCTGCCAATTCTTCGAAGTTATCGGGGCTTTTCTTCCACCTGAGGTCCGGCTTCCTTCTTATTACCCCAAGCCCGCTGCAGGGCGCATCCAGCAGCACTCTGTCGAACCTTCCAAAAGAAGCAGCATCCGGCTCTTTTGCGTTATGTAACTCCGGCTTGACAATACTTATTCCAAGCCTTTTGCAGCTTTCGCTTATAAGCTTCAACTTATGAGCATGAATATCCCTTGCTACTATTTCCCCCTGGTTATCCATCAGCTCAGCCATGTGGGTTGCTTTGCCCCCGGGAGCACTGCATACGTCCAATACCCGGTCTCCAGGCTTTGGATCAACAACATGGGCTACCAGCATTGAACTCTCATCCTGCACCTGGTAGTACCCCTTCTTGAAAGAGGCTTTCCCTTCTATTGAAGAGGTACCCTTTATAAAAATAGCCTCTTCATTATACCTGCCTTCCTCATAATCCATATCTTCTTCTTTTAGTATTTCCACCAATTCTTTCCTGCTAATCTTAAGCCTGTTGCTCCTTATAGTAAAAGGCGGGACTTCATTGTTTGCTTTCAGGAGCTCCTCTGTAAACTCTTCGCCGTAGTCTTTAACCAGTTTGGTGACCATCCATTCGGGATGCGAATAGTACACCGACAGGAACTTGACAATCTGCTTTTTCCTGTCCGGATATTCAATTTTGTCCTTGTTCCTTGCAACGTTCCTCAGAACTCCATTTACAAACCTTACAGTGCCCTCATGGCCATATTTTCTTGCAAGCCCAGCACTCTCGTTGCAAACAGCCGAATCCGGTATTCTGTCCAGGAAAATCAACTGGTAAATACCACACCTTATAATATCTTCAACCCAATCAGAAAGTTTATCCTTTTTAACAAACCGGTTTTTTATCCAATCTATGCGTGTAAGGTTCCTCAATGTTCCATTTGCTATTTCGGTAACCAGAGCCTTGTCAAGCCTGCTAAGTCCGCTTTCATCCAAGTTCTGCCTTATTGCTATGTTTGAATACGCGCCTTCTCTTAACGCCTTACGGATTATCTTTACTGCTTCTTCTCTTGCCCATCCTTTATCTTTCATGTCTGCCACACTCCTGTTCTTCCCCTTGCTCATAGCCATAAAAAGCTACAGATGGCAAAGTACCAACCTGTAGCTTTAATTATTATGTGTTAATCTCTTCTGCTTCTTAAAACCAGCAGCCTGGCAAGCTGCATTATTGCTGCAAAGGTTGCGGCTACGTATGTAAGCGCAGCTGCCCTCAGCACTTCTCTAGCCGGTCTGATCTCATCAGCAGGTACCAGCCCGTTGCTCTCCAGCAGTGCCACTGCCCTGCTGCTTGCATTGAATTCCACAGGAAGTGTTATTACCTGGAATGCAACAGCGGCAGAGAATAATAAAATCCCCAGATCAACCAGATTCAAGAAGTTAAATATAAAACCTGCAAATATGAATACCCAGGCAGCCTGAGACCCGATTGAAGCTATTGGAGCTATAGCATTTCTCACTACCAGCGGGGCGTAGCCTTCCTGGTGCTGTATGGCATGGCCGCATTCATGGGCTGCAACCCCTACAGACGCCAGTGAACTGCTTTCATATACGTCTCTTGACAGTCTCAGCACTCTCTTTCTTGGATCGTAATGATCCGAGAGCCGTCCTGGTATCAATTCAATCGGTACATCATCAAGTCCATGGAAGTCCAGAAGCTTCCTGGCAACTTCATATCCGGTATATCCATAGCTGTTTCTTACCCTCAGGTACTTGTTAAATGTCGAAGTGACCTTTGACTGTGCATATGCTGCAAGTATTATAGCCGGCAATATAAGTATAAATGTAGGATCCAATCCATATCCATAAAACATACTTTTTCACTCCTTCAACCAATATTAGTTTTCTATGATATTTCATTCTTTTCAAGCTTACAGAAGTACATTCCCTCTATCAATACTATGCCCTCTTAAGTAAGCTTCAACGCTCATGCGTTTTTCATTCTCAAACTGGATTTCCTTAATCCTGAGGCTTCCCCTTCCGCAGCTTACTGTAAAGCTGTCACCTTCTACAGAAGCAATGCATCCGGGCTTTTCATTAATTACACTATTTTCAACTGTTTCTGCACTGAATATCTTAAAGGTTCTCCCGTTGTATGACGAAAAAGCGCCTGGCCATGGATATGTGCCTCTAATAAGGTTTCTTACAGTGTCTACATCCTTTGTCCAGTCTATTTTCCCCAAAGCTTTGGTCATAATAGGAGCAAATGTAGCTTTTTCATTATCCTGGGGGGTTCTCGGGACCTTTCCTTCCTCCACGAGCTTCATTGTCTCCAAAAGCACGGCAGCACCCAGTTCAGACATCCGGTCGTGCAATTCTCCGGCCGTTTCATCCGGTTTTATTTCAGTTTCCCTCTTTATGATAATATCTCCCGTATCAAGCCCCTTATCCATGTACATTGCAGTAATTCCCGTCTTTTTCTCCCCGTTTATTATGCACCAGTTTATAGGAGCTGCTCCCCTGTATTCCGGCAGCAAGGATGCGTGCACATTTATGCATCCTAACGGTGGAATATCAAGGATCTCCTGAGATAATATCTGCCCGAAGGCTACAACAATAATCACATCTGGTTTAAGCCCTTTTAAAATCTTTACAAACTCAGGAGTCTTTATTTTTTCCGGCTGATAAACCTCTATGCTGTTTTCCAGCGCTATTGATTTGACCGGCGGAGCAGTAAGCTTGTTTCCGCGTCCTTTTGCCCGGTCAGGTTGGGTTATAACGGCAATTACATCATATTTGTTGTCCAAAAGCACCTTAAGACAAGGAACTGCAAAATCCGGAGTTCCCATAAATATAATTTTCATAACTCATCAGCTGTCCTTCCAAAAATATATAATAAATATGTGAAGAAATTATGAGTTTTCTTCATTCTCATTTGTTTGCCTGATCATCTTGTCAATAAAAAGTATTCCATTGAGGTGGTCAATTTCATGGCAAAAGGCTGCTGCAAGCAAATCTTTACCAGTAATTTCAACGGTTTCTCCCTTTCTGTCCATAGCTCTTACTATGACCTTGGCCGGCCTCTTCACTTCTCCCCTTACTCCGGGAATACTCAAGCAGCCTTCCTCATCTGTCTGTTCCCCGCTTTCATATACAACCACAGGGTTTATAAGCTCAATGAGCCCCTCACCGATATCAATAACGACAACTCTTCTTAACACTCCTATCTGTGGGGCAGCAAGTCCTACGCCCTCAGCTTTATACATGGTATCCTTCATATCGTCGAGAAGGGTTAATATTCTGTTATCAATGGTCTCTACCTTTCTGGAAACCTTTCTTAAAATCTCATCTGTATTTTTTCTTATAGTCCTTACAGCCATATATATCCTCCTATGTGTATAAATTTACTATAGCATACTTTGGGGGTTCAAATCTATACTTACACTTGCATTCGCCTGGCCCCCGCAGTCTTTCTCCAAAAGCTTTTCAAGTATTTTCCTCAAGCTTTCTTCATTAGTGCTCTTTAATACTATTTGCCATCTGTAACGGTTTTTAATCTTTGATATTGAGGCTGCAGCAGGCCCAAGCTTTTCAACACCTTCATAATGCTTTATCTCGTTATCCAGGAAAAGGCTTACCTCATTTGCCAGCCTTATGACTTCCAGTTCAACCGTACCGCTTATTATAAGATTTGCAAGGTTAGTGAAGGGCGGATACCCCATGTCCTTCCTCAGGCCTATTTCCTGCTCATAAAAGCCCTTGAAATCGTGATGTTTTGCATATGTAATACTGTAATGCTCCGGACTGTATGTCTGTACAATTACTCTTCCGGGCTTTTCACCCCTTCCGGAACGTCCGGCCACCTGTGCTATCATCTGGAAGGTCTTCTCTGCAGACCTGAAATCGGGAAGGTTGAGGCTTGTATCTGCCGTGATTACGCCTACCAATGTCACACCGGGAAAGTCCAATCCCTTTGAAATCATCTGGGTACCCAGCAGTACATTGGACTCCTTCCTTCTGTACTTATCCAATATCTCCTGGTGTGAATTCTTTCGTGTTGTTGTATCCGCATCCATTCTTAGCACATTACCGACAGAGAACTTTTTCTGGAATTCCTTTTCAAGCTTTTGTGTACCTACGCCAAAATACTTGATTTTGCTGCTCTTGCACTTCGGACAGTGATCCGGGTTTTCCCTTTCATAGCCGCAATAATGGCAAACCAGTTTGTTTTCCTTCATATGGTAGGTAAAGGATATGCTGCATCTGGGACATTTCATGACAAGACCGCATTCCCTGCAGGAAACAAAAGTGGAGTGCCCTCTCCTATTAAGAAACAATATTATCTGATCCCCTGTTTTAAGGTTCTCAAGAATTGCTTCCGTAAGTCTGTCGCTGAATATGGTTTTGTTTCCGTTTTTTAGTTCTTCCCTCATATCTACGATCTCAACCTCCGGCATACTGCTTCCGTTAACCCTGTTAGGCAGCTCTGCCAGACCCAGTTCGCCGTTCCTGGCTCTATAATAGCTTTCAATACAGGGAGTAGCTGAGCCCAATATCAGGTGGGCACCTTCCAGCTTGCATCTTGTTTCTGCTACTTCCCTGGCCAGATATTTTGGTTTTACCTCTGATTTATATGTATGTTCATGTTCCTCATCTATAATAATGAGTCCAAGCTTTGAGAACGGCGCAAATACTGCTGAACGCGCCCCTATAGCTACTTTTACAAGCCCGGACTTTATTTTTCTCCACTCGTCATACTTTTCCCCTTCGGATAGGCTGCTGTGAAGTACGGCAACATTGTCACCAAACCTGTTTTTAAACCTTGAAACCATCTGGGGGGTAAGTGATATCTCCGGGACAAGCATAATGGAGTCCTTACCATTCTTCATGCTTTCCTCTATGAGTTCAAGATACACTTCAGTCTTTCCGCTGCCTGTAACACCATGCAGCAATACGTTTTTACCTTCCGTGAAAAAAGCGTGTATTTTTGCTATGGCACTATGCTGGTCAATGGTAAGCTCGTGCCCCTTTTCGCTTATAACCTTTGCTTCTACCTTCCTGTACTCTTCCTTTTCAATTACATTTATGCAGCCTTTCGCTACCAGGGTACGTACTGCAGAATCGCAATTACTGCACTGCCCCCTGAGTTTTGAAAACGGCATGCCGGGGTTCCGGGATAGTATCTCAATAATCTCTCTTTGCTTTGCAGCGTTCTTTTTAATTTCAGGAACAGCGGCCTCATTTAGATATAACAGCTTCTCAATTTTCTTATTGACCTTGTTTCCGATTGACTGGTGCTTTGTTATAATGCCCATTTCCTGCAGCTTTTTCAAATAATAATCTATTTTCAATTCGCTGAAATAATCTCTTATATCTTCAAGTCTTGCAGTCCCTTCATTCAATTCAATGTAATCAACGATTTCCATCAGTGTATTCGAATTCGCCTTTTCCAGTTTTTCACAAATATCTTCGCTGTCATTAAGCTCTATTCTATAGCTGCTTTTTGTCCTCACGGGAGACGGTACTATGGCCTGAATTGCGTCAATATAGTAGCACAGGTATTTGTGCTTCATCCACTTTGCCAGTTCAACCAGCCGGTCCGACATAACCGGTTCTGCATCAAGCACCCTATCAACATGCTTAACCTTTGAGATATCAATATCTATGCTTTCCTTAATGCCGATAACATATCCCTCAACACGCTTGTTTCCCATACCAAAAGGAACAATCACACGGCTTCCAAGCTGAACCTCATTGGTAAGCTCCATAGGAACAGCATAACTGTATATACGGTCTGTCTCTTTACATTTGTTGTTTACAATTACCTCTGCGAAAAGCTTGTTTTCCAACATTAATCTCCCCATAATGCAATGTGAAAAATTAGATTTTCTTTTTTCACTGCCGTTTTTATTGCAATAACTCTGCTAATGTATTCTTTATAATTTAAAAGCGTACCGCTACGTACGCTTTAAATTGCTTATTCTATCAAGTATGATATTTGCCACCTCAAGCTTTGTCTTAATGGGCAGACTTTCTATCTTACCTTCTCTGTCAATAATCTTGACGACATTTGTATCGGTACCGAAGCCCGCACCTTCAACATTCAAATCATTTGCCACTATAAAATCAAGATTTTTCTTGTTTACCTTTGTAGCTGCATTTTCAATCAGATTCTCTGTCTCCATTGCAAAACCCACTAGTATGCGGTTTTTCTTAATCTTGCCAAGCTCGTACAAGATATCAGGATTCTTTTTAAGCTTGATGGTTAAATCGTCATCCGTCTTCTTAAGCTTTTGTTCACTGGCATGCTCCGGAGCATAATCTGCAACAGCTGCGCTTTTAATTATTATATCGCTTTCGGGAAAAAGCTCCAGCACCTTGCTGTACATTTCATCTGCAGAAACAACATTAAACCTGGTTACTCCAACAGGTACCTCCAAGTTGGTGGGGCCGGATACGAGATATACCTTAGCTCCCCTTTTGGCTGCCGCGTCAGCTATTGCATAACCCATTTTCCCTGTGGAATGGTTGGATATGAACCTCACAGGATCTATTGCTTCACGGGTTGGTCCTGCTGTCACAAGTATTGTTCTGCCTTTGAAATCTTCCTTTAAACCTAATGTCTCTATTACAGCTCTTTCAATTACTGCCGGATCCGCCAGCTTGCCTTTTCCTACATCACCGCAGGCAAGTCTTCCTTCCTCCGGCTCAACGAATATATAGCCAAGAGACTTTAATATTCCAATATTTCTCTGAACAACCGGGTTTTCATACATGTTTGTGTTCATAGCGGGAGCAATTATAACAGGTGCTTTTGTAGCCATCACTGTTGTAGAAAGCATATCATCAGCGATACCGTTTGCCAGTTTTCCAATTATATTTGCAGTTGCCGGAGCAATTACAAACACATCTGCAAGCTTCGCCAGTGAAATATGCTCCACTTCCCAATACCTGGGCGCTTCAAACATATCTACAGAAACCTGGTTTAGAGACAAGGACTGGAAGGTAAGCGGCGCTACAAACTTTGCAGCTGAGCGGGTCATAACTACATTGACATTGGCATTGAGCTTTTTAAGCCGGCTGACAAGCTCACAGGCTTTATATGCTGCTATACCTCCGCACACTCCCAGTACTATATTCTTATTCTTCAACATTTTACTCACCTGATGGTTTCGCCGGTTTATTTCTCTCGTAGGTTATTTTATTTTCGTTGATTTCATTAATAGCAATTGTAACCGGTTTGTTGGATTCTACCTTTGTAAGCTTCGGTTGCCCGTCAATCAGCTGTCTTGCCCTTTTTGCCACTGCTACCACTAATGTATATTTGCTATCAACCTTATCAAGTAATGATGACAATGTAGGATATATCATATTAACCCTCCCTGTAATTCTCAAAGTCGATTTTGCATCTTTTGAACCTGCACTTTTCTGCAACTAATATACAATTTATCCTATCTGCTGCTGCTTTAATATCGTCATTTATTACTACATAATCATAATTGATTACATGACGAACTTCACCATAAGCATTTTTCATTCTTTTGCAAATATCCGCCTGGGTTTCTGTGCCTCTGCCCTCAATTCGTTTCTTCAGTTCTTCAAAAGAAGGAGGCATTATGAAAATAAATACTCCGGTGCTGAACTCTTCCTTTACCTTCATTGCACCCTGCACATCTATTTCCAGTATCACATTCTTCCCCTGTTCGAGCTTATCCATAACATATTTTTTGGGAGTTCCGTAATAGTTGTCATATACCTGTGCGTATTCTATAAACTCCCCGTTTTCTATCATTCTTAAAAATTCTTCTTTGTCCTTAAAGAAATAATTAACCCCTTCAACTTCTCCTTCCCTCGGTTTCCTGGTTGTAGCAGACACAGAGAATTCAAGGTTATCGCCGTAACTTCTCAGGAGCTCCCTGCAAACTGTACCCTTGCCTGCTGCAGAAGGGCCTGAAATTACAATAAGAAGACCTTTTGCATCCATAATTTACCCCACTCTATTTATTCCTCTACAACTTCTTCTTCGCTCTCTTCGTCTTCGCGGTCTATAAGCCTGTGTGCAACGGTTTCAGGCTGGACGGCAGACAGTATGATATGGTCGCTGTCCGTAATTATTACTGCTCTTGTCCTTCTTCCGTAAGTTGCATCAATAAGCATTCCCCTATCCCTGGCTTCCTGAATTATCCTTTTGATTGGAGCTGATTCAGGGCTTACGATGGCAACCAGCCTGTTAGCTGATACAATATTGCCGAATCCGATATTTATTAGTTTGATACTCATTGAAAAACCTCCTGTTATTCGATATTTTGCACTTGTTCTCTGATCTTTTCAATTTCTGTTTTGATGTTAATTACATTATTTAAAATACCAAGGTCCGTAATTTTGGAGCCTATAGTATTTGCTTCCCTGTTCATTTCCTGAATAATGAAATCCAGCCTTTTGCCAATCGATCCTTCATAATTCAAGGTTTTTCTGAATTCCTCGATATGGCTTTCCAGCCTTACTATTTCCTCGTCAATACTTGACTTGTCGGCAAATACTGCAACTTCAGTAAGCAGCCTGTTTTCATCAATAGGTATATCCTTGGTCAGTTCTTTTATCCTATCATATAGCTTATTCTTGTATTCATCAACTATACTGTATGATTTTTCATTTATGTTTTTCACGAGCTCTTTTATCCCATCGAGCTTTAACAAAAGGTCTGATTTCAACCTTTCGCCCTCTCGCCGCCTCATTTCCACCAGAGCTCCAAAAGCTATCTCCAAGGCCTCCTTAAGTATCAGCCAGAGCTCCTCCATATCCTGCTCCACAGTCTCCATGGCAAGAATATCCGGGAATCTGGTAAGCAGCGACAGGCTGATGTCATCCTTTATTCCGAACTGAGCTTTAAGGGTATTAAGTGAATCGATATATGCCTGTGCCAGATTTACGTCCAGCTTTACCTGCGAGCTTTGTCCAAAAGTGCTGTAATTTATACATACATCAATTTTGCCTCTGCTGACCTTATCGCTTACAAACTCCCTGACTTTTTCCTCCAACACGGATAAAGCCCTTGGAATTCTTACAGAAACGTCGCTATATCTGTGATTAACGGATTTTGCCTCAACGGAAAATGTAGTTGTCCCTTTGCTGAATTCCCCTCTTCCAAAGCCCGTCATGCTTTTTATCAACATTATCACCCTTCCTTAGTCCATTTTGTAGCAGCCCTCATATACCTCAACCGAAGGACCTTCCATGTATACGTCCTCCCCTTGCTGCCAGCTTATCAGGAGATCCCCGCCCCGGAGGTGCACCAGGACTTCCTTATCCAGCATACCGTTCAGTATGCCTGCAACCACGCTGGCGCAGGAGCCGGTCCCGCAAGCGTATGTGTAGCCTGCTCCCCGTTCCCATGTCCTCACTGCAATCTCATTGCCCTTAATTATTTTAACAAAATTCACATTCGCTTTCCTAGGAAAAAACTCTGAGTTCTCAATTATCCTTCCATTGCTGATTACCGACTCATCATCAATATCATCCGCAAACACAACTGTATGAGGTACACCCAGGTACATTGCAGTTAGACGGAATTCCTTTCCTCCAATTTTGACAGGGTGGTTTGCGATAGGCTCCTTTTCAATAGTGCAAGGTATTTTTTCAAAATCAAATATCGGCTTTCCCATATTTACTTTTATGGTATCAACGACATTATTACTCATTTTAAGCTGAACTGTCAAGTTGCCTGCCCCGGTTTCCACAAGCAGGGGATTTTTCCTTATACCCAATTTCTCATATGCAAACTTTGACAAACACCGCAAACCGTTACCGCACATTTCAGCCCTGCTGCCGTCCGAATTAATTATAACCATTTTAACGTCAGCCTGCTTGCTTTTCTCGGCCAATATTACCCCATCCCCCCCGATACCAAAATACCGGTGACACATTTTTTGAACTTTTTCAGGTGTCATGGCTATGGAGCCCTGTGTGTTATCGATAATAATAAAATCATTACCCAATCCATGATATTTGACAAAATTGATCATAATACCCTCCTGCTGCTGACCCGATTCTTTATTCAATACAGAATACGTATGAGATTCGCTCATACGTATTCTGTTACCTTGATTTATTTCACGGCAGTACAATTTATACATTAGCGGTTTACTGTCGTGATTTATATAGTATTATAACATATAAAGCCATAATTAAACATATATTACTCACAAGTTTTTTAATTTTTTACGGTTTTCTTAATATATCTCCGTTTTGCTATATTATTCATTATATATCACCTTAGCTTGAAAGTCACATGCAAGTTCCCGATTACTCTATACAAAACCGGACTGTTTTATCTGAATATAGTAAAACAGCCGTTAAAATGCTATACTATTTAGAGGCTGCATTATTAGATACAACCAACAGCCATTCTGCACACACGGGAGGTGTTCATATGCCTTATGACGGGTCGGTAGTCAATGCAGTAGTTTCAGAACTAAACAGTAAAATTTTAAATGGTAAAATTGATAAGATATATCAACCGGAAAAGGATGAGTTAATAATAGGTGTTAGAAGCTATAAGGACAGTCACAAGCTTCTTTTAAGCGCCAGTCCTTCCTATCCCAGGGTTCAACTGACTTTTGAAAACAAGTCGAACCCCGCAGTACCGCCTTCCTTCTGCATGCTTCTAAGGAAGCACCTTCTTGGAGGACGGATTACAGCCATCCATCAGCCTGATTTTGAGAGAATAATTGAAATCGATATGGAATGCTTCGATGAACTGGGATATAGTGCTTATAAATCCCTTATAGTTGAGATAATGGGCAGGCACAGTAATATTATATTTATAGATAAAACCACAAGCAAAGTAATCGACAGTATCAAGAGGGTTAATTTCGAAATAAGCAGTGTAAGGGAAATTCTTCCCGGCAGGGAATACACTTATCCTCCTTCGGGAGATAAGGTCAATCCCCTGGATGTTTCGAAGGATACTTTTATGAAGAACCTTCAAACTCTTAATGCAAGTGTAAAAGCTGAAAAATACCTGATTAACTCATATAACGGCATCAGCCCGGTGATTGCAAGGGAAATCTGTCTTCGGGCTTCAGTTGAAGCGGATTCCGATCTCAGGCAATCTAATGAAGCTGAATTACTAATGCTTTATAATTCCTTTTCCCGGTTCCAAAATAGTATTTCCAGCGCTTCCTTCACACCCAATATAGTTTTTAAAGATGGAAGAGCCTCTGACTTTTCCTGCTTCAGGCTGGATATATATAAGAAAGAGGAAATCGTGGAATACGACAGCATGAGTACTGCACTTGAGCTTTATTACCATGAAAAGGACCAGAAGGACAGGATAAAGCAAAAATCAGGGGATATACACAAAATAATCACCAACAGGCTTGATCGCTGCATCAAGAAGCTTGAGGTATTGGGCAACGAGCTTTCAGAAGCTGAGTCCGCAGAAAAGTATAAGATATACGGAGACCTTATAATGTCCAACATATATAACCTTCAAAAGGGCATGGAAAAGGCAAAGCTTCTGAATTATTATTCTCCTGAAGGCGAGTATCTGGAGGTTCCCCTTGATATTCAGCTTTCGCCTTCTGCAAATGCGCAGAAGCACTACAAACACTACAACAAGGCAAAGAATGCGATAAACAGGATAAATGAGCAAATAGAGGAGAACAGACAGGAAATAGACTATCTTGAAGCGCAGCTGGACAATCTTGAAAAATGCACTGAAGAGATAGAAATAGAGGAGATAAGGAACGAACTGGCTGAACAAGGGTATATAAAAGCCAGAAGGGTTGAGAAAAAAAAGCAGGTCAAGATTTCAAAACCCATGCATTACAAATCTTCAGAGGGTTTCGATATATATGTAGGGAAAAACAATGTACAAAACGATTATCTGACTCTCAAATTTGCTTCTCCGCAGGATATGTGGCTCCATACCAAGGATATCCCCGGCTCCCATGTGATTATCAAGACTGAAGGCCGTGAAATAGATGATGCTACCCTGGAAGAGGCTGCAAACCTAGCATCCTTCTACAGCAAGGGCAGGATGTCCTCAAAGGTGCCCGTAGACTACACTTGGAAAAGAAATGTCAAGAAACCTGCAGGTGCAAAGCCGGGCATGGTAATATATGAAACCTACTGGACCATATATGTGACACCGGATGAAAATAAAGTAAACAGCATGAAGAGTGATAAAAAATAGGTTGTTGCCGTAAGCAACAACCTATTTTTTATTATATAAACATTTTTCTGTATTTTATTGCACTATACAATAATACTATGGAACTTACAAGCAATACTACGCTGAGTACGATGCAAGCTATTGCCAGGTTTTGTGTGAACTCATATGAGAAGCCATATGACTGAGCCAATTGGTTTACAAAGCTGCCAAATTTACCTGTAGTCATGGTTAAAACTGCATTCCTTATCCAAACAAGTGATACAAGTATTGCCATAGGAACAACAGCTACACCCATTATAAGCCCGTTAAGCACTCTTTTCCTCATGCCCCTCAACCCTAAAAATATTGGCAACACAAATATAAGTGGAAGTATGAATGAGAAGTATTGGGGCGCAAGTATGAAAAACAGCACACCAGTCAATAGGAACGATTTCAATATTGTATTAAGAGGCTGCAGATTCCCTTTAAAATCATACAAAGCAGCTCTGCAATATCTCAGATAGTAATCAACCTTTTTCTCTTGCTTTATATTGGACTCCTTTATTAGCTCCTTACCCTTGTTTTTAAGACTTTCATAAGTTTCTGCAAGATCCTCGGGAATCTCGAGAGTATTATATTCATTTATAAGTCCTGCAATATCTTTCTCATACTTTTCTTTCTTTTTCCTGGTATACGTTTTACTGATTTTTTTATTTACTTCTTCAAGTACAAAAATTAAGTCCTTTTCCATGTGTTACCTCCAAAAAAACCCCCACCGTTCAGTGGGGGTTTATTTTTGTTTTAGTTCTTGCTGTGTTTAAGTAATGCACTGAGGGAAATTGCTACTGATGCCAGTATAATGCCCCAGGCTACTACCATAAAAACTAATGCTCCACCTGACATAATGTTCCCTCCTTACTTTCTTATTGATACTACATTATTTTGTAATTCAACGAAGTATTTGTCCTTAATAGTCTTATATGCCTGTATGAATCCAATTACTAAAACTGTCGCTACAACAAGTCTTCCACCATTGAGCCATGGTGCAAGCTGAGGAGTCTTCACAATTGATTCAGGAACAAGCTTGAACAAACCTTGCTGCGCATACTGTATTGTAGACATTATGAGAAGCGCAATAATTGATACAGGTGTTAAAAACTGTATGAAAGCTTTGTAGAACCATGCAGGAAGCTTCCAATAACTGCCTCTGTTGATTTCTTCAAGTCCCCTGCTTCCCATCAACCAGCCAACAGTAATAGCTTCAAGTCCGCCGAGTACAACCAGGAGGTAAGTACCTACCCAGAAGTCAACTTCTGAGAAGTATACAAGGTTAGCAGATCCTATAACGAAGGCTTCAAGACAAACAGGAAGTCCAACCAGGATATAGAGGAAGAAAACCAGCAATGAAGCTCTCTTCTTTGCCATACCGAAGCTTTCCTCAAGCAGTGCAACTATATAGTTGTACATAGCAACAGCGGAAGTAACACCAGCGAAGAAAAGAAGCAGGAACCAGAAAGCTCCGAATATCCTACCGCCGCCCATAGTCCTGAAGATATTTGGCAGTGATACGAAGGACAATCCTATACTAGCCTGCAATCCTTCCATCCCCATGTAAGTATAAGCTATCGGAATGGCTATTGTACCACCAAGAATAACTTCAGCCAGCTCATTAAGAGAAACTGTAGCTATACCGGAAAGAACTATATCATCGTCCGGCTTCAGGTATGAAGCATAGTTGCAGATGATACCCATTCCAAGTGACAGAGTGAAGAATATCTGTCCTGCTGCAGCGAGAGCTGCTCCCCAGTTCAAATCCTGCCATCTTGGTGACCATATAAAGTCAAGTCCTTTAATTGGTGACCAGTCTGGGTTTACCGGCGAACCAAGTGTTAAGGTTCTAACTATAAGAATTGCACCAACTATGTAGATTGTCGGCATCATGAACTTCGCAATAACTTCGATACCTTTCTGGATACCGCCGGATACTGCTAAATAGAGTATTACAAGTGATATTATCCAGAATGTAAATGTCAAGCCAGGTGACATTAAATAGTGGCTAAAGAAGAAATCACCTGTGTTGATTGATGGATCCATGTATGCGCCTGTCAGTGACAGGAACGAATAACCCAGTGTCCATCCTATAATTTGATTGTAGTAACTGTTAACAAGAACAGTAACACCAAGTGCTATTGCACCGGCTATACCGCCAAGTACAGCTGCAGCTTTTGGGCTTACACCTTCTCTGGCCTGCAGGTATACCATTGGTCCCAAACTTCCATGGCCATATTTGCCGCCGTACCTGCCAAGACTCCATTCAACAAACATCAAAGGAATACCCATAAGAATAAGTGCGCCAAAATATGGAATCATGAATGCACCGCCGCCGTTCTTTGCAGCCTGGTACGGATATCTCCAGAAGTTGCCCAGACCAACTGCATTACCGGCCATAGCAAGTATAAGACCTAACTTACTACCCCAGTTTTCTCTTTTTTCTGTCATTGAGTAATACCTCCTTTATATATATTTATATTTATAATAATAGAATTTTTCTAAAAATTCAATAATCAATATAAAAAATTATACTCTGCCTGTCCAAAACGCAGCATTTATAATACATTTCCGCATTTTGATTTTATTCGGTTTTTCAGGAGGCTTCCAACTCTTTGTTAATAAATTAATTAATGCTGATTTTACTCAACAAATTACTTTAAATTTCGACTTCCAGGCTTTACAGGTGCAGAACCGGCTTTGCATAGCAGGCACTCCCCCGGCTCGAAAGTCTCGATATCAATCTTGGTTGCGCTCTTAAAGGGCACATCAAATAACGCCTTGCCGGCACTCCTGTCAACTACGCTGCCAACTCCCACAACTTCTCCCTTGGCTGAGCGTACAAGTTCTATTACTTCTTTTACTGAACCCCCGGTGGTAATTACATCCTCAACAACCAGCACCTTTGAGCCAGGTGTAATCTCAAAGCCTCTTCTCAAAGTCATTGACCCGTTTTCCCTTTCTGCAAAGAGTGCTCTTACCTCGAACTGTCTGGCGACCTCATAGGCGAGAATTATTCCACCGATTGCCGGTCCGATTACTACATCCACATCATATCCGTCAAACTTCTCTGCAAGGTCTTTGGCTATTTCCGCACTGTATTCGGGATGCTGGAATATTTTTGCGCACTGCATATACTTGCTGCTGTGCTTACCTGATGTAAGCAGGAAATGTCCCGTCTGAAGCACTCCTGATTGTTCAAGAATCTCGTTTATTCTCTTTTTTGACAACATAAATTATCTCCTCCACTTTATTATATTAGACTCTAGATTCCAGATTCGAGACTCGATTATTTTATAGCTAAGCCCACGAAGCCTTGCTCTTGCTCTCGTGTCTCGCGTCTCATGTCTATATTTTTATATTCCCTTTCAATTCAGATATGCTGCTGAATTTATTTTTTGCGAGGTAATTTTCAAGTCCCTCCACTATTTCAAGTGGGGCATGAGGGTTCACAAAGTTTGCCGTACCTACTGCTACGGAATGTGCACCTGCAAGTATAAACTCAACTGCATCCTCCCATGTACTTATCCCGCCCATTCCTATAACCGGTATCTTCACTGTCTGTGCTACCTGCCAGACCATCCTTACAGCTACAGGCTTAACGGCAGGTCCCGACAGTCCGCCTACTATGTTTGCAAGTACTGTCCTTCTTGTATTAATATCGATTGACATTCCCAACAGTGTATTTATAAGGGATACAGCATCCGCTCCGCCTGATTCGGCAGCTGCTGCTATTTTCTTTATATCCGTTACATTTGGTGACAGCTTAACAATCAATGGTACTTTGCAGCGCCCCTTTACATTTCTTGTGATGTTGTATACGGAATCCGGCTTGGTACCGAAGGCTACACCGCCTTCCTTCACATTGGGACACGATATGTTGAGTTCGATCCCGTCTACGCTGTCCCCTAGTCTTTCCGCCATGCTGCAATACTCTTCAACCGTATTGCCGGCAATATTTGCTATTACAGCCGTATCATACTGCCTTAGAAAGGGCAGCTCATTCTCCATGAAATATTCAACCCCAGGGTTCTGAAGACCGACGCTGTTCAGTATTCCGGCAGGGGTTTCTGCGATTCTGGGCGGCTTGTTGCCTTCCCTCGGCTTCAGAGTAAGCCCTTTTACCACAATTCCACCCAGCCTGCTTAAATCATAGTACTTTGAATACTCCCTGCCAAAGCCGAAGGTGCCGGATGCAGTAAGCACAGGATTTTTCATCTTTATTCCTGCAATATTTACATTCATATCAATCATCAAAAGCTACCTCCTCTGCTCTGAACACAGGTCCATCGGTGCATGCTTTCTTATAATGCCAGCTGCCGTCCCTTTCCTTGGTTTTACATGCGCATACAAGGCAGGCTCCTATTCCGCAGCCCATCCTTTCCTCTACAGACACAAAGCACTCTACCGATGCCTTTTCACACAGTTCCTTTACCTTCTTCATCATAGGCCTTGGCCCGCAGGTATAAACAACATCATACCTGCCGATATCCGTCAGCAGGTCTGTTACAAAGCCCTTGCTGCCCGTACTTCCGTCTTCCGTTGCAATATATAGATTGCTGCTGGCCTTTCTGTAGTCATCCACCTTGAAGGTGCTGCATTTAAATCCTATATATGCATCGCAATCACTGAGATTGTTTAAAAGCTCCAGAAGAGGAGCAACTCCCATTCCTCCCCCGACTACGGCGCACCTTTTTCCGCTTAATATCGGGAAACCGTTTCCAAGAGGCCCCATTACATCAAGCTGTGACCCGGGCAATAACTCCGACAGTTCCCTGGTTCCCCTTCCTATTAGTTGATAGATCAACGATAAATGTCCTTTTTCCCTGTCGACCCTGCTTATGCTTATAGGCCTCCTAAGCAGAGGGTCCAAGCCACTGTTGGTCTTTATATGGAGAAATTGGCCGGGTTTTGCCGTTTCGGAAATCCCCTTGTTTTCTATTATCAGTTCATATATATTCCTGCAAAGCTCTTTGTTAGCTATTACCTTGCACTCTCCATGCATGTTCATATCATCTCCTACCAGGCTAGTTTTCCTGCTTTTCCGAGTTCCCTGTTTATGTCATCCCTCATTTTTATTGCCGCCTCTCTGGATGCCGATCCAAATTCCTTTTCGCTGAACCTTCCCTTGAAGGGTTCACTTTTATATGCTGCAATAATCCCTCTGGAAGAATTCACGACCGCACCCAGCCCGTCCTTATTGAAGCATACTGCTGCATCCTCTGCCGTACCTCCCTGAGCTCCATAGCCGGGGACCAGGAAATAGTTGTTTTTCATCACCCCTCTGAGTTTTACCGCATCTTCCCTGAAGGTAGCCCCCACTACCGCACCTACCGGACTGTAGCCATTGATGCCTGTGAGCCCTTTGCCCATTTTCACCACCAGGTCTGCAACATGCTCGTATATTTTCCTTCCGTCAGAAACCAGATCCTGAATATCCACCGAGGATTTATTGGAGGTTTTAACAAGAACGAAAACCCCTTTTTCGTTCCGCTCACAATCCTTGATAAAAGGAGTAATTGAATCGGTCCCGAAATATGGGTTTATAGTTATACAATCAGTAGCTGCGGAATATTCATTGCTTCCAAGATAGAAATCAGAGTATGCTTCCGCTGTTGAACCTATATCGCTTCTTTTTACGTCTCCGATTACTATCAGGCCTTTTGACCTGGCATACTCGCAGGTCTTGACATAACACTCAAAGCCAAGAACTCCATACTGCTCATAAAACGCCACCTGAGGCTTAACAGCCGGAACCACATCAAATATGCTGTCTATTATTTCTTTGTTGAACCTGAAAAATACCTCGGCAGCAAATTTCGCTGTATTGTGCCCATCCCTGGCCTCCGGAATTCTTTCCAGGGCTTCATCCTTTATGTGCTGCGGGACATATTCAAGTCTTGGATCAAGTCCCACAACAGTATGGTTTTTACACTTTATAATCCTTTCTATCAAGCGGTCTGTAAACATTCACTTACCTCCCATTATTATTTTCATAAACGACCTTACCGTCTGCAATCGTGTATATTACATCTCCCGTATAAGTCCTGCCGTGAAAAGGTGTATTCTTACCCTTTGAAACCATTTTGTCCCTGTCCACCGTAATTATTCTTCCCGTATCGACAATTGCTAAGTCTGCAGGAGCCCCAGGCTTTATCTCGCCTTTTCCGATTCCAAGTATTTTTGCAGGATTATAACTCATCTTCCGGGTCAATTCCTTTAGTGTAATATATCCTTTCTGTACAAGCTCAGTAAAGCACACGGAAAAAGCTGTTTCTATTCCTGATATTCCAAAAGCCGCACTATAAAAGTCACTGCCTTTTTCATCTTCATGGTGTGGAGCATGATCAGTAGCAATAGCATCTACCGTACCGTCAGCCAATGCTTTTTTCAGTGCTGCTGCATCCGCTTCAGTCCGTAATGGGGGATTCACCTTACATTCGGTATGGCCTTCAGCTATTATATCCTCGGTAAGCCCAATATGGTGCGGAGTAGCCTCGCAGGTGACCTTAACACCCATACTCTTTGCACCCCTTATAATTTCAACCGACTTTCGGGTGCTTATATGTGCAATGTGAATCCTTGCACCGGTCTCTTCCGCTATCATTACATCCCTCATGATATTGAGCTCCTCTGAAAGAGAGTGTATTCCTTTAAGTCCGAGAAGTTGCGACCTTTTCCCCTCGTTTATGACGCCTCCTTCGGCAAGGCTCAATTCTTCGCAGTGGTCAATCACGAGGAAACCGGATTCCCTTGAGGCGATCAGTGCCTGCCTCATAAGTGCCGCAGACATTACAGGCTTTCCATCATCGGAAAAGGCTATGGCTCCTCCCTTTCGAAGTTTCCCCATTTCTGTAAGCTCAATACTTTTCTGGCCTTTTGAAACCGCTGCAACAGGAAGTACATTGACAGCTGCATCCCTTTCTATAATCCTCATCAAAACAGCCAGCGAAGCCTCGTCATCTGTTGGAGGCTTGGTGTTCGGCATGCAGCAGATCGTCGTGTATCCCCCTCTGGCAGCAGCCATGGAACCGGTCTTTACCGTTTCCTTTCTTTCAAAGCCTGGCTCCCTTAAGTGAGCATGCATGTCTATAAAACCCGGGAGCACCTTATAGCCCTTTGCATCAATTACCTGTTCTGCAGTACGCGTAATTTTATCACTTATCTCAGTAATTATGCCGTCTTCGATATATATGTCCCTTGTACCCTCATAATCGCATGTGGAGTTTACTATAGTACAAGATTTCAATAACAGCCTCATAATTGCATCCTCCTTTTTCACAACAAAAAAGAGTAGATATAGAATACTACTCTTCTTCTCCCAACAATACTCCGTCCTTGTCATCCTTCCCCTTAACCATGACCAAAACAATCTCGCTTCTCGATGTTGGTACATTCTTGCCGACATAATCGGCTCTTATCGGCAGTTCTCTGTGACCTCTGTCTACAAGAACAGCAAGTTGGATGCTCATCGGCCTTCCCAGGTCTACGATAGCGTCCATTGCAGCCCTTACAGTTCTTCCTGTATAAAGCACATCATCCACCAGAATTACCTTTTTGCCGTTGATGTCGAATCCAACCTTTGTATCGCTCTTGCTTGAAGAAGATTCCTCATTCTTTATGTCATCCCTGTAATTGACAATGTCAAGGACCCCTATAGGAAGATCATTACCCTCAATATCCTTGATTTTTGAAGCAAGCCTATCTGCCAAAAATACACCTCTTGTCTTTATGCCAAGAAGCACTATGTCCTCTACGCCCTTGTTTCTCTCGATAATTTCATGGGAAATCCTTGTCAGAGCTCTGTCAAAGGCCTTTTCATCCATAATCTCTGTTTTAACCTTCATAAAAATTCCTCCATGCAAATATTGGCAATAAAAAAAGCGGCAAATTCTTCTTCCGGGTATTCCAAGCAAATCTTTTCCATTTTTTTAGATACGTTGAAATCACTGCCTTAGAAGGCAACATTTTTGCTCAAAAAATTTATACTTTCTTATACAATAAAAAAACCTGCCGAAAGGCAGATTTATATAGCTTTGCTTAATAATATTTGCCTTTCATGTCTCACAGGACAAATTTAAAGGATTGTTTTAATAGATTTTAACATAGTAATGGAAATTTGTCTATAGCTTTTTGCTCCTCAAACTCCTCAATATTTTTTCAAAATAATCTGGAAGTGGCGCTTCAAACTCAACATATTCACCCTTTGTGGGGTGGATAAAGCCGAGTATTCTGGCATGCAAAAGCTGACCCTTGGTTTCAAACCTCTGCCTTTTATAACCATAAACAGTGTCCCCAACAACAGGGTGGCCTATGTATGCCATATGCACTCTTATTTGATGGGTCCTGCCTGTTTCCAATGCTGCTTCAATCATGGTATTTGCTTCAAATCTTTCTATTACCTTAAAATGGGTTATAGCTGACTTCCCGTTTTCCCTTACCACTGCCATTTGTTTTCTGTCCTTTGGGTTTCTTCCGATAAGAGTTTCAATCCTGCCGGATTCCTCTTTAAGCTTTCCTTCCAGTAGAGCAACATACCTTCTTGTAATTGTGTGATTTTTCAGCTGCTCGGAAAGTGACAAATGAGCTTCATTGTTTTTTGCAATCACTATGATTCCGGAGGTATCCTTGTCTATCCTGTGTACTATTCCAGGCCTCATCACCCCGTTAATGCCGGTAAGGCTGTTGTAGTCAGAAAGGCTCCCGCAGTGCTCCAGTAAAGCATTTACTGCAGTACCGGAATAGTTTCCGTGAGCAGGGTGGACGACCATTCCCTGGGGCTTGTTTATCACAATAATATCATTGTCCTCATATACAATGTCCAGATCGATTTTCTCAGCCTCTACCTCCAAAGGTACAGGATCCGGAATAGTTATATCGACTAAGTCTCCCGTTTTGACTTTATAGCTTGTCTTTGATTTTTTTCCGTTTACCGTCGCAAGTCCGTCGTCAATCAGTTTTTGTATGTATGTTCTGGAGTAACCCTCAATATTCTCTGAAAGGAATGAATCTAGTCTTTTACCGGATATGTCTTCTGTTATGTCAAATTTTCTGGTATCCATTTGCAATCACCTTGCCAGTTTATATAATAATGTCTTTATTGAAGATTACAGTTATCCCAAGAAGTATTGCCCCTACCACAATTGCTGAATCCGCCAGGTTAAACACCGGAGGAAATATTGAAAAGTGAAGATAGTCGACCACAAAACCCAACCTTATCCTGTCAATCAGGTTGCCTATGGCTCCGCCCAGGATTAGTGACAGGCAGACAGCTATAAAAGGATAAGTCTTGTAGAATTTGTAAATCATAAACGCTATAGCTACGGAAATTATGCTGATGGTGATAATAAAAAACAGTGTTTTATTCTTCAGCATCCCGAAAGCTATCCCGCGATTCTCTACATAGATAAGGTAGAAGAAGTTCTTTATTACTGTAATCCCTTCTGCCGGAAGACTATTCACAATATAATACTTTATCGCCTGGTCCAGTGCAACAATCGCTGCTGCAATGATTATCGGATACAATGCCATTCCCCCTTAAAATGAAATATTATTTTGTTCTATTGTGCCAGATAAAATTCCGCTTTAAAGATTATAGCATAATTTTTACGAATTGGCTTTAATAAGTTTAATTAAGTGGAATATAAAGATATACAAAAAAAAGGCAAATAAGCATTACAGGCAGTTCACTCCTGCCGTCTAACGCCCATCGCCCGGAGTTGCTTTTATTCTAATTGCTTTTTATACCTGCTGTTGCTTATTCTCTCCACATCTTCAACGTACCCCATGCTGTCATCTTTGCTGAAGGGATTATCTGATGTAACATCGTTATAGACATTAACTGCCTGCCACGTATCTTCACCGTCAAACTCCACCTTATCCTCTACGGAATTCTCGGTGAAGGACCTTCCAAAGGGTGGAAATGTCACTTGCTCCTCTATAGGTCTTCCTTTTTCCTCATTGTCTATCTTCTGTTCATAATCATTCTCGCAGTTTGCACATAACCGTGAATAAGGCCTGACTTCCAGGCGGTCATGTTTTATTTCCCTGTGGCAGACTTCGCATATTCCGAAATTTCCCTCTTCTATCTTATTTAAGGCCACTTCAATCTCACTCTCCAGGAATTTGTCCCTGGTCCTGAAAGAGAAGTTCTTCTCTGCCTCGAAGGTTTCATTTCCAAGGTCCCCCGGGTGGTTATCATAG
>JBLNDG010000219.1:0-7295 GCA_050261415.1 Caulobacteraceae bacterium | reverse complement strand
AGGCATAGCAGTCTTTTTGTAATGCAGGACAGCAGGCCTGGCGTAGGTGGATGCCGGTTCCGCCGCGGAAGGTGTTTCCCATCCAGTATGGGAACGTGACGGGGCCGGGGAAGGTGAGGCGGGCGGTGAGCTTTGAGATGGGGAGCATGATATCAAGCATATTTCAGCCATTACGTTCTAATCCTATATCTGAGCTATAAGGAAGATTCACAACACATGGGTCCTTTTTTGATGTACTAATTTTTGATTTTAACCAAGCTAATGATCTTGTTTTTATGGGCACTAAAAGATTATTTGCTTCTATCCATAATCCCATATCTTTTCTTCGTTCGTATTCATCAAGTAAACATTTTGGTATTACTTCAATAGAAATAGATCCATCCGAACTCTCTATAAACTGTTCAACCCAATCTTGATGGGCTCCTGCTAAGAGACGTTCTTCAAACTCGACAAGATCGGGGTGGTTGTAGCCTTCTCCAAATTTTACCTTATCCTCTCCTTGATAACCACTACCATAAACCTTATCAGCTGCTATAACTAAGTCTCGTTCGCTAATCGGATTGTTCAATTTTTGTAGCTCGCTAATAGTCGATTTTACTCTACAATCAGAATTATGTGATCCATTGTTGCAATTGCAATAAATATTGAACTCGCTAATTTGTTTCGTTAGTATAATAATATTTGCTGGCTGCCTTGAGCCATATCGGTTTACTCTTCCCATTCTTTGTATGAGAGCATCGATAGGTGCAGGCTCTAAAAATGCCTGATCAAAGTCAATATTAAGGCTTACTTCCACAACTTGTGTGGCAACTAAAACTTTTGGCAGATTATTACTGATAATTTCATTTTCCTTTTTATTGCGATCCTCTTGGTTAAACTGGCTATGCAATAATTTTACATTATCCTTGAATAAACCCTTTAATTTTGAGTAAACTATCTGCGATGTCTTTACATGATTACAGACGATCAGCGTGGATGGGCTTTTTTCAATCATTCTGCATATCAATATAAAATTATCAAGGATTGAGCCTTCTTTAATCTCGATGTTATGCCTCTTTTTATCCAATACTATTTTATCCGCTTCTTTTTCAATGTTTGGTTCAATAAACGGCATATTGCAAACATTATCTGTAATAAGCTTTTGTAAAAATGTCGGTAGCGTTGCTGAAACAAAAAAGCATTTCGCCCCCCATCCACTGATCATCTTCGCCGAGCGAAGTGTAAGGCCAACGATCCTGGGATCATACGCGTGGATCTCATCAAAAATTAAACATGCATTAGGAAATTCGGCGAGCATATACTCCCAGCCTTTGCCTCGTAACGTATATCGTAATATTTGGTGAGGAGTACACACTCTTATCGGATACCATATCTCGTGAGCAAGCCCGGCAATTGCCTTAGCTTTATTTTGCTTTTCTAAACTAGATATATTTTCGTCGTCTAGTATTTCATAGAGGGATGCGGTAGCCCTATGATGTAGCATTCCAACATTCCCAGCGCCGAAAATGTTTGTTAAACGATGATGCATCGCATTTATACTAGCAGTGTAAGGAAGTACGTAAAATAGTCTGCCGTTTTTTCCTTGATTATTCTGTGCCCATAGTAATGCCGCTTCAGTCTTACCTGAGCCTGTTGGAGCTCTTAAAATAGCCGAACCGTTTATACTGCCAGCCTTTTCTTGAAATGGTCTTATATCATGTTTTATTACAGAATAATCTTTAAATTTAGGTATTGGTGATGGTATTAAATGAGCGCTACCAAGATGATCTGATGCTATTGTGAGCCCTCTAAGTAATGAAGTATAATAACGTTCATTAAATGGAATAGTTTTTTGTCCTCTTCTGCCTCTTTCAAGCCATACAGAGAATTGAGGAAGTATTGGCTTTAACGTATTTGTATTATAATTTATACCAGCATATTTCGAAATCGTCGACCATTCTTCTAAGAAAAGATCGTAATTTTGCTTCCATTCATTTACCATTTCTTCCCATACAGGAGTATTAGATGGAGGAATTTGCTTATCTTGAAAGCAACCATCTATTTGGGATATGCCGTTTGAAGGAATACACTTATGATGAGTCAAAATTGCAAATATCGCTGAAGGGGATATTCCCTCCATACCTAATGCAAAAGAGGCTGAAATAATTTCATGTCTTTTCCTCTGCCAGTCTCGTCGTTCCTTTTTTAAAACCTTTTGAAAGCCAACAGCGGCTTTTCCAATATCATGCATCGATACGGACAGAGTAGCATCTATATTTAACTTGTTTATATCCTCAATTTGAAAGGGCAAATTTTCTATTAGTGCGCGTACCGCTTTTAAACAATGGATCGTGTGCTGTGATAATGTCTCGCCATCGCTTTTAGCTATTATTTTACTATTCCCTTGCCCATTCATGGAGGTAAATTGCATGATTTTGCTCTTCCTTATCAGACGGATGATACAAATTTTTCCCTTCTACCATACAGCGAAACTTAATTGTAGGGATCATGGCTTGATATACACCGAACGGGCCTGTATCTCTCGAATAGCCCATTTTATTATTAACCATCCATTCCGGCAATCTTACTATTAATCCTGGTACGCCTATCTGAGGCATTGGAATCAGGGTAGGCCCTATTTCACCCCTCTCAAGTGGAGTGAGTTCGATCTCTTTAATTGAAGTAATCCAAGCAATATCCTGAGATCTTCCTAAACATGGTGTTGCAGCCGGGCTCTCGAAGGCTGATTTTAATGACAGATCTGTAATGTAAAGATCTAATTTTGGGTACCAGTAAACCTGTCTACTCCCTATACCTTGACGTATCTCCTCCAGGAATGTAATTTTACCATCACCGTAAGTTTTAACATGAAATCGATAGTCCTTTGGTGCTGTCGCTTTACTAATTTTGCTAAGCTTTC
Source organism: Caulobacteraceae bacterium (assembly GCA_050261415.1). Taxonomy (GTDB): domain Bacteria; phylum Bacillota; class Clostridia; order Lutisporales; family Lutisporaceae; genus JBLNDG01. The sequence goes on along the minus strand of JBLNDG010000219.1, from coordinate 4,396 downwards.
CACCTTTTAAGGCTAACCTATCTTTTCTTTCTATTTCTAAGCTTGATGCGGTGCAATGGTATTCAAATCCAATTCTAGTTTCCTCCGGTTTCACTATGCGACCTGCGCAGGCGCTAATCATACCTAGTAAGTTACTGTAGGATGGTACTGGCGTGCTTATCTGAGTGCCGCTCTTAACTAAAGGAAAACCGAAAGAGGCAGTCCATCCCTCAATATGAATATGGAGACAGGGTATTGATTCTGTCACAGGTATTTCTCCATATATTGCGCCGCTTCAAGCGGAGTTAACACCTTTACTTCAATGTATGTATTGCTATCACTTCCTGTCATTTTTTTAATCATCTTACCGTCAGAATCATCTTTGCCTGTGATTGTATATTTACCAGCCAACTCCCTTACCTGATCTTCGTTCTTCAAATACCCCGCGCGGATCCCTATAAATACAGGGGTAACAATGCGATCTGAATAATCGGTTATAATTTCTTTAAGTGTATCGATCTTAATCTCGGGGCCTTCTGGCGATTCTTTAAAGATGTGGTTAAAGATAGGATTACCACAGGTCAATCCAGCTATAATAAGCGCCTTTGGAGACACGTCTGTGCCGAATTGTGCCTGCTTCGCGCCGCCTCGTAATACAGCAAGGGCATTAAGTAATGCAGCAGCACGCTCTTTAGGAGTAGGTTTAACTGCTTCAGTGACCCGGTATATCTTTCCGGTTTTTCCATTATCACTTAATGTTTTATACGGTTCTTCTCCAGTAATATCCTTAATCTTGCCATCTTTCAATAACTTTTTAGCAATATTTACATCGAGTTCTATTCTATCTCCAAGATTCCAATATACGCCTAAGCGACTATAATTGAGGCAAAATATCCCCTGTAGGTTAGTGTTGTAAAACTTGGTCGTATATGGTAATGGGCTACATGGATTCTCAATGAACTTTACCTCTTTTTCTTCTTCTTTAGCCTTATTGGACAAGAGTTCTCTAAATTCATCTAGCTCTGCTTTATCAGCATGTGCTTTTAACTTGGCAGCAAGCTCATCGCCATATTTACCCTTAAGCCATTCCCAAACGTTTTTCTTCTTATCTTTATCGCCTGATACTGCAGATCGGAACCGATCTAGCTCTGCTTCCGCGAGCTCTTTGGGATCGTATTTTGTGAGGTGCACAAAGCCTTCATCTTGACCCTTCCAGCCAGTTGAGCGGAGTGAAACCAATAGTGAGGCCATAAAGGGTGACGCGCGCATTACTGCCTTAGTACGCACCCCAGTTTCTTTATCCTCTTCGTCCTCCTCTTCAACTCTGCGACCCTGGCCTGCCTCTGCTCTCATATAGCCAAAAATATCATCTTCGGCGAACTCAACTGGATTCAATTCAGAGGAAATTTTATTTACGTTCCCTTTAATGTTCCACCCACTGGCTTTTGGTACGCTTGATGGCCACTTTGTCTCATCGATAAACGTATTTCGAAGCCAGCGTTTCCATGCCTGTGCAGAGACATAAGGGATTTCATTCTTACCATCCCTGAAGGTTTTAGGTACAGTTACATTTCGATCCTCACCTTCGCCTAAGCCAGCGCCATTTAAGAACGCAGCATCAGCCTGTATCAAGAAAGTCCCAGCTATATGAGTTAACTTGTTTCCAGTCATGTTCATGCACCTTTTAATTTCAATCGATACAAATTCGATAGAGCCAAACGCAATTGAAGCAATCTTTCAAATTTTATGCTTCTGCCTTCATCATCAATCAAGAATTCTTCCCATTCCTCATCGGTATAAGGCATCATTCCATCCAATGCTGAGGCAGTTAATTTCTTCTTAAACCAGGATAATCCTAATTCACCTCGATGGAACCTTAATAAAATATCGCGATAGAACCTTTCAAGTCCCCTGCGATTTATATAATCGTCAAATATCATTTTCAATAAATTTTCTGCACGTTCAGGTAAGCCATTACTAGGAACATTATGTTTAGGTGCGGTTAAGGCCACCGACGATCGATTCTCAAATATCCATTGCGTCCATAGTAGTCGCATCTGAAAGAGAAGTTCTTTAGTGTATATCTTATCCTCGTCTATGCATAGTTGGGACCATAACTCATAATTGAATCCTTCATTCATCTCTGATAGTTTTACAAATTCATTAGCTAACCATGAGTTGCTAATTTTACCCAATCTCATTTTCCCAAGTATTTCTCTTTTAAATCGATCTGATCCCTTCTCATTTAAATAACTATTATAGATAGCACCTGCTGTATATTCAACATTGATAGGAACAGCATTTTTATTTATCCGTTCCTCAAAAACAATATCTTCGTTAAGATGATGTAAATAAAATCGAATAAGATTCCATCCATCCCATTCTACAGATACACCATTATCCTTCTTTATCGGGAACAGATCTAAGTAATCATTCAGAGTGAATTCACCTTTTTCTGCCATTTCTATCATGGCTGCCCGGAATTGATTTCTAATTTTTGCTTCCTTGAATGCTTCGGGCCTTTGTATGCGTTTTAGTTCTTTATCGCTGATTTCATTTACTGTTCCTTTGGCCAATTTATGGGCAACTTTTAAAGCCCTGGAAGAATGACCACAGATCTCTATTTGATACATGTTAAAAAGCTTTGAAGATACACCTCTTCTCTTGCCAAATGGATAGAGACCAGGGTAGTCACGGTTTGTTAAAATGCACTGATACAATGAATTTCTTGGATCATTTTCATCTCTTAGAAGAGATTCAATTTCCATTCCAAGATTTGCATTAGTAGCATTCCAAAGAAATACCAATGCTGAATTTGGTATCTCTTCAAAAGAACAATCAGGCGATTTTCCTGAATTAAAACGCCAGATAAACATATTCAAGTCTTTTGAAAGCACCTCCTTTTCATTTTGGAGGCGTTTAAACCACACCAATAACCTTGTAACTATTGCTCTACTCATGCTCTCATTCGTTCCAAGCGTCTCAAATTTTCCAGATTGAACTCGACCTCTTACCTCATCGACTGTATCTCTAACAAAATCATACCAATATTCAGTTGAAGTACATTGAACTACCGAGAGCCTACCTCCTAATGATATAAGACCAAGTGGTAAATAATGTAAAGCGAAAAGGCACTTGGGGCATATATGCGGAGGTAATGAAGCTGCCGGAAGCGCCTGTGCATCGCTTCCGAGACTTCCTGCCAATGGAAACCAATCTCTTCCTAAAAATTTTTCTTCGGGGGGTTTTTTTCCAATTCTTTCTATAGGTCTACTTGTTATCTCAATAAAGTCAAAATTTGTTGGGCTACCACAAGACCAGCATCGGCGTCCATTACTAGCTTTTCCCATTTCCGAAAGCAAGCCTTCTAGAATACTTTTGTATACAAATTTATTAGTATCGGACGGACCTACGCCCTTCTTAAAACCGAGCGATGGATGATATAATGGGTTATTGGTGAATATTTGCGAAAAAGCCTTGAGCTTGGAATTCCATTCAACTAATTTAGAACCGTCTCCATATACAGACTTTATATCTGCTAACGTTAATTGATTTATATCAGTTAGTTTTGCCAGAGATGCGATAACTCCCAACCCTGTGTCTACAAATGGATTACCAGTCAGTTCAATCTTATTTTTTCCATCATCCATACTCTATTTACCCTTTCTCAACCATTTAAATTGATTAATTATCCACACATACCTATAGGTTACACTTCATACTATTCCTATTTAATTGTTTCCATCATCATTTACAAGTAAATTCAAATGGTTCACAAATGCATATACCATATAGCACTATGAATTATCTATCGTCAACTACTTGTCCCATGAGCATGCAGTTCATAGCGATAATTATAGATCTGCTTATGACACTTATCAGATGAAATTATAGCACGGAAGTAAGCGGGGGCGAGACGGCTCATCTCAAAAGCAAGGACAAGCTGACAGGGATGATGGTTTATCACGATATGGACGCTCTGCAGTTCGAGTGGGAGTGGTCATAATCAACATAACGGACATTATCGTATCGCCGGTATTCCCCTATCGTAACCGGAGTGTCGTTTATTTTTAGGAAAGTTTGAAAATAGTCGAAGTCGATGACGTATACTGTATGTCTATTATATGTCCGATATGACCAATAATCTCAATCAGATATCCCACTTGATATTAGTCATTTGTTAGTCTATTGTTAGTCAATTTTAATCAATTCGGAGTTCAAAAAGGCCTATTTCATCTTTCTCTCGACGAGCTCAACGGCACTTCTCGCCAGACGCATCGCATCCTCGGCCTCATCGGGGTCGTCGAAATATCGTGATGGTACCTCGCCCGGCAGCCCGTTCGGGTATCGCGTCAGAATGTAGTACCTGTCCAGCTTTTTCGCAGGTGCTATTGCTTTGAAATCCGGATCTATCTCT
>JBLNDG010000218.1:0-12641 GCA_050261415.1 Caulobacteraceae bacterium | reverse complement strand
CGCACCCGCATAGCGGGTGGTTCATTGTTTCGCTGCTCCGCTAGCTCAACAGGCTAAAGCCCATAACAAAAGGAAGCTGCTTTACACAGCTTCCCGCTAGTTTAAATCTTCACGCTCGCCTGTAATGGAATAAATAATCCGTTCGCAGACGTTGGTCACATGATCTCCTATCCTTTCAAGATATCTGCTTATCAGCAGAAAATTGGTAGCCTGATTGATTTTCCTGGGGTCTTCCATCATGATAAATAACAGTTCCCTGAAAATCTGCTTGTACAATCCATCCACTTCATCATCCATTTTTGATACTTCACGGGCTTTTTCCACGTCTTGATTCACATAGGAATCAATACTGCCCTTTACCATCTTAGCCGTTATCTCCGCCATTCTTGGTATGTCGATAAGTTCTTTGATGTATACTTCGCCCGCCAGCTTTATGGTTATCTTTGATATGTCTACTGCATAGTCAGCTATTCTCTCCAAATCGGTAATAATCTTCAGGGCTGTCGCAATAAGCCTCAGATCCTTTGCCAGAGGCTGTTGAAGCGCAATGAGCTTCAGGCATTTATCCTCCACAGTAAACTCCATATCATCAATAACATCATCATTGTCTATAACCTGCTGCGCCATTGAGACATCCTGGTTTTTCAACGCTTTTATTGCATTGCCCAGGGTTTCCTCAACCATGCTGCTCATTTTCAGCAATAATACTTCCAGTTCCTGTAGTTCCTGGTCAAAATAATTCCTTGTCATTCTTCCACCTCCGTATTATCCGAACCTTCCGGTAATATAATCTTCAGTTCTTTTATCCATGGGCTTGTAGAACACTTTTTCCGTCAAGCCTGATTCTACTATTTCGCCGCTTAAGAAAAATGCAGTATACTCGGATATACGTCCTGCCTGCTGCATGTTATGGGTTACAATGACAACCGTATAATCCTTTTTCAGCTGCTCCATCAGGTCTTCTATCTTCAAGGTTGAGCCCGGGTCAAGAGCAGATGTAGGTTCATCCATTAGGAGAACTTCGGGTTCAACTGCAAGTACTCTCGCAATACATAGCCTCTGCTGTTGTCCTCCCGATAGCCCCAATGCAGACTTTTTCAGTCTGTCCTTTACCTCATCCCACAAAGCCGCGCCCTTAAGACTTCTTTCAACAATCTCGTCAAGTCTTCTCCGGTCTCTGATACCATGTATTCTCGGGCCATATGCTATGTTATCATAAACAGACATAGGGAAGGGATTGGGCTTCTGAAAAACCATTCCGACTCTTTTTCTTAATTCTATCACATCATAGTTCTTAATATTGATATTATCCAGTTCTATACTGCCGTCAACCCGCACCCCGTCAATGAGGTCATTCATTCTGTTCAGCGTTCTCAGAAAGGTTGATTTTCCGCAGCCGGATGGGCCGATCAGAGCAGTAACTGTGTTTTTCTGTATATCTATATTGAGATCCTTCAATGCATGAAAATCAGTGTAGTAGAGATTCAGATCCCTTACCGCTATTTTTGTTTCCGTCATTTTTTCTCCCCCTTTAGGCTCTGATAAAGTGTTTAATCATCCTGTTAGCCATTAAATTTATTATGAAAACCGTTATTATAAGTACAGTCGCAGTAGCATACATATTGGATTTGGACAAGCCCTCCGAAGCTAAAATATAAAGGTGTACGGCCATAGTCCTGCCGGGCCTCCATATGGAGGTTGGGAGTCCCAAAGAGCTCCCGGCAGTATAAATAACAGCTGCTGTTTCACCTACTACCCTGCCAATTCCAAGTATTATTCCCGTAAGAATACCCGGAATGGCAGCAGGCAATACCACCTTATAGATGGTTTGCCATTTGGTGGCCCCCAACGCAAGGCTTCCTTCCCTGTAAGACCTCGGTACCATTTTGATTGCTTCCTCCGAGGTTCTTATTATCGTAGGCAAAATCATTAATGTAAGGGTAAGCCCTCCGGACACCATAGAATACCTGAAATCCAGAAGTACAACAAAGAATACGTATCCGAAAAGTCCGAATATGATTGACGGTATTCCTGCAAGGGATTCAGTGCCGAACCTGATAACCTTTACAATCGGGCCTTCTTTTGAATATTCCGTTAAAAATATTGCCGCACATATCCCTACAGGACCCGCGATTATAATTGAAAAGATTGCCAAAAAAATGGTTGTTATTATAATTGAAAATATGCCGCCGCTCTTACCCATTTCCTTGGGCTCTTGCGTAAGAAAACCCAAGCTCAGGTGCCCGATTCCGTTTATTAAAATGTTCCCTATGATTGCAACTAGGGCAAGAATAGTTATAAGTGCCGCCAATTTAAGCAATATGAATGCAATTCTCTCTTTTTTCCTTATATTATTCACACTTATTGAAGAAATACCCGAATTTGTCATTTTACTATTCACCTACCTTCTTAGGTATCAAGTTCGCAACGATATTGAGGAGCATGATGAAAACAAAAAGAACAATACCCGTTGCAAATAAAGCCTTTTGATGCTCTCCGCTGGCATACCCCATTTCTATCCCAATGTTCCCGGTAAGTGTTCTTACAGGTGATAATATGCTCTCCGGTATCAATGGACTATTGCCCACTATCATAATAACAGCCATTGTCTCCCCGATTGCCCTTCCCATTCCCAGTATAACGGCAGTTATTATGCCCGACCTGGCGGCAGGGACAATTACATTGCTTATAGACTGCCAGTGGGATGAGCCTAATGACAGTGAAGCCTCTTTATAGTCTTTGGGCACAGATCTTATAGCGCTTTCCGATATGTTTATTATTGTAGGAAGTATCATTACGGCGAGAATAATACTTCCCGCCAGTATACTGAAGCCCTGGTTATTGAATACCTTTCTGATAAAAGGAACTATTACAACCAGACCATACAGGCCGTAAACTACAGAAGGAATACCGGCCAGGAGCTCGATTCCAGGTCTGACAATTCCGGCAATCTTAGGCTTTGCTATCTCAGCTAAATAAATAGCACAAGCAATACCTATAGGAACACCTAGTACAAGTGCCCCAGTTGTTACAAGCAGTGAGCCTATAACCATAGGGTATATACCATAGATTCCTTGTGTCGGTGCCCATTTGCGGCCTAAAACGAATTTTATGATTCCAACCTTCTGTATTACAGGAAAACCTTCGTTTATTATGAAATAGGTAATCAGGACTACAGCGAGTACCGCTACTATTGCACAAATAAAGAGCACCAGCTTTATCAGTTTTTCATAAACCTTCATATTCATTCCTCTCTTCTCAGATAAACATCAAAATGCAAAAATTTATATCCTACTATTTATAATGCTCTTTTATAGCTTTTTTAATATAAGCATTATCTACTACATCAATTGTAATATAATTCCCCGGTTAATTAATTAATGTCCGGTTAACTGAATGTTAAATTATTGTTAACTGAATAAGAAATTAATCTTTCCTATTCCATAAAAGCTCGGAGGCATCGAGCCTCCTCGCTTTTTACTGATTCTACTTTGGTAGAATGTCCATTAATAAAAAAGCCCCGGCAAAAAACCGGGGCTTTCTGAGAGGGGAAAGTATTTGTTTTGATTTATTTAGTTATTTTTAAATAACCGTTTTTCTCTACTACCTGCTGTCCTTCAGCGCTTAATATGAAATCCAGGAAGTCCTTTGCCAGTCCTGCGGGTTCTGCTTTTGTCAGCATCAGGAACGGTCTTGCCAGCTTATATTCCCCGGCATATATGCTTTCTTCCGTACAAGCTTTTCCATCAACACTTACGAGTTTTATTTCAGTTTTATCCTTTGCTGATCCATAAGATGCATATCCTATTGCGCTTGGATCGCCTGCAACTGTTGTGATAACTGCGCCTGTTGAGCCCTGTGTTATTGCTGATGATATGGTCTTGTCAACATTATCTGCTTGGATACCGGTCAGTTCAATGAATGCTCCTCTGGTTCCAGAACCTTCTTCCCTTGATACAACCGTTATTGCACCGGGTTTTCCTCCGACATCCTTCCAGTCGGTAATTTCACCTGTGTATATTTTCTTTATCTGTTCTGTTGTAAGATTAGTTACTCCATTTGCAGGGTTTACAATAACTGCTATACCATCAATTGCTATCTTGAACTCTTTGAGGGTCTTTTCTTCAGGTTTTAAGTCCCTTGAGGACATTCCAATGTCAACTACCCCGTCCATAGCCGACTTAATTCCCACACCGGAACCGCCGGCCTGTATGTCAATTGTAGCATTGGAATTCTTTGACCTATAAGCCTTTGCCAGTTCTTCAGCCAGCGGCTGCACTGAAGTTGAACCATTTATGGTTATACTAGTTGCACCTGCGCCCTGTTGGTTTGTATCTGCCGGTTTGCTACAGCCTGCTAAAACACCTGTAAGTAATATTCCTGTACATAGAAGTATTAATGTTTTTTTAAGATTCATCCCTAATTCCTCCCTTTAATTCATCTTATTATTTTTTCATCTCACAATTAAAATATACACTGGCTCTGTTAACAGAAAATGAATTGAAGGTTAAAGGAGGATGAAGCTTATGTTAATTCCATGTAAAGCAAAAACAAAAACGCAGCAGCAAATCAAATTGCCCTGCGTATTTATTTTCTGTTATGCTTTTAAAGGAAGGGTTACGCTAAATACCGTACCCTTGCCTTCTTCGCTCCGGACTTCTATCTCTCCGCCGAATAGAATCACAATATGCTTGACTATCGCAAGTCCGAGACCGGTACCTCCAACCTTTCTTGACCTCGCCTTATCCACCCTGTAGAACCGCTCAAACAATCTTGGTATATGCTCCCTGGGAATACCTATACCGTTATCTATCACATTTATGGTAAGTCTCTCTTCCCCGTTAAAGTCAGTCTGCTTGTATGCTTCAACCTTGACCTTCCCTTTCTCAGGAGTATATTTTACTGCGTTATCAACCAGATTTAAAAGCATCTGTTTGAATTTATCAGGATCACCCCACAGATTATCTATCCCTTCCTGTACTTCTGAAGTCAGTTCGATGCATTTCCTGTCCGCTTCATTTTTTATCATGGATAAGACTTCTTTTACTGTTTTTTCAACCTCTATCTCTGTTGCAGACTTTACCATTTTCTGTTCAAGCTCAGACAGCGACAATATGTCTGAAATCAGTCTGTAAAGTCTATCTGTTTCGCTTTCGATTATATCCAGAAACCTTATAGCATCCTCTCTGTCTTCAATAGCTCCTCCTTTGAGGGTTTCGACGAAGCCTTTTATGGATGTAAGCGGTGTTTTCAGCTCATGAGAGACATTTGCTACAAACTCAGTCCTCATCCTTTCGAGTTTCCTTAGCTCTGTTATATCCTGTATTGTTATGAGTATCCCCGCAATGTCGCTTTCTTCAAATTGCTTTATTGGATTGGCATACAGCTTATATATTCTTTCAGTGGGATAATCTAAGGATATTTCGGTATCAAAACATCTTTTTTCCTTTAATATGGTTTTCAAGTAATTATCAATGGAATTGCTCCGCACTACCTTAAGAAGATGCTTGCCTATTACCTCCGGGTCCTTTATATCAAGTTGTTCTATAGCTATCGGGTTTATGAACAAAACCCGTTCGGCCCTGTCAATTGCTACTATGCCATTTATTACGCTTGACATTATCGCTTCCAGCCGCGTATTCTTGTCCTTGAGACTGGCAATTGTATCATTCAGCTTTGAGGCCATATCATTTATTGCATTTGCCAATGTCCCTATTTCATCCCTGCCTGATACGTTTATCCTCTTTTCAAACTGGCCTGCCGCTATCCGGGAAGCTGTATATGTTATATCTTTAATTGGCTTGGTAATATTTATTGACATTTTAAGGCCTAATAGTATAGATACTATGGCTCCCAGAAGCACAGCTATGAAAATGTTAAAATATAACCTCTTTATCAATGCATTGATTTGATACAGCGGTTCGGAAAGCCTTATTACACCTATTACCTTGCCGGACTTCAGTACCGGTTGTGCTACATACAGCAGATCCACCTTCAGAGTATTGCTGTACCTTATTGCCTTGCCGGTTTTGCCTTTATAGGCTTCTGCAATTTCAGGCCTTTGAGCGTGATTGTCCATAGAAGTGCTGTCCCTCTCGGTATCAATCAATACATTGCCTCCGGCATCTACTATCGTTATCCTGGCATTTGTTATGGATTTGATTTTCCCTAAATAATCATCAAGATTACTTCCAGTGATAAAAAGCTGATCCCCTATTAGCACCCTGATAAGCCCGGCATCTGTAATCAAGCTCTCTTCAACATTGTTTACAAAGTTCTTCTCTACCATCCCTGCAGAAAAGACACCGGAAATTATTACTCCGATGAGCAGCACCACTGCTATACTGAAAAATATCCTCTTCTGCATTATTTTTCACCTGCACTGTTAATACGGTAGCCTACCCCTCTGATAGTCTCTATCAACTGGTTGCTGCCTTCCTCATCGTGTATTTTTTGCCTCAGATGCCTGATATGGACATCCACTGTTCTTGTTTCTCCCATATAATCATAACCCCAAATCTTTTCCAGCAGGAAGTCCCTTGTCATAACCTTCCCTTTGTTTTCAACCAGCATTTTGAGAAGTTCAAACTCCTTCAGCGTAAGCACAACCTTTTCTCCAGCCTGGCGTACTTCATACTTTTCACAGTCAATTTCTATATCCCTTATGCTCAGTATAAGATTATCCACGGCTTTAGCGGTTTCTCCGTCTGTATCATCACCGATTCTGCGCATTGCCGCCCTTATCCTGGCTATAAGCTCCTTGACACTGAAAGGCTTTGTTATATAGTCATCTGCTCCCAATTCGAGACCTAACACCTTATCCAGTTCTTCACTTCTGGCGGTCAGCATGAATATCGGTACCTTTTTTGTACTTTTATCCATTCTAAGGCGTTTACATATTTCAAGACCATCAAGACCGGGAAGCATGATGTCGAGCAGTATGAGATCCGGGACGTTCCGTAATGCTTCTTCAAGACCGTCAGTACCATTTTCAACGACAGTAACCTTGTATCCATTCTTTTCGAGGTTGTATTTCAAGAGTTCCTGTATGTTTATCTCATCCTCAATAACCAGTATTCTTTGGTTTGTCAAAGATACCCCTCCTTATGCCTATACAAGCTGCATAATTGCTGATAGGCTTCCTGTTCTGCCCTTGTCCCTTCTATAGGAGAAGAACAGTTCTTCATTACATTTTGTACAAAAACCGCTGATTATAACGTTTTTCTCCGGTATTCCCTGTTCCGTCAGAATAAGTTTATTGATCTTCCACAAATCAATTTTGTATTTGTCACTTCCAAAAGGCTCCATAAAATCATCCCAGTTGTCAAAATTGTCCATGAACTGCTGTGCTGTATCCATACCTACCTCAAAGCATTCTGCCCCTATGGAAGGTCCTATACCCACCAAAATATCTACAGGGTCCGAGCCATAAACCTCAGTCATCCTTTTCACTGTTTTGGCTCCTATCTTAAGCACTGTACCCTTCCATCCGGAATGTGACAGTGCAATTACTTTCTTTTTTGTATCAAGGAAAAAAAGAGGAACACAGTCAGCGTAGAACGTTATAAGTGGAATGCCAGGGATATTTGTCATAAGTCCATCCGTATTCCTGATATCACTTACCTTGGTCAAGCCCTTTCCAATATCTTTTTCTGAAACTATTCTGATTTTATCCTCATGGGTTTGGTCAGAAAACACAAGCTTTATGTAATCTATACCAATTGCGCTGCAGACAATATCAAGATTCCTGCGCACGTTTTCCAGGGGGTCTTCCTTGGTTATGGAAGTGTTAAGGGATTTGTATATTCCCTGGCTTACTCCGCCTACCCTTGTTGTAAAGCAGTGTTTGACCAATCCAGTCCCTTCAAAGGCAGGTATTGTAAGGTAAATCAAATCGTTAGAGCGATTAATTCTAAAGCCTTCTTTAATTTAAACCACCTCAAATTCATATATTAGGTATTATACTGTCTTTTATATTTTATGTTAATATTTTTTGCCGGTTTTATCAATAAATTTCTCAAGTTCTCTGATTCTTCTTTCCAATTCTCTGATTTCATCCTCCAGCGGATCCGGAATGTCAGTATGATTGAGGTCAATGAAATGCTCATCCGTTGATTTTGTTCTTACAACATGGGCAGGTACTCCAACTGCAGTGCTGTTGGCCGGTATGCATCTTATGACAACCGCACCTGCACCGATTTTTGAATTATGGTCTATTAGAATCGGTCCCAAAACTTTAGCACCTGACCCTATAGTAACATTATGGCCTATGGTCGGATGCCTTTTCCCTTTGTCTTTACCTGTTCCACCCAGAGTTACGCCCTGGTACAGTGTCACATCATCTCCTATTTCAGCAGTTTCTCCTATAACTATCCCGGAGCCGTGATCTATAAAAAGCCTTCTTCCAATAGTTGCACCGGGATGTATTTCTATTCCGGTAAAGAACCTCGCAATCTGTGATATAAGCCTCGCAAGGAAAAACCATCTATGCCTGTATAAAGCATGTGCTATTCTGTGGCAGATTACTGCATGCAGCCCAGGATAGCACAATATGACCTCCAGATAGCTCTTTGCCGCCGGATCTCTCTCAAATATTGTCTTTATATCTTCCGTCAAGTACTTAAACATAATCTTCACCCTTATACATTGCTACCACTTGCCCTTTCATTTTTATACCTCCATTTTTACAAGAATAAACCGGGCTTATTGTTTGGGCTTGTTCACTATATTCTATAGTTTGTTTTAAAAACTGTGCGTATGTTATTTAATTTTTGATAAAATACTGCAATTGTTTATTCTCACCAAGCTGCTGCTTTTTACTTTATAGGCTGCCGCAAAAAATGAAAAGCCTCTTTATACGTCTGTAAAAACGTATAAAGAGGCAATAATTCTGCGGTTCCACTCTTCTAAACACTTAACCAGGGTACAAACATACCCCTGCACTATAACGGGTGCTCCCGTTTTAACCTACTAAGCCCAATTAACAGGCTATATAACACAGTGGAGTGCTATATCTATTCAGTAAAAAGCTCCTGGACGCACTTTCGGCACGTATTCCCAGGATCGCTTTCAGCTGCAGTTGCCTGCGCAATCCCTCTCTGAAGGAATACTTGTGTACCTACACTTCCCATTCAAAGCCCTTGTCTTATTTCCTACTACTTTGCTATGATTTAATACAATATTATACTATAATGTATTCTATGTCAACAGTTAATTTGTGCTATTCCAGTTCTATTTCTGATTTTTTACTTTTTTGCCCGGTTCAAGGTCACTTGAAGGGTCGATGACCACCTTTTCCCCTTTGGACAACCCTGATACAACCTCGATATAGTCATCATTTTCTATTCCGCACTTTACTTCTCTTAGCTCAAGCCTGTTATTCCTGACTACAAAGACTTAATCTTTGCCGTCCAGTTCAAATACTGCTTTATCAGGTACGTATATGGTTGAGGGCTTTTCCGTTGTTATAATATCTGTATCCAAAACATATCCGGGCTTCAGTTTAAGCAGATGATTGTCGAATCTTATTCTGACTTCTATCCGCTGCTGTTCGACTCCTAATGATGATACCCTGCTTTCTGCCCTTGGAGCGATATAATAGACCTTTCCCTGTAATTTTCTATCATCTATTGCATCACCTGATATTATTGCGTTTTGTCCAATTTTAATCTTGCTTATGTCATCGACAAGCACATCAACTTTAATGTAGGCAGAATCATAGTCTCCAATTTCATATAAAAGTGAGCCCGGCTGGACAGCCTCCCCTTTTTCTATGTTCTTTGCAAGTACGATTCCTCCGGTAGTTGCATATATGACAGCCTTGAAAATACTTTTTCTTTATTCTCCAGTTCTACCTTACCCTGGAGCTCGACCACTTCCTGCATACTGCCCAGTTTTACCGTTTCAATCCGTACTTGTGCTGCATTGTTATATTTTATAACAGCTACCTCTATTACAGCTGCCGCTACTATGGCCGCCCATTTCAGCATTCTCCTGTTTTTTGCCAGTCTTGTAAAAGCATTTTTAAACACATTGGCACCCCCATTTTTAAGCCCGCTAATTTTCTCTGTTTTTTAACACTTCCACCATATCCAGCCCTGAGATATTCTTTTTATTGGCTGTTTGGGCAAGTATTGTAAAAACAAATACACTCATACAGGTAATTATATATGTGCCCGGATCAGTGGGATTATTGTTTATGATGCTTTCAACAATCTCACCGCTTCTTAGCTTAATTACCCTCTTTGCCATATCGGCAATAGGCTGGTTATGGGCTATAATTATTACTGTTTTTCCGGTTTCACGGTTAATATCGTTCAAGAGCTTTAAAACCAGCTTGCCTGTTGTGTAGTCAAGAGCGCCTGTAGGTTCATCACATAGAAGCACATCAGGATTTTTTGCTACTGCCCTTGCAATAGCCACCCTCTGCTGCTCCCCCCCTGAAAGCTGTGACGGGAAGTGATCTGCCCGCTCCTTAAGGCCAACCTTTTCAAGAACTGAAACAATATCCAGGGGTTTTTGCGATATTTTTGTTGCAAGCTCCACATTTTCCTTGGCTGTCAGGTTCGGCATGAGATTATAGAATTGGAATATAAACCCCACATTATTTCTTCTGAATTGAGTAAACTGTATTTCGTTATACCTGGTAATGTCCGTACCTTCAAAGGTAATTTTTCCGGATGTAGCGACATCCATGCCGCCAAGTAAATTGAGCAGAGTACTCTTGCCCGAGCCGCTGGGGCCAAGTACAACAACAAGCTCGCCTCTTTTTATGTCGAAGGTGGCATTTATCAATGCCTTTACTTCAACCTCACCCATTTTATATGTCTTTGTCACACCCTCAAGAACAAATACTCTGTCATCAGCCATACGGCCACCCCCCTGAAAAAACTGAACTAGTACCTGTAATATTTTTTTACAGTGTATTACACTCACATTTTATTTATCCTGTCTATATATTTATTATTAAAATAGTCCACCACGGTTTTATCAATTCCGAAGACTCTTCCGACCACAAATGCAACTGCCCTGACCCTTTGTATATACATTTCTTTATTATCCAGAAATATGTTTACATCCCCCAAGTAGTGCGAGCCTGTCAGCAGGAATTCAACAGTCTCTTACGGGTATTCCGTATTGAATATTTTCTCTGCTATACCCTGCTTTACTACCCTTATTGCCACGGGCGTCATGTTTTCAATAAATACCTTCTCTATCCTCTCATGAAGCCCTATATTAACCTCGGTATGAAGGTGAGTGAATACCCCTACATTATCTTCAATAAATCTGAAGCTGCTATCCAATATTGCCTCTATTTTTTCAATTGTCGCCGTCTTTTCATTATCTGCAATATCTGTAATTTCAGACATTACGCCTTCCATGAACCTTTCTGCAATTGCATTGAAAGCATCATCCTTGGATTTAAAATAATAATAGAATGTGCCCTGTGCAACTCCTATACTCTTTACAATATCGCTTACTGCAGTGTTTTCAAAACCTTTTTCATTAAACAGCCTTTCAGAAGCTTCGATTATCTCAAGCCTTCTCTTATCAGGCTCTTTGCTTACCCCAGCCATGTAATATCTCCTTTGTATATATATTGACTGACATCAGTCAATATAAAACTATAACATTTTTTTACATTTTTAATTTGCTTGGTACCAGGAATATACCATTAAGCCTATTCGACCTTGATATTATTATTAGGATCGTAGGGCAATATCCTGTAATCAAGTTTTTTGGCTTCAAGCCCCTCCATAAAGGAAATAAGTTCATTCAAGCCTTTGGGGTATAGATTCAGCATTTCATCTTTAAGATTATATAGAATCTCATATGACTTCCGGCTCTGGAATTCGTCAAGTATACCAAGGCTTCCCGCCAGATTGTATATTTCATGAAGCAGGCTTATATTTCTCCTGTCAATGGCATAGTCGGAAAAAAAGCTGAAAGCCAAGGCAACAATGCTTTTTTCATTTTCATCGGTATTTCTTCTTACTACATCTATTGTAATATCAATGTTATTCATTATATGCCTGCAGTCATTTTTCCCGGCAATTTCTCTCAAATCACTTAATGCCTTATCTATCATATAAATCCCCTCCGAATATCATTTTTGCAGACTACCGCTTAATGTCAAATTCTATCTCATGCTTCAATATTTCTTCTATTCTTTTCTGTATATTGTCAAGATCCAACCCGGCTTCCTTCTTGATGCTTTTTCGCAGCATCGGGCCTATCTGATGCAAATCATCATCTATATCCTGTAAAAGTTCAAAGGCAGCGGTTGATTCCATTTCCTCCCTTGGAACCTCAGATATATTTGCCAGTATGGAGTTTTCAGTCCTTGAAGCAATTATAGGGCTTTCAAACTGCTCAACATATACCTTTGTCCTCCTGCCCGGCCCTCTGTCATCCTCGATAGGTTCCATTGCAATAATTTTATCTGAGCGTACATACTTCCCATAACCCAGGGGTACAATGGCGTTTTCTCTAATTATCAAAATACCACCTTCTTTTTTAATCAGATATTATATGCATCAACACATTTCTTTCTGCTGACTATTTCAGGCAGCTGCAGTGCACAATCCACATATATATTTTTTCAAAAAAAGCAATTACTATTCCATAAAGAAAGTAGGGAA
>JBLNDG010000217.1:0-13588 GCA_050261415.1 Caulobacteraceae bacterium | reverse complement strand
AAGCAATACCATAAAAGCTCGGAGGCATCGAGCCTCCTCGCTTTTGACTGATTCTACTTTGGTAGAATGTCAACGAATCAATAATTGCAACGTTTATCTTGCAATTCCATTATAGCACGACAGATAAAGCAATTGTATTATAAAATACCGCATACCTGGGTAATAAAGCAAAAAGCCCTACGGCTCCATGTTTGGCAGCCGCAAGGCCTTAATATTGCTTATAGAAATCAATTGACTCAAGACATTCCTATAATTTATATCAGTATCAACGATAAAACAAACACAGTCAGAATAGTCACAATCCCTTGAAGCAATGTTGCTACAGTCTGAGCCTTATATGCAGTTTTTACATCCATTCCTCCGAATTGGGATACAACCCAGAAATAACTGTCGTTAGCATGGGACACCGTCATTGCACCTGCACCTATAGCCATTACAACCAGTACTTTTCCCATGTCGCTTGCAAACCCAAGGGATGAGAGCAATGGAAATACAATTGCAGATGTAGTTACCAGGGAAACTGTAGACGAACCCTGGGCTGTCTTCAATGCTGCAGCAATGATAAAGGGCAGGAAAATACCGGCATTCAATGTTTGAAGGCTTTGACCAATATATGCTCCTATCGGTGTTGCTTTAATGACTGCGCCAAGCGCGCCGCCGGCTCCTGTTATTATAAGTATTATAGCAGAGCTTTTGAGGCCTTCCCCTATCCAGCCGCTAAGTGTTTCTTCATTAAACTTCGGCAGAAGCAGAAACGCAAACGCTACGCCTAAAAGCAGGGCATTTACCGGCGTGCCAATGAAAACCAGGAAATTCATAAAAGCGCCTTTCCCGAAGGGATTACCCGGAAACTTTGCTATTGAACCTAACGCCATGAAAATTATGGGCATGACAATCGGCGCAAAGGAAGCCCAGCCGGATGGAAGCTTGCCGTATTTTGCAACTTCCTTCTCATAGTTTATATCGTCTCCGTCTTTATCTGCAACCGCACTGTACTTTGATGCCACAGTATTGGCAAAAATATTGCCAACTATTACTGCCGGGAGAGCTGTCAAAAGTCCTACCCCTATCACCAGCAGCAGATTATCAAGCTTGAGGTTTGCAGCTGCCGCTATAGGTCCTGGTGTCGGGGGCACTAAAGTATGTGTAGCATACAAACCTGTTGCAAGTGCAACAGACATGCTTACCAGTGAAGTTTTGGTTTTCTTTGCCAAGGTTTTGTTAAGAGATGACAGAATAACAAAGCCTGAGTCGCAGAATACCGGAATTGATACGATGTAACCTATTATACTCATTGCGATTGTCGGCCTATTAGGGCCTACTATCTTTAGAATAACCTCTGCCATCTTAATAGCTGCTCCTGATTTTTCGAGAATTGTTCCAATTATCGTTCCTGCAATAATAACAATTCCTATGCTGGTCAGAGTATCGCCAAACCCCTTTGAAACCAAGCCGCCTACATCAGCTAATTTCAAACCTGATGAAAAAGCTATACCGTAAGCTGCAATAAGCAGTACCAAGAATGGATGAATTTTCAACTTGGAAGTAGCCAATACAATAAATATTATTGCCACAAGCAAAATAGCAATTAGTATCGGGCCCTGAACCATTTAAATTCCTCCTTAATTTTTATTTAATCCTAAACCTTGAAATTGCTATATCAAGGTTTAAACTTTATTTTTAGTATTCTCATAATCCTTTCAGAGGTTTTTTCGACAAGCTCCGCTCCGTCCGATATAGCTTCTTCAAGCTTCATCGGCCTGTCTGCAATCGAAAATATGCTGTCAATGCCCATATCATAAAGGACTTCAGCTTTTTTCCCAATGCCGCCGACTATTGCTATAACCGGCACATTATATTTTTTAGCAGCTTGCGCTACCCCAAATGGTGTTTTGCCATATTGTGTCTGATAATCCATCATTCCTTCTCCGGTAATCACGAGGTCTGCTCCCTTTAGTTTTTCCTCAAGTCCAGTCGCTTCAACAACTATATCTATTCCTCTTCTTAGTTCGGCATTGAGAAAAGCAAGCAGTCCTCCACCCAGCCCTCCGGCTGCACCGGCACCGGGGTAATCCTTTATAGAAATGCCTATTTGCTTCTCTATTACTTTTGCATAATGCTCCAGGTTTTTATCCAGTATTTCTACCATTTTGGCATCAGCGCCTTTTTGCGGGCCAAACACGTGGGATGCTCCTCTCGGTCCGCAGAGCGGATTATCTACATCACAGGCAGCCACTATTTTACAGCTTTCAAGCCTTTTATCCAATCCGCCCACATCTATGGTTGCCAGCCTTTCAAGACTTTCTCCGCCATAACCGATATCCTTACCAGCTTTATCGAGCAGCTTGGCTCCGAGAGCCATAATCATGCCGGCTCCGCCATCATTTGTAGCACTGCCGCCTATCCCAATTATAATTTTGCGGCATCCCATGTTCAAAGCATTCATAATTAGTTCTCCGGTACCGTATGTAGTTGTTTTCATCGGATTTCTATCTTCTGCTTTCAGCAAAGGAAGTCCGGATGCAGCTGCCATTTCAATGACAGCAGTGATTCCGTCTCCAAGTATTCCATAAAAGGCATCCACTTCTTCCAATAAAGGTCCTTTTACCTTAACACTAACTATTCTGCCTCCTGTACTGTCTACCAGGGATCTGACCGTACCCTCTCCCCCGTCAGCCATCGGAACGCTTACTACATCTGCAAATTCAAATACTTTTCTTATACCCTTCTCTATACAATCTGCAACTTCCTTTGCTGTTAAACTTCCCTTGTATGAATCCGGAGCTATTACAATCTTCATATTTACACCACCCTGTCTCTTACAAATAATTATATGAAAAACTTTATTTGATAACCATATACAAAATATACAACATATTCCATATCAATGTATGCTTGATTTGTGCTTCATGCACAACTATTATTTCACTCCATGTTCATTATAATAATCCCAAGGTATAGAAGCATGCAGGTATATGGGTCGGTTATGTCAAGTCCATATTGTTCCTTGAGCCTGTTAATCCTGTATAATATTGTATTTCTATGCAGAAACAACGCTTCAGCCGTATCTTTAATGCTCATCCCCTTCTCAAAATATATCTTGGCAGTATCAAGCAGTTCCCTGGAATTACCGGATGCTCTGCTGCTTAATATTTCACCCAGTGAACTCATATATTGCTCTTTATCATCTCTTTTAATAGATTGCAATAGGAGCTGCACCTTATAATTTTCAGCATTGTATATAAGCTTCTGGGGATCTGTCTTCCTGCCGATATTTACCAGTCTGTTTGCCAGCTCATAAGATTTGTAATAATCACCGATACCACTGCACAAGCTTCCTATTCCCATGTACATTTGCAATCCCAGTTCCGATTTCAGAAGGTCCTCTGTTCTCCTGCAAAAATCTGATATTTCACCATCCAGATGTTTATATATAATGAATCTGTCTTCATAGAGATTGAAAACCAGATCATATTCCATATTCAAAAGCCTTGTAATATTATCTGTTATTTTCTGTTTAAGCTGCTGTACCATTATCTCCTGGTCGTTGTGACCATTTTCTATAGCCTTTGAAAAGTTGCATATATCAGCTACTATTATTACCCTTTTAACCTTAATGTCAAAACCAATCAGATGAGTTCTCAGTTTTAACAGCTCAAGATTTTGCTTGTCTTGTTCTTTTATAAGCTCATTAGCAAAGTTCATCATCGCCTTTGCCTGAAACATTTCATTCTTTTTTCTCTCCTCCTCTTGAATCATTAATTCGACCAGTTCTTTTACAATTATGCCGTATCCCTTTATTTCTGACGGTTCACCGGTAATCCCTATAACCCCGAGAATATGATTACTATGATATATAGGCAGGTTTACCCCTTTTTTACAGCCTCTGAATTTTATATCATTGTCAACTATTACTTCCCTGTTGCTTTCCACCACCAGTTTTGCCGCTTCATGGAAAGTTCCAATTCTCCTTTTATCCCCGGATGCTATTATTATGCCCTTTTCATTCATAATATTTATATTTTTTCCCAATATATTCATTACACGGTTCACTATCTTTCCACAATCAATAATTTCTATATTCATCGCCAACTCACCATTCCTATCCTAAATAAAAGCTCGGAGGCATCGAGCCTTCTCGCTTTTGACTGATTCTACTTTGGTAGAATGTCCACTAATATGAAAGAAACCACATTCAAATGTGGTTTTTTTACATGTTCCTTTTTACCCTATACCAATACTTATACACTTCTTTGAATCCAAGGCTGCTATAAAGCTTCAATGCCGGTTCATTGTCGAGCAGTACCTGCAAGTATGCATACTTTGCCCCTTTTGCCTTACCGATGCTGAGCATGCTGTCTACGAGAGCCTTACCATAACCCTTGCATCTGTCTCCGGAATCAATTATAATATCAAAAATCCCCAGGTAGTCGCCTTGCAGCACACCCATCCCACATCCCGCAGTTCTTCCTTCCAACTTTAATTCAACAAAAAACTTTTCTGTTATTATACGGCTGATCATCCTTTTTAACGTTTCTTCATCAGCCTCTTTTACATCGCTCAAACAGCTTATTTGTTCAAGCCATTTTTCATTCAAACTGTTGTAGACTACTATATTCTTAGGGATAATACCTTCAAATTTATTCAAAACTGCTACCTGTACGCTGGTATAGGCTTCATCATTATAACCCTTTTGGGAAAGCATATCGTCAAGACCTTCAGGATGCGATTCTGAAGTCATTTTAAAAACCGTATTCAAGCCTTGTGACTTGTACAACTCCTCGCACATTAGAATTTTTTTCTCAGGATTCTCGCTGGATTCATAAATCGGGTTTACACTATTTGCCCGCTTTGTATAACCCTTTGAGAATCTTAGAATCCAACCGTCATAAACCATTGTCTGCAGTGCAGGCCATGCATTCATAGACATTTCCTCAATGTGCCTTTCCATCATACTCGCTCCTTTCTTTTTTCAACCCCTTAACCACCGCACTTGCGTTTTGATTTATCAATATTTCATGCAACCGTTACCATGCCAACTATATTATAACATGAAAAATGCAATAATTTATCTCATTCAATGTTAATAAAAAATACTATCTAGTGGCATTTTTTAAAAATAAAAATTACAATATATATTAAAAGAATATTTTTCATGCATACAGCTTCTGCTATATATACACGCAATAATGCAAATATTAATTTTAAAACCGTAAAAAAGGAATACAAAGCTAAGGGATGAATAATATGTCTAGTATAGAAATAAGGCAATGTAGAAGGGACGATAATAAATCAATTGCAGATATATGTTACAAAACAGGATATATGGGAGAAGACCTTTCGGGACTGAATGCGTTTAATGACAGAGTGCTCTTCAGCTATTTTTTCAGTGATTACTACCCATTGTATGAGAGCATGCACAGTTTTGTTGCAGTGGATAAGGACAAAGAAAACCTTGTGGTCGGTTATATAATTGGCACAGATAATTCAGTAAGACAGGTATATAAGGATTACCCTGCGCACCTGCATATCAATATTTTACAGGAATATCAGCATTCAGGAATAGGCTCGGCGTTAATAAACTCCTTTGAGAAACATATGAAAGCAATAGGAGTAAGAGGAATTCACCTTACGACGTCGAACAAAAACTACAAAGCAATCTCCTTTTATGAAAGCAAAGGATACCATTTAGCCTTCCATGGCAGCGCAAAGGTATGGAAGGTTAAGGATTACAAATCTCTTATTTATGTCAAGAAGCTCATATGAGGCGCAAAACAGCAATGGGGGGAAAGATTTGAAAATCAGCAGAATATCAAAATTATTAATAATACTTGCATCAATTTTCCTAGTTTTATTTGTTACTGCATTTTTTCTTAGGGAGTATATCTCAAACTATTATGTAAAGTATCATCTTGATGATGCTATACCTCCGGGAAGCGGCTCCAGAGTCCTTGTATTTGCTCCCCATAATGACGATGAAGTATTAGGGGCGGGCATTCTTATAAATAAAGTACTGCGGAATAACGGCCAGGTTAAGATCGTTATGGTTACAAACGGAGACGGTTATAGAAATGCTTTGGCTTTTGACTACTTCAACCTTAATCCTAAGCCCTCGGACTATATAAAATTCGGTTACAACCGTCAGCAGGAAACTCTCCATGCATTGAAAAGCCTTGGACTTAAAGAGGATAATTTGATTTTCCTGGGTTACCCTGACGGCGGTATTTCTTATTTATGGAATACTTATTGGGATAAAACGAATCCTTATACCAGTGTCCATACGCAGACAAGCACCTCACCATATTCAAACAGCTACACAAAAAATGTGCCCTACACGGGTGAAAACCTTGTTGAAGACATTACCAGCATAATAAATGATTTCAAGCCAACCTATATAGTATACCCCCATCCCAATGACAGGCATCCTGATCACTGGGCTGTAAATTGTTTTGTAAAATATGCCCTTACACTCACAGGCTACTCTCCGGATATTGAATGGCTCTACCTGGTACACAGGGGTGATTGGCCGACACCTATGAGAGAGGAGAAAAAAATGTATCTGGTCCCTCCTGCAGCGCTTATAAACATCGGTACAACCTGGGAAGCTCTTGCTATGACAGAGGAAGATATAGAAGGAAAAGCAGCGGCAATACGCTTTTATAAAACCCAGCTCAGAACCCTTAAGCCGCTTCTTACTGCTTTTGAAAGAAAAAATGAACTTCTGGGCGTATATCCCAATTTCAAGATACCTTCAGGCCTGCATGAAGACACTGAAATTGCCCCTGATGACAGCAACCTGGCTATTGTTGATCCTCTGCAGGATGCATTGAGGCTTAAAATAAGCCGTTCTGCCGATATATCCAGTGTGCATGCTGAAATCTCAAAATCCGGAAATCTTCATATATTTGTGCAAACCGACTATAATCTTGACCGAAAGGATATATACCATATAAACATGATATTTTTCAGTGACCATAATACCTCAAGGTATGATTTTGAATTGTACAATGGAAAGGCTTCACTGAACCATATGTCCGAACAATCTGTAACTGACATGGATGGAATAACTTATGAAGTAAAAAAGAACATCCTCCATGTTGTATTGCCTAAAGCTGCTGCAGGCAATTTCGATCACCTTTTCATCAACAGCTTATCTTCTACCGAAGAACATCTTTTAGACAAGACCGCATGGAGGATGCTGGATAGAAAACAGAATTAATCCTCTTTCTGTTTTCTTGCTTCTTCTATCATCATAGGCACAACCTTATAGAGGTCACCTACTATTCCATAGTCTGCAACATCAAATATTGGAGCATCGGGATTCTTATTTACCGCAATTATGCATTCACTGTTCTGCATACCCGCAAGATGCTGTATTGCTCCTGAAATGCCGCAGGCAATATATATCTTAGGCCTTACAGTCTTTCCTGTCTGGCCTACCTGGTGGTCCTGTGAAATCCAGCCGTTATCTACTGCAGCACGGGATGAACCTACAACACCTCCCAGTTCCTTTGCCAGTTCGCCAATGAGCTTGAACCCTTCCGGATTTCCAAGCCCTCTGCCGCCGGATACAATTATCTCAGCATCAACAAGGTTCACTATCTGCTTAGCAGACTTAACCACTTCCTTGACCCTGGCCCTTATGTCCTTTGATTCCAGCTTGACTTCGACTTTTTCCACTATACCTTTTCTGCTGTTGTCCCTGGGCATCTTCTTCATTACCCCAGGCCTTACGGTAGACATCTGAGGCCTGTGTCTCGGTGTTATAATTGTAGCCATTATATTGCCGCCAAAGGCCGGTCTGGTCTGCAGAAGTATCTTTTGTTCATCATCAATTTCCAATTTGGTGCAATCCGCTGTTAGGCCCGTATCCAGCCTTGCTGCAAGTCTTGGTCCCAGATCCCTGCCGATATTGGTTGCCCCTATCAGTATAATCTCCGGTTTTTTGCTGTTTACAAGCTCTGTTATGACCTTTGTATATCCGTCTGTTGTATAAAGCTTAAGCTCAGGGTGTTCTGCAAGTATTACCCTGTCAGCTCCGTAATGTATCAATTCCTCTGAAAGTCCTGCTACACCGCTGCCCAGGAGCAATGCCGACAATTCAACACCAAGCTTGTCTGCCAGCTTTCTACCTTCTCCAAGCAGTTCGTATGCTGTACCCATAAGTTTTCCATTTCTCTGCTCTGCAAATACCCATACCCCTTTGTAAGCAGACAAATCTTTAACTTCCTTCTCTACCTTGTCTACTTCAATAGCCTTGAACTTGCATGAAGCTTCACAGGCTCCGCACCCTGAGCAGTTATCCTTTAAGGCAGCTTTGCCGTCCCTCATTTCAATTGCTTCAAAGGGGCAGGACTTGATGCAAAGCTTACAGCCCTTACATTTTTCCGATAATATTTTTACTCCCATCACAAAGCCCTCCAATCCTAAATTATATTCTTTTCCTTTAATCTTCCGAACAGGCTGCGTACAGTATCCTTGTCACAGCCGTCAAGCATGGTGCCTTTTCCCTTAGGCTCCGGTGTAAAGGTTCTTCTCACATTTGTAGGAGAGCCGTTCAAACCTGTTATTGCAGGATCTATTTCTATGTCTTTTGCTGTCCAGACCTCAACTGTCTTTTCCCTGTATGCATCAAATATGCCTCTTACACTTGCATATCTTGGGCTATTCAGCTCCTTGATTGTGGTAAGCAGGCACGGCATTTTTACTTCTATTACTTCATAGCCGTCCTCCAGTGCCCTTTGGACAGTTACTATGTCATCTTTGATTTTCATATCCTTTACATAGGTGACCTGGGGTAAACCCAGCTTCTCAGCAACCTGCGGCCCTACCTGTGCAGTATCACCGTCTATAGCCTGTCTTCCGCAGAATATCAGATCATAGCTTCCTACCTTCCTGATTGCTGCTGTTATAGTATTTGAAGTCGCCCATGTATCTGCCCCGGCAAAGGCTCTGTCCGACACAAGTATTGCTCTGTCGGCGCCCATTGCCAAAGCCTCTCTTAAAGCTACATCTGCCTGTGGAGGGCCCATTGTGATTACGGCAATTTCTACATCCATGTATTCATCCTTCAGCTTCAGCGCCTCTTCCAGGGCATTCTTATCATCATGGTTTATTATGCTCGGCACACCGTCTCGTATAAGAGTCCCTGTCTTTGGGTCCAGCTTTACCTCGTTGGTGTCCGGAACCTGTTTTATACAAACTATTATTTTCATCTGTAACTACCTCCTACCTTCCAGATTTATTTCAGGACATTAGCAGCTATAACCATCTTCTGAACCTGTGAAGTACCTTCGTATATCTCGGTTATCTTTGCATCCCTCATCATTCTCTCTACCGGATAATCCCTTGTATATCCATAGCCGCCGAAAATCTGCACTACCTTTGTCGTTACCTCCATTGCCGTCTCTGCTGCATAAAGCTTGGCCATGGCAGCTTCCACCGAATATGGCAGCTTTGAGTCCTTTTTATATGCCGCATTATAGACCAGGTGTTTTGCTGCTTCTATCCTTACAGCCATATCCGCCACCATCCACTGCAGCCCCTGAAAGGCTGACAGAGGCTTGCCGAACTGCTTTCTCTCCTTCATATATTTAACACACTCTTCAAATGCACCTTCAGCGATACCCAGCGCCTGTGCTGCAATACCGATTCTACCTCCGTCCAGGGTCTGCATTGCTATTCCAAAACCTTTACCTTCTTCACCAAGAAGGTTTTCCTTAGGTACTATACAGTTTTCAAATATAAGCTCCGTAGTACTTGAGCCCCTGATACCCAGCTTGTCTTCTTTTTTACCTATGCTAAAGCCTTTAAAGCCCCTTTCTACAATAAATGCACTGATTCCCCTGGTCCCTTTTGCCTTGTCCGTCATTGCAAATATTATATATGTGTCTGCCTCTCCCCCGTTTGTAATAAATACTTTGCTGCCATTCAGAATGTAATTGTTTCCATCCTTTACTGCAGTGGTTTGTTGTGAGCCTGCATCACTGCCTGCATTAGGTTCGGTCAGTCCGAAAGCGCCTAATTTCTCACCCTTTGCAAGAGGTACAAGATACTTCATTTTTTGTTCTTCGGTTCCGAACTGATATATAGGATGCGCTCCCAAAGATGTATGTGCAGAAAGAATTACTCCTGTAGTAGCACACACCTTTGATAATTCCTCTACAGCTATTGCATAGGATATGTTGTCTCCCCCGGCCCCGCCGTATTTCTTAGGGAAAGGAATACCCATAATATCATAGCGGGCCATTTTTTCAACGCTTTCCCTGGGGAACCTTTCTGTTTCATCAATTTCTGCTGCAAAGGGCTTAATTTCATTTTCACTGAATTCCCTTAAAAGTTTTCTTACCATTTCCTGTTCCTTTGTTAGGCTAAAGTTCATAACAGCTACCTCCTTATTATTCATGAATATCATCTTCTGTAGAGCAATAAGCAATATTATAAAATTATAATCCTCCTTGTTAAATTATTAGCAATATTCATGCCATATTATATATATCAATATATATAAGTCTTTCTTGATAAATAATTATCAAGAATGCACTGTTTTACATAGATTATTTAATAAATCAAAATGTATTCTTATGCATCAATACAACAATATGCCGAATTGTTGGCACCATTTGATAATTTTTTAACATTTTCTGTAATTAATACCTTTACCCCATAAGTCTGAAAACCCGGCAAAATAGCTCATGTATAGATAATAATACTAAAATTAAGAAAGTGCAAAAAAAATTGCACCAATTTTAAGCGTGCAATTTTTTTATGTTATACATCATTTATGGTATAAATATCAACTGTATGCCTATATAGCTGAGGGAAGTACCTTGTCAGTCAGTTCTTTTACAAGCAGGTTAAGAAACAGGCCTACATCTGTCACAATTCCTGCAGCCTGGCTGCTCCCCCTGTCGCTGAGCTTAGTTACAACAGCAGGGTTAATATCTACGCAAACCATTTCCACCTTTGCCGGAAGCATGTTTCCTGTTGCAATGCCATGAAGCATGCTTCCCAATACAATAACTATATCCGCAGCCTTCAGCTGCTTAGCATACGCATTCTGCGCTTCAATCATATCAGTAACCGTATCAGGCAGCGGCCCATCATCCCTGAGACTTCCCGCCAATACAAAAGGAACTTCTCCTTTTATACATTCATACATGATGCCGGAATTTAATGCGCCCGCATTTACCATCTCTTTTATTGAACCGTATTTCATCACCTGGTTTATTGCTCTCATATGATTGCGGTAGCCATTATATGCAAGCCTGCCTGATTTTGCACAGACGCCCAAAGAAGTTCCATAAAGGCTTTTCTCAATATCGTGCACTGCAACAGCATTACCGGCAAGTATACAGGAGACATAGCCATTCCTTATGAGCTCTCTCAAGTATATGTCACCTCCTGTATGGACAACAACCGGGCCCAATACAATAACAGCTTTTTTATTGCCATTGTACAGCTTTTCTGCCAGGTTCTTAATAATAATCTCATTTCTCCTCTCTGACGAAACACAATTGTTCATAAAGCCAAAGGAGTTTCCGCTTTCTTCTTCATGAGGTCTTATTGTTCTGATACCGGTGTCTCCACACACAACCCAGTCGCCTTTTTTAATTTCACGCAGTTTTTTGCAGTATGCCCTATTTTCTTCAACCACTATCATCGCATCCATCCGCTGGTTTTCTACTGTAAACCATTGCTCCTTCCAGAAAACCATTGTTATGTGATTCGTCGTTGAATAAAAATCATCGGGAACATGCTTATCCATGATTGCTTCCTTTAGAATAACCTGATTTGTACATTTTTTGTCCTTTTCCATTTTACATTCCTCCAATTATTAGATTCAAAAAAATTACAGCCCTCACCCCTACAAAGGGACGAAGGCTGTTCGCGGTACCACCCGATTTGATCTGACACCTCATGCAGGGTATTTTGCTATACCCTGGTGCCGGATCCTCTCTGCTGCCTTTAACGCGGGCCTGCGGTCAGACTTTTCATCTACAGCTTTGAGGGCGGGTTCAAAGTGAGTAATCTTAGAAAACCTTTCAGCCGGTGGGCTTTCCTCTCTTTCAGAATCTTCCCTTCTACTATTCCTCTTCATCGCCTTATAATATTCACTTATATATTTGCATTTATGTAAATGAATCAAAAAATAAAAAAACTCCGCCCCTATAAAAAGGGACGAAGGCTGTTCGCGGTACCACCCGATTTGACCTGACACCTCATGCAGGTATGCCATGATACCCCGGTGCCGGATCCTCTCTGCTGCCTTTAACGCAGGCCTGCGGTCAGACTTTTCATCTGCAGCTTTGAGGGCGGGTTCAAAGTGAGTAATCTTAGAAAACCTTTCAGCCGGTGGGTTTTCCTCTCTTTCAGAATCTTCCCTTCTACTATTCCTCTTCATCGCTTTGAATTGATTAATTTATATTATTATATATTCACAAGTACCTTATGTCAACAGTATTTTTTTGAATTTTCAATATTCTTTAGTTTCTTATGATTCTTTTGTAACATATATTTTAGCAACCATGATATAATATACCTTGTCAGAATCAGAAGGAAAGCTGGAAAATGCAATGAACAATTCCAAAATACTAAAGAAGCTTGCTGTTGTACTCCTTATACCTATAGGAATCATCCTCGTTCATTTTTCTTCCACACAGCCTGCTTTGGTTGAGGCGCTTTACTCCGAAAAGCTTTACAGGGTTATCGGACAGCCGATAAGCCTTATTACAGGTATTTTTCCCTTTTCCTTAGCGGAATTAATAGTATTTTTTGTCCCTGCTGCAATAGTTATCTATACATTAACTACGGCAATAAAATTCTTCTTCCATGCCAGAGGCAGTATCTCCAAGCTTTTGAATTACATACTCAATCTGCTCATGTTTGTGAGCATTGCGTTTTTCCTCTTTATAAGTATTTGGGGACTGAATTATTACCGTCTGCCCTTTGCGAGTATCGCAGGGCTTGATGTAAGACCATCTTCTGTAGTGGAGCTTGAAGAGGTATGCGAAGTTCTTATTAGCAACGCAAATGCTTTGCGGAGCAAGGTTAGTCAGGATTCGGACGGCGTAATGGATATTAAGGAAAATAAGCGCCAGATATTGAAAAGGTGTATAAAGGGTTACGAAAGAGCATCCTTGATTTACCCGCAGCTTGGTGGAAAGTACGGTACTCCCAAGCCGGTATATTTTTCCCGGTTAATGAGCTATACAGGGATTTCGGGAATATATTTCCCCTTTACTGCTGAAGCAAACGTGAATGTTGATGTACCCGATTCCATGATACCCTGCACTGCATCTCATGAAATGGCACATCAACGCGGCTTTGCGCGGGAAGACGAAGCCAACTATATAGCATATCTGACTTGTGTTGCCCATCCCGATGCAGATTTTCAATACTCCGGGACCCTTCTTGCACTTATTAATGCAATGAATGCACTTTATAACGGTGACAGCAGGGAATATTTCAAGCTTAGCGAGGGATACAGCGACGGAATTGTGCGTGACCTTAAAGCCATTGATGCTTACTGGAAACAGTATGAGGGTCCCGTTGAAAAAACCTCTGACCGCATCAACAATGCTTACCT
>JBLNDG010000216.1:0-24222 GCA_050261415.1 Caulobacteraceae bacterium | reverse complement strand
CTTTGCAGGACAAACTGTTTCTTACAAAGGAGACTATCGGTGAGTTCTTGGATTACTTTGTTTCCTCCTTACCTGATTTTATCAAGGTGAAACTAACTGTTTCGTCCTGCGAAAGTTGATTCAGTTTATTTATTCTATAGAAGTTCTACCTTATTATCAGACTGAGTGTTATAAACAGATTCAGCTGCGTCATCATCATGCTCGTCGTCGTATTGATCAGTAATATTAATACAACCACAATAGCATGCGGCACACTGACAACCACATATGCATGCAAAAGCTTCAATTGTATTTAAAATATCAAACTCAAACCTTTTCCTTAATTTTTTCATTTTCTCCCCTCCTCTCTCTCCAATTCTGTCTTGAGGCTTTATTGAGACAAGATATCACACTACTTTTATAAAAAATTTGGATTGCAGTTACCTCTCATTGAGCCTGCTTCACAATATCCGAATAAATGTAATCTCTCAATAACAGCTCCTCATGCTTACCTATATCCACTATCCTTCCTTTATCCATAAGTATTACCTTATCCAATTTATTCAGAATATAAGGTCTGTGCGTTACAAGAACAATGGTATGCTCCCTAAATTTATTCATTAAAACATCGCTTATCCATTTTTCATATTTCAAATCAAAGCTCGATGTTGCTTCATCCAATACAATGATTTTACTTGCCCTTGCAAAGGCCCTGACTAAAGCAATCCTTTGCCTTTCACCGCCTGACAGCTTGTTTCCGCCCGTGCCCAGCTTTGTATTGATTTTAGCCGGAAGCTTTTCTATAAAATCCTCAATCCTACTCAAATTTACTAATTCAAGTATTCTTTCATCAGATAAATCTGAAAAAAGTGTTATGTTATCTTTTACACTTGCATTGAAAAGGTAAATATCCTGATTAACTGCCGGTATTGCTTTCCTTAAGTCTTTTATTCGTATATCCTTTATATCAGTACCGTCCAGATAAACTTGTCCGCTGTCGGCTTCACATAACCGAAGCAATATATTTAGCAAAGTTGTCTTTCCCGAGCCGTTCATGCCAACTATGCCAACTTTTTCTCCCTTTTTTATATTGAAGCTGATGTTGTCTAATACAACTTTGTTATTATCATAGGAAAAAGACACATTTTTAAATTCTATTTCCCCGGAAACGGACTCCTTCGACACTCTGATAGAATCACTTCTGTTTCTCTCACACTCCATATCCAGAAAAGTAAATAATCTCTGTGCCGATAATAGTATTTTGGCAAAATCATACTTTATATTAATGAATGAGGATATTGGAACCATGACGTTCATACTATATGTGGAAAATGCAAATAACCCTCCAACAGTGAATGTATCCTCTATAATCATTGAAGCACTGACAACATAAATAAGTGTTGTAATGATTCTAAAAAAAATACTCTCAGTTGCTGAGTTGAGATTATCAATTATCTGCGCTCTAATATCTGTTTTTATGATATCTCTTTGCAGCTTTGTAAACTGCTGCATAATTATATTCTCTACCCCTGCCAGCTTTATTTCCTTAATGCCAGCCATTCTATCGCCATACCACCTGGAATACTCCCTGGAATGCTCCATATATTGCTGGTGTATTTCTTTTTTTAATCTAGTAAAATAACAAGTCATAGCATACCTTACAGGTATAACAATCAGAACAAGGGCAGAAAGTCTATAATCAATTACTAACAAGCCAATAAACCCGCCGATTATTTTAAAAATACTTAATATCCTTAATACAAAGGATTCATCAGTGATTCTTGCTATATTGCCAATATCCATTCTATTATTATTAATTATTTCTGTAAAATTGTTATCATTAAAGTAGTGCATTTTGAGCTTCATCATTTTTCTCATTGATAGGCTTGTCCATTTATATGTGTATAGATTATTTATATATACAATTAGTTTTGTTTCCAGCAGTCTAATAATTTGATCAAAAACAACCAGTATTAGACTCAAAACCGAGAGTTGCACAACAATAAATAGATTATTCTTCAACAGCCCGTTATCAACCAAATTCATATTTACTATAGGCAATGCAAAGCTAATTACTGCAGAAAACAACATTAGCAAAATAACTAGAATGCTATATTTTCTTAAAGGATAGAGGCTCATAAGTATTCTTTTTAAAACAAGAATGTTATTTTTCAAAGCAATAGTCACTTCCATACATTATTCTAATTTGTACTTAACAGCAAATATTGAAGTATAAATCTATAATGCATCGCATTCACTATTTAAATTATATACCATAAATGGTTATATATGTATTTTCTTGCATAAATTGTATGCAACTTTATGCAAATGGCATTGTTTGTTTATTGATGTATATAAATGGTATATTTTGTTATATGAACTGTATTGTATATAACATATCCATACACTCTGCTGTCAGATTGATAAAGGCTGGAGAAATGAGTTGATTTCATGTCTCCAGCCTTTATCAATCAAAACCTATTCTATTATTTTAATCAGCTTACTCCCGCAAATACAGCTCCACCTTATTCTGCAATGCCTTGGCTGTCTCCTCAGCACTTTTTTCATTTTTCATAAAAGGCTCAAGCTCCTGCCATATGATACTGCGCAACTCTCCAGACGTCCTGTTGTAGTTAAGAATATCTGTTGTCATATGCTTGATCTGTGCGACATCAGCTTCGGATATTTTATAATCCCATATTTTAATATTCTTGGATTGGTATCCAAAAATCTCCTTGAACATTTTATCCTCGACCTTATTATGCAAAATATACCCTCCAAGTGTACCCAACCGGCTCTGAACCTCTTCCGACAGAAGATATTTTATGAATTCCCATGCTTCCTTTTTATACTTTGAATTGTTGTTGACAAATATGTTTTTGCCAACAAATTCTCTTATATTTGAATGCTCGCCTTTTGGCATCGGCAGTATCCTGAAGCTATCATTAAAACACTTGCCAAAATAGCTAATCTGATCATAATACTCAAAAGTAATCGGAATAAACATTATACTTTCCACATTAATTGAACCTAGGGAATTAATAATGGTTAACCCCTGCATTTCAGGATGCATCATACCTTCTTTCTGCAGTGCCTGGTATAGCTTCAATGTATCTATGAACTCAGTAGTATCAAACCTTGCTTTCTTGTTCTCCCGGTCCACATAATAGTCTATATCTCCATACACCATGGAATCCAACACTATCCATGGGTAAATTTTAGGCATGGCATAGTATTTACCTTCCGGTTTGCTGCTTTGTATTTTTTTTACGATATCATAAAAGTCCTTCCATGTCCAATTATCATCCACAACAACGCCATTCTCCTTCAGCAGCTTGTCATTCACAAGGAAGCAATCGAAGGAGTATGTGAGGGGGATGGTATAAAAGCCGCCCTTATACCTTGATCCATTCATAATAGAAGCATTATAGTCGTTTATTTTAAACTCTTTATCATCCTTGATTAATGCATCAAAGTTAACCAAAAGCCCCTTATCAATATAATCATTTACCGCCCCGGAATAACCGCAGTATATATCTGCTCCTTTACCGGTTAAGAGCTCTGTACTCATTTTCTTTTTGTATTCGTCATAAGGAAAATCCCTTGTATCCACCACATTAACTTTCACGTCCGGATGCTTCTTTTCAAATTCCCTTGCCGCATTAGAAACAGTATTGTCTATATCAATGAATACCTCGAAAACCAGCTCCTTTTTGGCGGCTTCATTACTCGAAGCTTTTTTATCCGATTTGATATACTTTATTAGCTTAAGTGCTTCCTGGTTAATTGCCACAAGGTATATTTCTTCTTTATCATTTACAACAAAGCTTTCCGGCTGCTCTACAACAGATATGCCGGTATAATCCAAAAGCACTTTTTTCTCTTCCCCGGCCTTGCCGTAGCAAATTATACTTTTCTCGTTCAGCCCGCAAAGCTTTCCTGTGGTCTTGTTATAGTAAAGCTTCCATGGTGCGTCCAGGCTGGCATATTCCTTTTTCCAAAGTATTTTCCCGCTTTGCCAGTCCAGTGTCTCAATGGTGTTCTCTCTTCCCTGAGACCAAGAGCTGACTATCAAATTATCATTTTCACCAAGAGCCATATCTCTGTATCTGTTTTTATTCAGTGTATTGATACTATCCAGTTTTTTGTCAAATATCTCAATAGAGCTATCCAGTTTGAGAGCAAAAATATTCCCTTTATCATCCACCAGTAATTTTCTTATGATTTCATCCCTAATAGCTGCATTCCCTTTAATTATATCTTTTGTAACAGCTTCGCCCTCAAACCTTTTCCCCTGACTGTCATAAAGCGCCAGTACTCTTTTTATAGCCGTTACCTCGTTACTATCATTCCTTGTTATTTCCTGGCATAAAACATGAATGTTCCCGCTTCCATCAACATCAAAGCATATCCGGCCCTCAAGGTCGATCTTGAACTCTCTTGTTACGTTCCCGCTTTCATCCAGAAAAACAAATTCCTCCTCATCTTCACGGTAGGCAACTATTTCCTCCTGACCATTCATATCCAGAGAAGCTATATCTTTCATTCCAAACTTATCGCTTAATACAATTTCTTCATAAGCTTAGCTTTTCTGAGACTCAGCCCCATTACCCGATGTATTGCTCGTTGTATTGCCTGACGGCTTACAGCCTGTAAGGAAAATTGCAACCATAAGCAGGTAAATAATACACTTCCACCCTGCTGCTCTCTGTTTTTTCATACGGACAACCCTCCAAATTCTCCCATCTCTATAAATATACCTATTGGAATTATGTACACAGCTACTGCTCCTTTCCCCAAGCCCGTCTTTCATATTATACCATAAATTTGTATAAACGGGAATATCTGGATATACATACAACTGTTCTGTTATACGGTAATGATTCTGATCAATCATCATGATTTCTTCCTCAAGATATACCTCTCGGTATATAAGAGGGCGGTATGAATAAAAGTTTTTAGATAAAATAAGGCCGCTGGAAAGCGGCCTGAAACGGTTAATCTATATCCATTATTCAAATTCCTTGAACAGCTTGTCAAAATCCTCCATGCTGTCTATTACATGGTATACATGCTGATCAGCCGGGAACTGCCTTTCTTTTACGTCCTTTATGTACTCCTTGAAGGCATTAGTCTCAACTTCCGCTACATTTGCATATTTCTTTACGAACTTAGGAGTAAATGCCTGGAATTTGCCGAGCATATCCCCGCTTATGATGAGCTGTCCGTCACATAAACCTGCACCAATGGAGTAAACCGGAATAGTAAGCTTCTTTGCCAGGAAAGCAGTTACCTCAGGTGGAACAGCCTCTACAAGTATTGCATAGGCACCCGCTTCCTGTACTGCAAGAGCATCCTTTATCAGGCTCCTTGCGCTTTCCACTGTCCTGCCCTGGGCTTTATACCCTCCGAACTGCCCGGAGCTTTGGGGAGTCAAACCGATATGCCCCATTACCACAACTCCTGCATCAGTTATTGCTTTTATCCTCGTCTTTACACGCACTCCGCCTTCGAGTTTAATACAGTCAACGCCGCCTTCCTTTAAGAATCTCACTGCGTTAATAACTGCCTGTTCGTCTGATACCTGATAAGAACCAAAGGGCATGTCGCCGATAACCCAAGTGTTGGGCGCCCCTCTTTTTACTGCCTGGCAGTGGGATATACAGTCTTCCATAGTGACAGGTATTGTGCCTTCATAACCAAGCACTACCATACCCAAAGAATCTCCGACAAGTATCATATCCATGCCTGCCTGTTCGGCAAAAGAAGCTGTGGGGAAGTCATACGCTGTAACCCATGCAACCGGTTCCCCTTCCTTTTTCATCTTA
Organism: Caulobacteraceae bacterium; assembly: GCA_050261415.1. Lineage (GTDB taxonomy): Bacteria > Bacillota > Clostridia > Lutisporales > Lutisporaceae > JBLNDG01. The sequence continues at coordinate 18,415 of JBLNDG010000216.1, read as the reverse complement.
TAAAAGTCCAATACACTTTTCTTTTTTGCCACAGAAGATCAACCCTTTCTTTTTTAGTCTATATATTAATACTTCTATAAAAATATTTTTTTACCTTCCAAATTTTTTTGAAATTGCCAAAATAAGTATTGAGACGGTTCCGGACTGCTATGCATCTTTTTACAGTTTTCCTTATATTGAATACTAACAAACGATAATGTAAAATAAAAATGTATAAGACATAGTAATTCCACTCTTAATTCTATGCTGCATTTCAACATAATTATTACTTCTGCAATCAGTTGTATTAACGCTTCATCCGGGTAAAGCTGCCGACACCCGTTCCGGGTGGCTGTATACCTTAAGGATGAAACAATTAATAATGTGGAGGAGGTAAAATATGTTAAGAGACCTTTTGAAGATGAATACCAAATTCATCGAAGATCTGAACCCTTTCTTTGCAGACCCCGGTAACAAACTTATCAATAATGTTTTAAGCGTGGTGGAAAAATACGGCACTCCTGATGAAATCAATGAACAGGCGAAGCAGGCAAGAAAGCTCTCTAACCTTATGGAAAGGCTCCGCAATCAGGATTCACCCTATTTGAAAGACCTTGAATGGCTTGCTGCAGTGAGGGATAAGGGGGCATTCACAACAATATTCCAGTATAGAAGGAGTATTCTGGGTGAAAAAGCTGACTCAACAAGCTTTGATGAAGGCAAGGCTGTTACGCTTGAAATTAGTGCTCTCCAATATTTCCCCTGGCTAATAGAAGAAGCAAAACAGGCAATTGACAAAAAGGAAATCATGCCGGGAAGGTATATACGTGTCCGTAAGATGAAAGAGCAGGAATCTGACAACGGGGATATTCTGGCTATGGCTGCTGCTATGCAGATTATCGGTGCAAGCTATGTTGAAACACTGGATACCAAGGGAACAGACGGGTCAAACGTTCACCTTGGGGGTCCCGAAACCATCACAGGTTATTTTGGCGGCATAGGCCAGCCTAATGAGCACCCACTGCAGTGGATTGACGAAGTGTTGTATTATTATACAAACTATGGAATTAATGAAGTTCTTAATATAAATTCGGGGACTATTTTCCTGGGATATATTCTATACAAACTCGGAATTAACATTAGATTCAAGATTTCGGTTTTCATGGGCAATGACAACCCTTACTCAGTACTCTGGACACTGCTCATGGCAAGGCTTTTTGCCCGCGATGACGGTACAACCCCGCTTATCGGCTTCAACCTCAGCAACTCGGTAAACAACAAAACAATCGAGTTAAGTTCAGATATCAGAAGAATATTCGGCTTTGAAAATAATGTAAGGATAGAGCATCATATTACTGAAACATACAAGAGCATTGTACGCCAGCCGTATAACAGGCGCGAAGAGCTGATGCAGGTTGCTAAATCTGTTCCGAATATATCTGCCAAACATGAAGGCGGCGACCCTGAAGAGGAACTCAAACAGAAGCATCAGTCCGATATACTTGATTACTTCAGGACTAAGGAAGAAATAACATCCTCAGGAGAAATGCCTCTTTTACTGGAGAATTACCTGTGCAAGCACAATGCAGTAAACCATACTGCAAAAGCCCTTACGCAAGACGGTCTTTCCTTTGTAGCTGCCAAAAAGCTGCATAAGAGATAATATCCAGATGGGAACCAGCTTGTATTATACAGGCTGGTTCCTTTCTTTTTGCATGATATTCCTTTTTTATACATTGTGGTATAATGGTAATATGATTTTTGAGGAGGGGTTAACATTGAACACTGAGAGACTGGTAAATGAGTTTCTGGAGATGGTTAAAGTCAGCAGCCTGTCATTAAAGGAAGGTAAGTTTGCCTCCTTATTGTCGCAAAAGCTTAAAGCGTTGGGGTTTGAAGTATACATAGACAAAGCCGGTGAACAGGCGGGCGGAGATACCGGAAACGTGCTTGGAAGGCTGAAGGGAAGCCTGAATACAAAGCCGGTGCTGTTCTGTGCTCATATGGACACCGTAGTCCCAGGAGAAAATATTAAGCCGGCAATTAAAGACGGAGTCATATGCAGTGATGGCACAACTGTACTGGGGGGCGACGACAAGGCTGGTATCGCTGCAATATTGGAAGCAGTCAGACACATAAAAGAGAACAATATACCCCATGGGGACATAGAGGTTGCTTTCACGATATCCGAAGAGGGCGGAATGTTCGGGGCTAAATTTATGGATTACAGCTGGATAAAATCCAAAATTGCCTTTGTACTGGACAGCAGTGGAGACGTGGGAAAAGTAATAGTCCAGGCACCGGCACAGTTTAAGATAGTTACCACTATCAAGGGAAAAGCAGCCCATGCAGGATTGGCCCCCGAGAAGGGTATCAGCGCTATTCAGGTTGCGGCAAGGGCTATAGATAGGATGCAACTCCTCAGGGTTGATGAAGAAACAACTGCGAATGTAGGAAAAATAAGCGGTGGCGGCCCTACAAACATAGTATGCGATAAGGTGGAGCTGGTTTTGGAGGCAAGAAGCCTTGTTAGAAGTAAGGTTGAAGCCCAGGCAAACCATATGCTTGAATGCATAAAGAGCGCCTGCAGGGAATTCGGCGCAGAGGATGAAACAAAGCATTACCTGAACTATCCGGAGCTCAACATTTCAAAGGATGCGGAGGTAATAAAGCTTGTAACTGCGGCAATGAAAGGAATGAGAATCGAAGCTAAGCTTGAGTCAACGGGCGGCGGCAGCGATACCAACATAATGAGTAATAAAGGCTTGCAAGCAGTTACACTGGGCATTGGAATGACAAACGTACATACTACGTCCGAAAATATAACTATTGAGAACATGGAAAACGCAGCAAAGCTGGTTGCTGCCATTGTACAGGAGTTAAAGCAGGAATAGGTATTAAAAAATCCCTAACCTTGTTCTCGCTTCTTCCACCTCTCCCTTAGGCTTTGACAGCATATCCAGGTGCTGCCTGTATATGTTTTTTTTAACATCATCGGAAGCGTCAAAGCACTCAAACAGCTCATACACCAGGCTATCAGCCTTTGCCGGTATGAATTCCGGCGATGTCGCTATTGTCACTATATCGCAAGCTGCCTTCATGTAAGGCAGCTTTTCAATTGTACAGGCATGCAGGACAATATCCTTCTCCACCCCATCAATGCAAATGCAGCCAAAATGTATATGCATGCCCTTGCTATCCTTATAGCTGTTTTTTATAAGAGCTCTATTAATTATGGCTTCTGCCTTGCCGTCATCAATCAAAAACCTTTGCGAATCGGGAATTACCCAGTAAATCTCATCTATATAATGATCCCGGATTGCGTACCAAAGGTAGTTGTAGCAGCTGATTTCACCGTTCGGCAGCAGCCTGAGGTCTTTATTGTAATTCCTGTACAGGTCTGAATGGGCGTCAATGTGTATAACGGTGTAGCCCTTCCTCTTGCACATCCACCAGTAAGTATAAGATTTTTTATGGTTTGTAAAACAGTGGATGACATTCTTGTCCCAGCTCAAGCCTGATTCTATAAGCTTGTCTGCAACAGGTCCAACCGGGGAAGTCTCACATTCCATATCATGAAATATTCTGATATTATCTACTGAAATTTTTTCAACCGGTGTTACGAAGTAATCCATATCTATATCAAGGTAGATTCCTTTTTCCACTGTGGTATTATGCTCCTTTCAAAAAGTAATCTGTCATTTTTCAGCTTCTCTGCAACCGATACATCAGCAGGCACAAATTCGTATCCGCTGAGCTCATCTATTGTTACCCATTTAAAATCATTGCATTCCAGCCTTTTACCTTCCCCCCCCAGCAGCCTGCAGAGGTAGCAAAGAAGAAGTATATCCTTTTCAACATACTTAAACTTAACAACCTTGTAAATCTCTATGACCTCAATTTCCATATCCAGCTCTTCCCTGATCTCCCTTACAATACACTCTTCAGGGGTTTCATCAGCCTCAAGCTTTCCACCGGGGAACTCCCATTTGAATTCCATATGAGAGCCCATTAAGCGTTGGGATATAAGCACCTTACCGGCCCTCACAATTACAGCTGCTGTTACAACATTCATATAAGCGACTCCTTTATACATTAGTTAAAAACAGACTATATCAGATATTATACTACACCTTGACTTTAAATAACATTATTGGCATTTTATATTATAATATGCATAATAAATATAAGGCATCAACTTAGCAGTGTGAATTTAACACTTTTTCTGATATAATAAGACTTCATAGGGAACTACAAATATTATTGCCTGGTTATAAGGATAGTGATGTATTACGGAACCACAGAATGCCAATATAAAATTCAGGCTTGATCTGGTGTATCTGCTGTTATATGGAACTATTGCCTGCTATTACCCATTTCTCGCGCTCTATTTCAGCAGCAGGAATCTTTCATACACCCAGATTGGCATTGCCTTTGCCATAAACTCTCTGGTAGGAATAATAGCACAGCCCATATGGGGATACATAACCGACAAATACCTGAATAAAAAGAAAACTCTCTTAATAGCCTCGATGTTTTGTTCAGTATTAATTTTTAATTTCGTAGCTGCCCATAACTTTTTCTATATTATTGCAGCCATTGTCCTGCTGCTTGTCTTTCAAAGCGTTACCTCACCGATAACTGATGCGTATTGTTATGAAATTATAGAACACACGAATTCTTTCAACTTCGGCGAGGTACGGTTGATGGGCTCTGTGAGTTTTGCTCTGGTATCCCTGGGCCTTGGAAAGTTAATTGAACTAAAAGGAATTGATTCGTGCTTCTTTGTATATTCTATTCTATTTTTAATTTATGCTTCCCTGATTTCCGGATTTAAGTTTAAAGGTACAGGTAATATAAAAAGGCCGTCATTCAAGGATGTACTGGACACTGTCAAACAGTTTGAATTCATGTTGTTTGTTTTTTCTGTGTTGATTATTAATATCGCCCTCGGTGCAAACAGCAGTTATATTGCAATGTTGGTGCAGAAAACCGGCGGAAGCACTGCCATTCTTGGATTTGTTTGGTTCGTAATTGCAATCAGCGAGATTCCTGCCTTTTTCTTCGGAAACCATCTTTCCAGAAGATATGGTGAGCTGAATATATATTTATTTGCAGTAGCACTTTATAGTATCAGGTTCTTCCTCTGCTCCTTCAATCAAAGCTATATAGGAATAATAATAATACAATTAATGCAAAGCATAACCTTTCCTGTATACTTGATGGGAGCAATGCAGTATGTTAACAGGATAGTGCCCGAGCAAATCAAAGCCTCCGGGATAACGATACTGTCAGCATTGGGTTTTGGTCTTGGAAGCTTCATAGGAAACCTCGCCGGCGGAATACTGCTTGAGAACCGTGATGTCTTCTTTCTTTACCGCTCCCTCTCTGTTGTATGTGTAATATCCCTTCTGATAGGAATATTCCTGAAATCAAAGAAAAGCATTGAAGTAAAAAAAGCGTTTACCGATGAAGTGCACCCCAAATGCTAGACAAAATAAACTAACATTTGAGGTGCACTTCACAATAGGGCAAACGATTTTTTTACTATTTCACAACTGGTCCGGCATTAGCAATGTCGTCTGATACTCCCTTGAACTTCTGGAAGTTTGCATTGAAATCCTTTGCAAGCTTGTATGCAGTCTTTTCATATTCTTCTTTATCCTGCCATACATTCTTGGGATTAAGAACTTCAGAAGGCACTCCCGGGCACTCTGTCGGCACTGATACTTTAAATATCGGATCAGCTTCGTATCTTACACTATCAAGTGTGCCGTTTATTGCAGCATTTACCATCGCTCTTGTATAGGAAAGCTTCATACGTTTTCCGACTCCGTAGGAACCTCCGCTCCAGCCTGTATTTACAAGGTAAACCTTCGCATCATACTTGTCAATTTTCTTACCGAGAAGCTCTGCATAAACCTGCGGCTTCATCGGCATAAACGGTGCACCAAAGCAAGTTGAGAAAGTGGCTGTCGGTTCAATTATTCCTCTCTCTGTTCCGGCAAGCTTGCTTGTATATCCTGACATGAAATGGTACATAGCCTGTTCCTTTGTAAGCTTTGCGATAGGAGGCAGCACTCCGGTAGCATCCGCAGTAAGGAATACTATTGTTGACGGATGTCCGCCGGTGCCTTCTTCCACTGCATTATCTATATAAGTTACAGGATAACCTGCTCTGGTATTTTCTGTGTACTGCTCGCTGTCATAGTCAGGAACTCCGGTTTCCGGATCCAGTACAACATTTTCTACAACAGTACCGAACCTTATTGCATTCCATATCTGCGGTTCGTTCTCCTTGGAAAGCCTGATGCATTTTGCATAGCAGCCTCCTTCGAAGTTAAATACGCCGTCTTCTGTCCAGCCATGCTCGTCATCACCTATGAGGCTTCTTCCCTTATCTGCGGAAAGTGTTGTCTTTCCTGTTCCGGATAATCCGAAGAACAGTGCAACGTCTCCCTTTTCACCGATGTTGGCGGAACAATGCATTGGCATAACATTTTTTGTTGGAAGTATAAAGTTCATCACGGTGAAAATTGATTTCTTTATTTCTCCGCAGTATTTAGAACCACCGATTATAACTACTCTCTTGGCAAAATTCAATATTATAAAAGCTTCGGAGTTTGTACCGTCTTCTGCAGGAACCGCATGACATCCCGGAGCCGCTATTACCGTAAATCCCGGTTCAAAATTATCGAGTTCACCAGCCTTTGGCTTTATAAAAAGCTGCTGTGCAAAAAGATTTTGTGAAGCAAATTCATTTATTACTCTTATAGGCATTCTGTAATTCTTGTCAGCACCTACAAAACCGTCAAAAACGAATATTTCCTTTTCCTTAAGGTAATTCATGATCCTATTGTAGAGGTTGTCAAATTTCTCCGGACTTATGGGTACGTTCACACTGCCCCAGTTTATTTTGTCATGTACGCCGGGCTCATCTACAATAAACCTATCCCCTGGAGACCTTCCAGTATATTTTCCGGTATTAATGCTTAATGCTCCTGTATCGGTAAGGACGGCACCTTCATTTTTCAGTGCTGTTTCGACAAGCTTACCTACAGTCAGATTCCGGTGCACTTTTGCACCCAAATTCTCCAGTTTCAAAATTCCACCCCCAAAATTATATAAACACGTAGTGCTATTGACAAGTAATATTATATAACATTAGACTTTTTTGTGCTATGTTTTTCACAAATATTTCATAAAATATGCGTTCTTTTCAAGGCTTCAGCTGCATATGAGCCCTATCATACATATTTTGACATGACCTCTGAAAGCACCCTAATCAAGAAATTATTTGAAGCCCTGTCCTTTACTGCCAGCCGGAAGTGATAGCCGCTGAGGTTATTAAAGCCCTCCGGCAATCTTATAAGAATACCCTTTTCTATCAGCGCATCATGGAGTTTATATGCATCAAGCTTTTCATTTTGTATTTTCAGAAGGTGAAAATTCGCTTCGGAAGCATAAACCTTGAGTCCTCTTATACTGCAAAGCCCTTCAAAGAGATACCTGCGCTCAGTTTTTATCCATTCCCTTGACCTTTTTATATACTCTTCATCCCTGAATATGCAGCCGGCAGCAATAACCGCCGCAGTATTCAGGTTCCAAGGCTCACAAATGGCTCTCACATTTTTTTGAATATTTTTGTTGAAGGTTACAGCATAACCAAGCCTTATGCCAGGCATTCCAAAGAATTTTGTGGCTGCTTTTATCACCGTCACATTTTTAAACCTTTCCAACATTCCTATCATACCATCTGCCGGATATCCATCGGTAAACTCCATAAAAGCCTCATCAATCAACAGACTGCAATTCAAAACCTCAAGCCTTTCCGCAAGCCTCTGCATATCTGCCTTTTTTATCAATGTACCTGTAGGGTTGTTGGGATTACATATTACTACCATTGTTCCAGGCTTAGTATACTTAAGCAGTTTATCCATTTCAATAGCTGTAAATTCTTCATTATAGGCGGGCACCTCATAAAATCCCATCCTATTAATTGCTGCAGCCCTGCCGTACTCTGAAAATGTAGGGCTGAGGCTTACAATCCCGCTGCTGCCGCTTGAAGCAATCAATTTATAAATAAGCTCCACAGCCCCGTTCCCGGGTATTATTGAGTCATAATCCGATATATCCAAATATTCAGCTATGCTCCTCCTGACATTCCGGTATTCCGCATCAGGATATTTTGTAAAATCCTCCATATGTCTTTCCAGTTCTCCTCTAAAGCTTTCCGGAACGCCCAGGGGATTTATGTTCGAGCTGAAATCCAGCAGTTCATTATTATACTTATATGTATATCCGCCATGAAAGTTCATATGACAATCTCCCATAAAAAATTAATCATAGAAAAAACCATAATTGCACAAATTGAAGCAACATACATCAGCCCCACTGCTGCCTCTATATCATACCTGTCAAGGGGCTTAATGAGGCTTCCAATCGTAGGCTTTTCTACAAGCTTTCCAAAATAACTGTTTGTTCCCCCAAGCTGCACCTCCAGGGCACCTGCTACCGCCGCCTCGGGATACCCGCTGTTTGGGCTGCTGTGGTTTCTTCCGTCCCTCTTTACGGTATAAAAACTGTTTTTATAATTCAAACCAAGCAATGCCGAAGCAAAAACGATAAACAAAGCGCTTAACCTTGCCGGAATGTAGTTCAGGACATCGTCAAGCCTTGCAGAAGCCCTGCCGAAATAGATATATTTTTCATTTTTATATCCAACCATTGAGTCAAGTGTATTTGCGGCTTTATAAGCCATTGCCAGAGGAGCACCGCCAATAAACATATAAAAAAGTGGAGCGATTACTCCATCAGAAGTATTTTCAGCCACAGTCTCAACTGCACCCCTTGTTATACCGCCTTCGTCAAGCTTTTCCGTATCCCTTCCGACAATAAAGGATAAAAGCTTCCTGCTGTTTTGAATATCCCCTGCCTTCAAGGCATTGCATATCTTTTTACCTTCGTTGGCAAGACAGCGTGCTGCAAGGCAGGTATACAGGAGAACAATATTTATAGCATGGTATAAGAGCATATTGCTCCTGTACGCAAGCTTTAAAAGCATCCATGGAACGATATATGCAAGTGTTACTGTAGAAAATGTCAGCAGCATACCGGCAAACATTAGCCCTGTTTCTGATTTGAATACTTTTCTTGCAAGCTGCTCGAAGAAGCTTATATATTTGCCGATCAGCCTGACCGGATGCGGAAACCAGTAGGGGTCCCCTGCAAGACAATCCAATACGAAGGCTGCAAATATACTAAGCATCCTCACCTTCCTCCAATATTCCGTATATTTTTTCCATATCAAGGCTATCTCTCACAATTTCAGCCAGCTTGTCATACTGCTGCTCCTTAAAGCTCCAGTAATTTTCAGCATGATTCTCAAGTGGATCCAGCCCTTTATTCACTCTTACCATATTGAGAAGGCTCCTTGTAAATTCCGAGCTGTCAAAAATTCCATGCATATAGGTGCCGAAAACAGACCTTTCCGCATTGACTATCCCGTCCAGGGCCTTTTCCGTCTTGCCGCACCTCGAATCAATATCTATCAAGGGCTGCCCATCCCCTGTGAGGCTTGTTTTGCCCATATGTATTTCATAACCTCTTACACCGGCATTAAATACTCTATCCCTCCCTACGGTAAGAGTAGTAAACTTATCCGGTTCGAATTCCGTTACCGTATTCAGAAGCCCCAATCCTGAGACATTTTCCTGTGCGGATTCCACCCTCAGCGGGTCAAGTATCTCAATCCCAAGCATCTGGAAGCCTCCGCAGATTCCAAATATGATGCTTCCCTTTTCATGGCATCTGACAATCTTTTTATCCATCCCTGCCTTTGAAAGAGCCTGCATATCATGAACAGTGCTTTTGGTTCCCGGCAATACGATTATATCCGGCTGACCAAGCTCACCGTCTATTTCTACAAATCGCAGGGATACATCGTTATGAAGCCTTAATGCGTTAAAATCTGTATGGTTTGACATGTAAGGAAGCCTGATAACTGCAATATCAACAGCTTTTCCTTCCCTTTCCCCGTATCTGAGCCATTCCGAGACACTGTCTTCATCCTCTATATTCATGTTGAAGTACGGCACAACGCCAAGCACAGGAACCTTTATTATATCTTCCAGCATTTGAAGCCCCGGTTTCAGTATTTCAAGGCTTCCCCTGAATTTGTTTATTATTACTCCCTTAACAAGCTTTCTTTCAGCTTCATCCAGCAAAAGCATGGTTCCTGCAAGGGAGGCAAAGACTCCACCCTTGTCTATATCCCCTACAAGTATCACAGGGGCCTTTGCTATCTGGGCCATACCCATGTTTACAAAATCATCCTTCTTAAGGTTTATTTCCGCAGGGCTTCCGGCACCTTCAATTACCACTATGTCACTTTGCCCCTCAAGGTCTCCGTATATTTCCGCTATCCTCCCCTTCAGGCGGGGTTTGAAGTCAAAATAGTCCACAGCATCCATATCTGCGTAAACCTTGCCCTCTATTATCACCTGGGATTTCCGGTCGGAGGTCGGCTTCAAAAGTATGGGGTTCATTCTTGCCTCAGGCTGTTTCCCGCAGGCTTCCGCCTGCATTACCTGGGCCCTTCCCATTTCATGGCCCTCATAGGTAATGTATGAATTCAACGACATGTTTTGTGATTTAAAGGGATTTACATTATAGCCGTCCCTGGTAAAAATCCTGCACAGTGCCGTACATAATATGCTCTTTCCCACTGATGACCCGGTCCCCTGTATCATCAGTCCCTTTGAACGGAAATGTCTCTTTTCCATATGAATTTTCCTCTCATACTATCTTCCACAGTTTATTTTTCTTACAATACAACGTCCGGCCTCATCAATCTGAAGCAGGCTGTACCTGCCGTGTTCTGCGGTAAAGCTCCAATATCCTTCTTCAGGCAGTCCCAGGAGGATCATGGGAATCAGCCTCATGGTCCCCTGGTGGCTGACGACAAGTATTCTTTTCCCCTTGTACTCGGTCAATATCTCCCCTATACATTCTTTTACCCTGTTGTATATGTCCTTGAAGCTTTCTCCGGAAGGAGGCGAAGCATTGATCCAATCCTTTCCCCACAACTCCCAGGCTTCCCGGTGCTTTTCCTGCACCTCTCTGAAATGCAGCCCTTCCCAAGCTCCAAAATTAAGCTCCCTTAATCTCTCATCCATTATGATCCCATCGGTTGGAAAATCACTGACAATTACAGCAGTATCTATAGCTCTCTTTAGGTTACTTGATACTACAACATCAAAGCGCACATCCTGCAGAATATCCGAAAGCTCCTCTGCCTGGGCCAATCCCCTTTCACTGAGACAGCAATCTGTCCAGCCGTAGTATACACCTTTTACATTTAGTTCGGTCTCACCATGCCTTATAAGATACAGCTCCGTCATATCAGACCCGCCTTCCCGTAAGCAGCAAGAATTATGAGGAATACTGCCTCCAGCACCTCATTGGCAGCTCCCAGCGTATCCCCGGTCATCCCCTGCAGCTTTGAATATATGTAATACCTGTAGGCAACACATGCAACAGAACATACAGCAAAGGCAGCCAGCCCCGGAAGCCCTAGAAAAGCATATATTATCGCCAGACCAATTGCAGACGAAAGCGCAGTACGTGCAGCTGTCTGTTTTTCCAGGTACAACCCGCCAAGTCCTGTTCCGGATCGTGCATATACCGATGTCTTCATGAGCAATACAATCAATGTTTTCGCAATTACAGGCGATAGAAGTATTGCCAAGTACAATGTCCTGCCTGTCATTGCCGTTAAAGCCGCCAATCTAAGTAAAAAGTCAAATATGATTGCTATAGTACCGTTGGTACCTATGCGGCTGTCTCTCATGATTTCCAGTATTCTATCCCTCGGTCTTGCAGAAAATATACCGTCGCAGGTATCAGCAAGCCCATCAATATGAAGACCCCCGGTAATAGCGGCATTTGCAACAAGGCAGCATACTGCCGGAAAAATTCCTCCCAGAAGCTTTGACGCGGCTGTATAGACAGCCATGTTAAATGCGCCTATAACAAGCCCCACTATGGGGAAATATACAACTCCCTTTGCAAAGTCTTCCTCCAAGGCTTCAATATTCACATTAATTGGTATCCTGGTCAAGAACTGCATTGTAAGTATAAAAGTTTTCATATTGCTCTCCTTACTTCAGCTTCATAGGCAAGCCGCATACCGTAAGATAAACCTCATCGCACTGCGACGCAATGTATTGGTTTGCCCTTCCCGCAATATCCCTGAACACCCTCGCCATAAGGTTTTCCGGTACGATTCCGCTTCCAAGCTCGTTTGTAACCATTATCACATTAACCGCAGACTGTTTTATGCCTTCCATAAGCTCTTCAGCTTCTTTGCGTATTGCTTCTTCTACAATTTCAAAATCTTCAAATTTGGGATTTTCGTAATTCAAATCAGGAAAATCAAGAAATATATTTGTTATCATTACAGTAATGCAATCAAGAAGAATCGTATCATACTTCTGCCCCTTTTCTGCGATATACTTACCCAGGCCCCTATAGCCTTCATAGATATCCCACTCTTGCGGCCTTGATTCCCTGTGCTTTTGCACCCTCTTTTTCATTTCTTCATCAAAGGGTACAGCTGTAGCAATGTATAATACACTGCCGTTCTGCTCCTTTGCCAGTTTTTCCGCCAGGCTGCTTTTGCCGCTTCTGGCGCCGCCTGTTACTAAAATTGCTTTTCCCATATCATCCCTGCCCTACTTACTATTTTCTTATATCAATTAAAAAATCATTTACAATAGCTGCCTCTTCAAAGGTTGCCATATCTGATACAATCTTTTCCGCTGCTTCAATTATATTGAACGCCAACGGGCATCCGCTGCCCTCGCCAAGCCTCATGCCAAGATTAAGCATAGGCTCAAGCCCCATATTTTCCATAACCAGCTTATACCCCGGTTCTTCAGAACAATGGGAAGGTATCATAAAGTCCCTTGTCAGCGGATTAATCCTGTATGCGGCGAGTGCAGCCGCAGCAGATATAAAACCGTCGATAACTATAGGCACTCTGTAATATGCTGCGGCCAGAAAGCAGCCGGTAAGTCCTGCAATATCAAATCCCCCTACCTTTGAAAGCACGTCAAGAGGCTTTGATCCGTCCGGATTGTTTAATTTAAGTGTTTTCTCCAAGACAGCCCTCTTTTCTGCCAACCCTTCATCCGTAAGCCCGGAGCCCTTACCAACCGTCTCGTCTATGCTGCAGCCCAGAAGAGCTGCTGCAACAGCACTGCTGGTACTGGTGTTTCCGATGCCCATTTCCCCGGTTCCAAGCAGGCTATAGCCTTCCTTCACCAGTTCACCGACAGTTTCAATGCCTGCTTCTATCGCTCTGGTTGCTTCATCCATGCTCATTGCAGGTCCTTTTGCCATGTTGTACGTGCCCTTCCTGATCTTCCTGTTTATTATTCCGGGGTAATCCAAATCATTGTTTATTCCTATATCTACGACTCTGATATCGGAACCTGCGTGCCTGGATAAAACACATACTCCGGTAAGTCCTTTGGTGAAATTAATAGTCTGTGCGGTGGTAACATACTGCGGGCATGTGCTTACCCCTTCTTCCACGATACCATTATCAGCAGCCATGATTACTGTACACTTTTTCTCAGTTTTATTCATAACCTTTCCTGTGATACCAGCAAGCTTTATAGCTATATCCTCCAGCTTGCCAAGGCTGCCTATAGGCTTTGCAAGATTGTCAAGCCGCATAGAAGCCTCTTTCTTTGCTTCCTCATACGCAGGCTTGATTCCATTAACTACATCATTATAAAGCTTCATAAAATCTCTCCTTTGTTTTATAGTTTTATAATAAAAGCTCAGAGGCATCAAGCCTCCTCATTTTTAACTGATTCTACCTTGTAGAATGTCCGCTAAATAAAAAACCCGCTGCCTTGAATCAGGAAGCGGGAAAATATTTAATACTCTTAAACATCTTCGTCCCCTCCCTCCGAGGGTAGAAAATAATCACAGGCAGGTTTCCTGACTTGTGGATCCTCTTACTCTCCAGCCTTCTTGGAATACCAATGGCTAATGGATTTCATACCCACTTACAGTAGCGGGGGCTGCAGCGGATTTGCACCGTTTTCCCTTTTAACCCTTTTTCATGTTTTTACATTAGGGCACCGTATGATTATATTATTCTGTTTTATTTCATTTTCATTATATAGTTTTCTAAAAAGCCAGTCAACTTGAATAATATGATTTTTATAAAACATACTATGTATAGAAGTTTTATAGAAAGTATGGAAAAAACTGATTAAATATACAAGGTGGTGATTACTTGAACGTAACAAAGTTCCATGTTGATGATCTGAAAAACAGTCAGGATATCACCTCAATCAGGGGTGAGCTGCAGGCTATGGAAGGTGTTCATGCTGTAAGGGTGGATGACGTAGCAAACACCATAACCGTTGAATATGACAACAATGTTAATACCGATAAGATTACAAATGCAATAAACAAGCATAAAAGCATGCGTTCATAAAAGTCCGTTTAAACAGGAGCAGTTCAATATTGAACTGCTCCTTATATTAGTAGACATTCTACAAGTCAAAAGCGAGGAGACTCGATACCCCCAAGCTTTTATTATAAGGATTGCCCGCAATAAGGGCAGAATCTGTATTTCTTATCAGCACTGCTGTCAAGCGTCTTTCCGCAGCTTGGGCAAAATTTGAACGCAGCATCGGCTGCTGCCCTGTCCTTCCATTCCTTTAGAGATGATTTCAACCTGTTGTTCTCCGTATTTTCTTCGTGATTGGCTCCTGCAAATCCCCGAAGCACTGTCTCAAGCTCACTTTTATTTACAGGTGTCTTTATAATTGCATCTACTTTATTACTGCTTAAGCTTTTACGGTCTATATTATTGCTGGAAGTCAATATGCACCTGACCTTAGAGCTTCCTGATTTAATCCTGTCAGCCATCTGGTCGCCGGAGGTATCCCTCATTATGTAGTTGACCAGCACCACATCCGGTGAAAAGCTTTGAACCTGATTCATTGCATCGTACTCGTCGGTAATCTTGACATTGTATCCCATCTGGCTTAGAGTATCGTTCAATATCATGCTCTCGAACCTGCTGTCGTTAATTACCAATATCCTGTTCATACTCTCACCTCAAACATATATTTACAGGCACTTCTGGCTACCATATCAATCACATTTTACCAGATTTTCTGACAATATTCTACTGCTGCACCCCTGCCACTACCACATATTTGTCGTTACTGTCCTCAAGGTATTTCACTTCTCCACCTTCCAGTTCTATGATGCTCTTAAGAACTTCAGCAGGAGGAAGCTTATCTTTTTTTACTTCAGTACTCATGCTGCCATGCAGTTCATTTATTTTGCTGCGGCTTTCCGAATGAAAAATTACAAGCCTTCCGCCTTTCTTGAGGAGGGCACACATCTTTCTTATCGCAGCAGTTTCATCCCCGAGGTGTGGAAAACATGAATAACACAGCACCACATCAAAGATGTCCGCTGTATCGTCCTTCATGAAGTCACACTTAACAAAGCTCACGTTTTCATAATTATACTTGGATTCAGCAATTTCAAGCATCCGCAATGATATATCCACCGCTGTTATGCTCCCTCTGCTCCCTATTCTTTCTTCAATATGAGGTATCAGCACGCCTGTGCCGGTTCCAATGTCCAATACCGAATCTCCTGCTTTTATCCCGGTAATGTCAAATACAGCGTCGATTTTGTTGACATCGTGGTTCACAATGGAATCCCATTTTTCCGCCATGCTGTCAAAGAAAGCCTCAATCTTGTTCATCGCGTTACCCCCTGTCGACCTTTATCTATTCTGCTTTATTACTAATATTCAGTTCGTATTCGTCATATTTCTGTATCAGAGTAATCAGAGCCGGTATCAAAAGAAACTGAATCGCTATACCCGGAAGTGCCATAAGAGTGATTGTATTCAGATAAGCAGCAAAGGGAAACGGCTTCCCGGCAATAAAAGCATATAAAACATAATTCCCGATGCAGCTGACTGCTCTTCCTGCTATCATTCCTATAATCAGCGCAGCATATATGCTCTTGATATACCAACGGTACACTATAGAAACAACAAATCCGTATGTGCAGAGCTCAGCCATCATTATTAATGCAAAAGGCATCTGCGGCATCCCTGTAAAAATCGAGCTAAGTACAGGTATAACAAGCCCCACAGTTGCGGCATAAGCCGGACTCAGTAAAAATCCTCCGATAAGCACAGGTATATGCATTGGTAGAAACACCTGTCCTCCTAAACTGATATAATGGAATACCACCGGCAGAATCAACCCTACGGCAACAAGAACCGCACTCCGTGTCAAATAAATTCTCCTGCTATGCAATATTAAATCCTCCGCTTTTTATAAATTTCTCAATACGGTCCATGGCTTTTTCTATATTCTCCATAGGTGTTGTAAAGGAACACCTTATGTACCCCTCTCCGCAGCTTCCAAACTCATAGCCCGGTACTACTGCCACCTTTGCCTCATACAACAGCCTGTCGCAGAATTCCTTCGAGGTCAGCCCCGTACCTTTTATCGATGGGAATACATAAATTGCCCCTTTAGGCTCCATGCAATCAAGTCCCATATCTCTGAACCTCTTATACATATATTTTCTTCTCTTATCATATATTCCAAGGGTTTCCTTTACATAACCGTCACAATTCCTCAATGCCTCTACAGCAGCATGCTGGGATATGCTCGGAGCGTTTATCACATTGAACTGATGCACCTTAAGCATCGCATCCACGATTTCAGCAGGAGCACATGCATATCCAAGCCTCCAGCCTGGCATTGAGCAGCTTTTGGTTACTCCATTCAAGGTAACGGTTTTTTCCCACATTCCCGGAAGCGACGCAAAGCTCACAAACTCACCTTCATATATGGTTTCACTGTATATTTCATCGGACAGGACAAAAATATCCTTCCCGTCAATTACATCCCGGATTGCCATCAGTTCTTCCCTGTTAAGGCAAGCCCCTGTAGGATTATTTGGATATGATAGAATGATTGCCTTTGTTTTCCCGCTTATTGCAGCCATCAGCCTTTCAGGACTCAGTTTGAAGCCCTCTTCCTCTTTTGTATCAATGATAACAGGCTTCCCCCCTGCAAGAAGGATACAAGGTACATAGGAATTATAGCAGGGCTGATGAACTATCACCTCATCCCCGGGATTTACCAGTGCCCTTAAAGCAGTATCAATAGCATTGCTAACCCCCGCAAAGGCTATTATTTCGTTGACCGGATTATATTTTACCCCGTACTTTTTATCAAGGTATTCGGAAATTGCTTTTCTCAGCTCTTCTATTCCAAGGTCATCGGTGTATCTCGTCTGCTTATTGCAGATTGCTTTTATTGCAGCAAGTGAAACATTGTCAGGAGTGTTAAAATCCGGCTGCCCCATAGCAAGTACGACAACATCTTCCATTCTTGCAGCCATTTCAAAAATTCTGTCTATCTCCGAGTGTTCCAGATTGTTTACAGTATCCGACAACAAGCTTTTGTAATTCATATCCATCCTCCTAGCGTAAAAGCCATGTATTTGAGATATTTGCCCCATAAATGCGCTTCGATGGTAGTATCCATATGATATATACATTTTATAATAACATAATGCACATTGCGGTTAAATATAATTTTGAACTTAGCTGTCACATTATTTGTACAGATTAATATTATGATATCAGAGGTATATGCAGGAGGGAATACATCATTTTCACTTCATCTCCTGTAAATGGATTTGCTATATCAGCATGCGGGACTGAAATTAGTGAATCTTAATCCTCAAATAATTAGGAGGTGAAAAGTATGGGCAAGGAATGCAGAAGAGAGAAAGATTTCAGGATGAAACACTTCCCGGATAACGTAAGAGAATTGCTGTGCCTTCTGGTAGATGACGAAAACAATAGAGCCACAATAATACTTGATACCTGCGACGACTGCGTACAGGAAGACGTAGAAATTGTAGCTGTTATAGGCAACCTTGCAGTTTTCCGTTGCCATGACAAATTCAAATTCGTTGATATCCACTGCATTTGCGAAGTAATAGTTGACTGTGAAACAATTCTTAGTGAACTTCTTGAAGCAAAATCTGAGTGCAGGTGCTAGTAAGAAAGAGGGGGTTTCCTTAGGGGATACCCTCTTATTCTTCAAGCAAAAATAAATCCGGCATATCGCCGGATTTATAATTCTACTTATGATGCTTCATATGGTCTATATGCTCCTGCACCAATCTAAGGGTTTCGCCAAACCTCTGGAAGTGCACTACTTCACGTTCCCTCAAAAAGCTCAGGGTTGCTATGACACCTCTGTCGTCTGTTGAGTTGATCAGGTGTTCATAGGTGGTCCTGGCTTTTTGTTCTGCTGCAAGGTCTTCATGAAGATTTGTTATCGGGTCCTCA
>JBLNDG010000215.1:0-6024 GCA_050261415.1 Caulobacteraceae bacterium | reverse complement strand
ATCCTGGTATCAATATTTAAATCAATATAGTACTCTCAATCCCTTTAAAATCAATACCTTTAGCCTTATTCCTTACTCCTTAACCCTAACAACCTTAACCCTTACACCTTAGCCCCTTCCCCTGTAAAAAAAGCAAACCCCGCAGCAAAACAAGATTTCTCTTGCATCTACTGCGAGATTTTGGAACAAACTTTATTTTTATAGAGCGAAGTTTATTATTATGGAGTGGAGTTTATTTTCTGTATATAACAACAATTAATCAAATTTTCTTCCCTACTCCACAGTAACGCTCTTGGCGAGGTTCCTCGGCTTGTCGACGTCGCAGCCTTTTTCTACAGCCATGTAGTATGCCAGAAGCTGCAGCGGTATTACCGATACTACCGGAGCCAGGATATCGGACACCTTCGGGATGTAAAGAGTATAGTCCGCTACTGTTTCCACTTCCGTATTGCCTTCCTTCGCAACTGCAAATACGAAAGCTCCTCTTGCCTTTACTTCCTTTACGTTGCTTACCATCTTTTCGTACAGGTCATCCTGTGTGAGAACTGCCATAACTATTGTTCCCTTTTCTATAAGGGCTATGGTGCCATGCTTCAGTTCCCCGGCTGCATAAGCCTCAGAGTGTATATATGAGATTTCCTTCAGCTTCAGGGAGCCTTCCAATGCTACAGCATAGTCAATGCCTCTTCCAAGGAAAAATATATCCCTCGCGTTGGAATTCCTTGTTGCGAATTTCTGTAATGTTTCCTTCTGCTTCAGCACTTGCTCCACCAATTTGGGGAGTGTCTGCATCTCTTCCTTTATTGCCGTAATCTCTTCATCCTTGAGAGTACCCTTGAGCTTTGCCATGTATAATGCAATTGTATAAAGCGCTATAAGCTGGGTCGTATAGGCTTTTGTAGACGCTACGGCAATTTCAGGCCCTGCCCATGTGTACAGCACGTCATGGGATTCCCTTGCTATGGAGCTGCCTACAACATTTACTATGCCCAGAATCCTTGAACCCTTTTTCTTGGCTTCCTTCAAAGCCGCAAGGGTATCCAGGGTTTCACCGGACTGGCTGATTATTATTGTCAACGTCTTTTCATCAACTATTGGGTTCCTGTACCTGAATTCCGATGCTATTTCAACTTCAACAGGTATCCTTGTCAGCTTCTCTATTACATACTTGCCTACCATACCCGCATGGTAAGCTGTACCGCAGGCTACTATAAATATCTTGTTGAACTTTTCAAGCTCTTCCTTTGTGAGTTTTATATCGTCAAGCCTTATGCTTGCTGAATCCTGGATGACCCTTGAAGTCATGGTATCCTTCACAGCTTTAGGCTGTTCATGGATTTCCTTTATCATGAAATGCTCGAATCCGCCTTTTTCGGCAGCCGCTACATCCCACTTTACTTCAAATACTTCTTTTTTGACTTCCTTACCTTCCTCGTCAAAGAACCTGATTCTCTCTTTTTCTATAACAGCCAGCTCGTTTTCATTCAATAAATATATGTTTCTGGTGTGATTCAGAATAGCAGGTATGTCAGAGGCTATGAAGTTTTCACCTTTGCCTACTCCTACGATAAGAGGGTTCTCCCTCCTTACGCAGATAATCTTGTCAGGCTCCTTCTTGCTTATTACTGCAAAGGCATACGAGCCTCTGATCTTCTCCAGCACCCTCCTAACCGCTTCAATCAAATCTCCCTTATAGAAATAATCCAGGTAGTGCGCAAGCACCTCCGTGTCAGTTTCGGACTTGAAGACGTACCCGTTCTCCATCAGCATCTTCTTAATGCTCATGTAGTTTTCAATTATGCCGTTGTGTACTACAGCTATATCCCCTGAACAGTTGCTGTGGGGGTGGGAATTCACATCTGAGGGCTCCCCGTGGGTTGCCCATCTTGTATGTCCTATTCCAAGGCTTCCGTCCAGGCTCTCCTTTTTCAGGTGCTCTTCAAGGATTGACAGCCTTCCCTTATATTTTCTTATTTCAATGCTTCCTTTATCATACACTGCAACTCCTGCTGAGTCATAGCCTCTATACTCAAGCTTCTGCAGGCCTTCTACCAGAACCGGAACTGCCTTTTTGTCACCTATATATCCAACTATTCCGCACATTTAAATTTCTCCTCTCATATGGCTAGATTCGAGACTCCAGACTCGAGATACGAGTGTTTCTTAGGAAACTCGATGCCCGCTTTATACTCCCGTGCCTTATATCTCATATCTAGCATCTATTCTATTATTACCTAATGCTTATACTCTACTACAATTTACTTTCAGTAGCTCTTCGATGTTATGTCAACCTGATTTTGGGCAAAAAAATAGCGCTACCAGGTTCAAACTGCTAGCTTTTTCCAGCCCAACCCTTGGCTCAATTAGATCCGCTTTGTCCCATCAATCACTTGAGGATTTGTAGAACCTATAACACTGTCGAGCCGCAGCGCAGGGCACCCGCCGAATTTTCGATTAACCCTGTCCTCGTCAACTTGCCGTGGTTATAACGGTAAGTCTGGCGCTTGTATGAAATTGCCGTTCCTTATGCCTGCCCCCAACACCTCCTTGCCTTATGCCGGCAGCTTAACTAAATCCAACTGCTACCTCAATTTAATATTTTACTTCTTTTGTAAACATTTTGCAAGAAGAATAAATAATTCAAAAGGGATTATCAAAATAGCCTATTATATTTTATTACATGAAATCAAAAAAGTACCTTTGTTAAGGTACTTTTTCACCGCATATATATTTAAGACATTTTATGCTCTATAAGGCTTGCAAGCTTTTTTGCGTCCTCTTTGAGCTCGGATTCATTCTCTCCTTCCAGCATTACCCTGACAAGGGGTTCAGTGCCTGAAGGCCTGATAAGAACCCTCCCCTTATCCTTGAGCTTTACTTCCAGCTCAGCTATCGCATCGGCGATCTCCTGGTCATCCGCAAACTTGTTCTTGTTCTCATTCTTTACTTTGGCATTAACCAATACCTGCGGCAACTCAGTCATAATGGAGGCCAGATCCGAAAGCTTCTTCCCTGTTTCCATTAAGACGGATAACAGCTGCAATGCTGTAAGCAGCCCATCCCCTGTTGTATTATGATCCAGGAAGATTATATGTCCCGACTGTTCTCCTCCAATGTTGTAGCCGCTGTTCATCATCTCTTCAAGCACATACCTGTCGCCTACCTTGGTCTTTGCCAGGCTGCATTTTTCACGTTTGAGAGCAATGTCGAGACCCATATTGCTCATAACTGTACCGACAACCGTATCTTTTTTCAGTGTGCCTTTTTCCTTAAAATGCTTTGCAAATATAGCCAGCATATGGTCACCATTGACAATCTGTCCCCTGTTGTCAACTGCGATAAGCCTGTCGGCATCACCGTCGAAGGCCAACCCCACATGGGCTCCTGATTCCAGAACAAGCTTCTGCAGGTTCTGCGGATGTGTTGAGCCGCATTTTACATTGATGTTCTTGCCGTCGGGCTTGTTATTTATCACAACTATCTCAGCCCCAAGGTCAGCCAGTACTGAAGGGGCAGCTATGTATGAAGCGCCATTGGCACAGTCAACAGCTATCTTTAGTCCTCTCAGGTTTGTATCAATGGTCTTTTTGAGAAATTCAGCATATGCATGCACTGCGTTATCTATCTCAACTTTTTTGCCAATTTCCGCCCCTGTAGGATTTGCTATTCCATTTTCAGGATTTTTAAGCAGGCTTTCTATTCTGTCCTCCAATTCGTCCGACAGTTTATACCCCATGCTGTCAAAAAACTTGATTCCGTTATATTCAAAGGGATTGTGCGATGCAGAAATTACAACTCCCGCGTCAAGGCCCAAATGCCTTGTCATATATGCAACTGCCGGTGTAGGCTGTACCCCAAGGACTACGGCTTCAGCGCCCATTGAGCAGATTCCTGCTACCAAGGCGGCTTCAAGCATATCCCCAGATACCCTTGTATCCTTTCCGACAGCAATTCTTGGCTTATGATGGGTTTCTTCCGTCAATACATATGCACCTATTCTTCCGAGGTTAAATGCCAGAAGAGAGTCAAGTTCCTTGTTGGCAATCCCCCTTACTCCATCAGTTCCAAATAAGCGTCCCATTGTAAGACCCCTTTCAAATTTTACTTATGCAATTGTGGGTTCAATAAAAATATAATAGCATAATAAGGCCATTAATTCAAATCTATGGAAGCATTGTCTACCGTGCTTTTCCTCCGTTGCTTTTCAAACCTTCCCTGAATGCTTTGAGGTACTCTGCCTTTTCGTCCAGCCAGTACCGCCGTGCCGGAGTGCCTTTGGTTTTCCCGCGGTAATCAAAATCAGCATAGCTCCACCAGACAGCAGCCTTAATATTCTTATAGTTACCGATTTCACTAAACATATCCTCTATCCATTTCTTCTTGTCCCCCCCGGTAGAGCTGCATGCAAACTCGGTAATCATCCATGGAAACTTGGAGTATAGGCTGCTGTACTTCTTGTTCAGAGGTCCGTATATTTCAGAAAAGCTTCTCCATCTTTCTCCGGTGACATTATTGTAATATGTACCGGTATTATACCCTGTAAGCCCTATCATATGGACATATTTGTTGCCCGGGTAATAGGAAACATCCGAGTTCCACTTGAGAGGCGGATAATCCACGTCATTGGGGTTAAACACCCAAATTGCATTGTCTACTCCTTCCGCCTGGAAAATATCATAAATCCTCCGCCATACCTTTATATACACGTCAGGATCACAGAGAAGCGCAATTCCGCTGTATCGGGTCCAGGTGCTGTTCATTTCGTTATTCAACCTGAAAATGAAAGGATGGCTGAAGGCTTTGGCAGCACGTGCAAACCTTCTTATTTCATCATCGTACAAGCCGTCAAGTACGTCAAAGTTCACATTTTTCAATTTGTCATCACTGTTTCCCGGTTTTACGTTCCACATTACCTGCATTGTAAGTTCTACTACTTTCCCGGCTTTATAGGCTCTTTCCATCCCTTCTAAAGGGAATTCCTGCCCTAAATACAAGTAATGGAGGACTACAGGGAAATTATAGCCTAATTTTTTCTCAATCTCCTGTATTCTTGAGAAGTCTTTGGTTATCGAATTAGGGTAAAAAATTCCCCACATTATAGAATCTGAGTTTGACAGCTTTTCATAAAAAGTTCTGGTTTCGGCATTCCAGTGGGGAAGCTCAGGCTTCAGCGTTATGTCAAGCTTTAATTCTCCTTTGCTCTCAATCTTCCTGAAGGAGCCAAGTATCTGCCGTATTACTTCTTCCTGCCTGTTCAGTGAGTTGCAGCGTATAAAACAGTTGTAGAACTCCCTTCCTCCTGTGATGAAAAGCCCATGTATATATTCATTCTGGATCTCCCGGCTTGTAGCTGCGGGCTTCCTTACAAACTTCAGTATTTTGGTTTTGACACCGTTGATGCTCCGGTATTCATTGGTAATGAGGTTTATATTATTAGCCTTACGATATTCAGGATCAAGCATGTACTTATATATATATGTATTTATGTAACTATCTATGTCTTCATAGGGGGATTGCTCCCTGGAAATCCTGATATCCATATCCGGACTGCTTATCCTTATAAAAGCAGGCATGTAGTCTGTGTCAATTTTCATATATCCAGGTACCTTCAGTTGAAAACCCAGTTCGGCGCACTTAATCTCTTTGCAGCTTATCTCCTTCTTGACAGGCTCTTTTTTGCCTAAAACTTTTCTTGCAGCCGATATTCTCTCAGCTGCAGCCATACTTTGCTCATTAATTCCGCTCTTTTCAATTTCAATATTTCCACAGCCAAAACTCATAACAGCCGCTAGTATTAATATTATCGCAACTATAACAAAAGGGCTTTTGATATTATCACTCCTATTCATATGTTTCGCACTAAACATTTTTCATTTAATTCATATAGTTCGAAACGTTTTCCTTGATTCATATGTACTTTTCACGACATATATAAATGACGCTTTATAGTTTATAGTGCCACCATAAGGAGTAATTTTATGCAGGATAAAAAGACCTCAAAAAATGCCAATGGGATCAAGCTCC
>JBLNDG010000214.1:0-17708 GCA_050261415.1 Caulobacteraceae bacterium | reverse complement strand
AAGGCAAGACCTCAGCATGGTATCATTATGAAAGCCGTCCTGAATTTGTGGAGACTGACGCGGTAAGGAGAATAATTTATCTTGCCAGAACCTTCAATGCCCCCTTGTATATTGTTCACTTGGCAAGCAGGGAAGGCCTGGACGAAGTAACAAAAGCCAGGGACGACGGCTTTGAAATATATGCGGAGACCTGTCCTCATTATCTGAATTTCACTAAAGAAGTGTATAAAAGAGAGGACGGAAGAAATTTTGTATGCTCTCCTGCAATTAAGGGGGAGGAAAGCCGGAATGCATTGTGGGAAGGACTGAAAAGAGGGGACATTTCTACAGTCGCTACGGATCATTGTCCATTCCAATCCTACGAAAAGGATTGGGGTAAAAATGATTTTACAAAGATTCCCAACGGCTGTATGGGTGTTGAGAACATGTATCCGTACATGCTAAGTGAGGCGAACAAGGGACATATATTCTTCAACAAAGTAGTAGAGGTCTGCGCTACCAATGTTGCAAGGATTTTTGGCTGTGCACCGCAAAAGGGAACTATAGCGGTTGGCAGCGATGCGGATATAGTAATCTATGACCCGGAGAAGAAATTTGTTATTTCTAAGGAAAACATGCATTCGGATGTTGACTACACCATTTGGGAAGGCTGTGAAATGACCGGGTATCCTGTTATGACCTTTTCCCGTGGCAAACTGGTATATGAAGAGGGCCAGTTCACGGGTGAGCCTGGCTGGGGAAGGTTTGTGAAATGCTTTAGAAAATGAGTGTAGTGCGTTTTGAAAAATTTAATATAGATGAGAATAAATGAGCATCGCAGAATTACATTTTTAGTAGTTTGCGATGCTCTTTAAAGCCTTATTTTGTTATCTTCATACTCCATTCATAACCGGAATACACTTTGTATTTATCGGAAAAGCTTCCCATGTTTACCGCCAGCGACACATTAAACATCTCATTGAGATACAGCAGGTTTTCACCCTCCGGCACATCTCCGAAAGTGTTTACGTACTTCATCTTGCCGCTGTACACTACTGTACCGTTATTCCTTATTTCTACATTCAATATATCACCAATTTTCGCATTAAGCTTTTCAAAGGTTGCTTTGTCAATATTTGACCAGACGTTTCCGTATTGTATATCAAGTATCGGAATCATGCCAAGTGCTGCACCGTTTTCATAGGTTGATTTCTGAATATGTTATTGTTAGCTTTACCATTTTAGTCTAGCTCTAAAAAATGGAAAATACAACAGAAAAAGTATTTAAGAAGAGTGTCTCCGACTACTTATCAAGTAGTTAACGGTGTTCTTTTGTTACCTGAATAATCGAGTACATTTAATGCACTTTTATAGAATAACAAAAAGAAATTAATATAAATAAAATAAGGGTGCATTGACAGAATATTACTATTAGCCTATAATTAAATTGACTAGACAATCAAATTTTTATTTTCTCAAGTATCATACTTCTTAAGAAAAACCCATCGAATTATTAACTCAGATTCCCTAAAAGCTTCCTTTGTTGCTATTGAATTCGCACTAGGCCTGATGCAATAGCCTAAGTGTGTTCAATATATATGTAGAAAACCGAAAATTATTAAAATTAATGGGAGAGAAGTGCATGGAAGAAATAAAAAAGCTTATTAAAGAATTTGGAAAGCTCGACAGCAGGAACATGTACAATAATGATTTTTTATTGACCTGGGAAAAAACCGACGATGAGATTCATGCTGTATTTCAAGTAGCAGATATACTCAGGAAAATGAGGGAGAACAACATATCCCCCAGGATATTCGACAGCGGGCTTGCAGTATCTTTGTTCAGGGATAATTCAACAAGAACCAGATTCAGCTTCAGCAGTGCCTGCAATCTGTTGGGCCTGACGGTCCAGGACCTTGATGAAGGAAAATCCCAGATAGCCCACGGTGAAACAGTGCGTGAAACTTCAAACATGATTTCCTTTATGGCTGATGTAATCGGTATACGTGACGACATGTACATCGGCAAAGGCAATACATACATGAGAGAGGTTTCTAAAGCTGTTAAGACCGGGTATGAGGATGGAGTGCTCGAACAGAGACCAACCCTTGTAAATTTACAGTGCGATATTGACCACCCCACTCAGTGCATGGCTGACATGCTTCATCTGATCAATCATTTCGGAGGAGTGGAAAAGCTTAAGGGCAAGAAGATTGCCATGACCTGGGCTTATTCTCCTTCTTACGGCAAACCTTTGTCGGTACCCCAGGGAGTAATAGGGCTCATGACAAGAATGGGAATGGATGTGACACTGGCTCACCCCGAGGGCTATGAACTTCTCTCTGATGTTGAGGATATAGCAAAAGCAAATGCAGCAAAAAGTGGAGGAAGGTTTGTTAAGACCGATTCAATAAAAGAGGCCTTCGAAAATGCTGATATAGTTTACCCTAAGAGTTGGGCACCTTATGCTGCTATGGAGAAAAGGACCACACTTTATGGGGAAGGCAGGTTCGATGAAATCAAGTCTCTTGAGAAAGAACTGCTGGCGCAGAATGCAAATCATAAGGATTGGGAATGCACAGAAGATATGATGAAGCTTACAAAAGGCGGGAAAGCGTTGTATTTGCACTGCCTGCCTGCTGATATAACAGATATAAGCTGCACGGCAGGCGAAGTAGCTGCTTCTGTGTTTGACCGTTACCGTACGCCTTTATACAAGCAGGCCGGCTATAAGCCATATATTATAGCGGCTATGATATTCCTGAGCAAAGTCAAAAATGTACCTGAAACTCTTGAAGCATTATTAAGTTCAGGTAGACCAAGGTTTTCAGGTAAATAAGACCGCGTTAAAAATTCATTTCTTGAATTAGGTTGAGTGGCTTGTTTACCGTCTCTGCAAGCCACCTTCCTATTTTCTTATAAAAACTTGAGATACAGAATATTAATAAGTGTTGATATAAAATAACGAAATGAGGCTTTTGAATGGCTAATGAAATTACAAATAAAATACTGGACGCTGCCTTTGAAATAGTAGCCCAGAACAAGATAAGCGGTACAAGAATGCATCTTATTGCCAAAGAAGCAGGTATGCTGCAATCCAATGTACATTACTATTACCCGACTAAAAATGATCTGTTGATTGCTCTGCTGGACAACATCCAGGAGAGGTTTACACAGAAAAGGATGAGCTCGGTTGATTTGAAGGAAAAATCATTTGTTGAAAACCTTCAAGGACTCTTTCACGAAAAAAAGGATGACATTTTAAACCATAAGAAAATTGACTATGTGCAGTTTGACTTCTGGGTGCAGGGAACGGCAGACCCTGAAATAAGGGAAAAGTTTAGGGACGTTTTTGACATCTGGACAAATAACATAACAGAGGTTCTAAAACAGGAGCCAAACTTTGAAGAGAAAAAATCCGCATATTACAGTATGCTTCCATACTTGATAGTATCCATTATGATGGGAGCATCCATGCAATATCTTATGGATGAGGGAAAATTCGACCTGGATGACTATTTTGAAGCAGCAGAGAAAATGATACTTGATTTCCTCAAATAAAAGGTAGGTGATGCCTTTGGTGAACTTCAGGCTTAACGGAAGAGTAGTATCCGTACAAAACGGAACGGCACTTTTGAAATACCTGAGAGAAACAGAAAAGCTGACCTCTGTCAAAAATGGCTGTGGTGAAGGCGTATGCGGCAGCTGTACGGTTTTGATAGATGGCAAGGCGGTAAGGTCCTGCACTATGAAGGTTGATAAGCTACAGGATAAAGAAGTGCTTACTGTCGAAGGCCTCAGCAGGTTGGAAAGGGAAATATATTCAAATGCCTTCGCTGAAGCAGGAGCAGTACAATGCGGCTTTTGCACGCCAGGGATGGTGCTGAGTGCCAAAGCATTATTGGATAAAAACCTGAACCCTGCAGAGGAAGACATAAAGAAAGCTATAAAAAATAATATTTGCAGATGTACCGGCTATGTAAAGATTATTAAAGGAATCATGCTAGCCGCGGAAGCTATAAGAGAATCGAAGCATATCAGCTTGAATACATTTAGTTCCAATATCGGACAGAACTGGCGCAGGGTTGATGCCATACAAAAGACACTGGGTGAAGCAACTTATTGCGATGATGTTTTCATGGAGGATATGCTTTATGTTTCTGTTCTTAGGGCAATGAAGCCCCGTGCAAGGGTGCTGTCTATTGATACCGGAAAGGCTAGGACTATGGAAGGTGTAGAGGCTGTTTTGACAGCGGCGGAAGTGCCGGGGGAAAATTATCAAGGATATATTTTTAAGGATTGGCCGACATTTGTACCCATTGGAGAAATGACGCGCTGTGCAGGAGATGCTGTAGCGGCGGTTGTTGCGAGAACAAAAGAGATTTCCGATGAGGCTTTAAAATATATTGAAGTAGAGTATGAGGAATTGGAGCCTGTTACAGATCCCAGAAAAGCTTTGGAGACTGGCGCGCCTAAGGTTCATGAAAAGGGTAACCTGTTATCCAGGACCTATGTAAAGAGGGGAAACCCGGAGGAAGCTTTGGCTGCATCCAAATACATAGTGAAAAACACTTATAGAACACCTCCCCTGGAGCATGCCTTTATCGAACCCGAAAGCGCAGTTGCTTTCTACGATGGAGATATGCTGACCTTATATGTTTCCACTCAAAGTATTACTCACGACCATGATGAAATATGCCGTGTATTGGGTCTGCCCCATGATAAAGTAAGAATAATTCTTCAGAATGTGGGGGGAGGCTTCGGAGGCAAAGAGGATTTGAGCGTTCAACATTACGCGGCTTTAGGCACTTTTTATACAAAGAAGCCTTGTAAATATACCTTTACAAGAGAAGAAAGCTTATTATGCCATCCGAAACGGCACGGCATGGAGATGGAAATTACGACAGGCTGTGATGAGCAGGGCATGCTTACCGTGATGACTGTTAAAATTATTGCTGATACTGGTGCATATGCATCACTGGGGACTGCCGTTTTAGAGCGGGCCTGCACCCATGCCTGCGGCCCATACAGTATTCCAAATGTAGAATTGGATGGGTATTGTGTATATACTAATAATCCTCCGGCAGGAGCATTCAGAGGCTTTGGGGTGCCCCAGTCAAATTTCGGTGCAGAAGCCAATATGGATCAATTGGCGGACCTGGTTGGGTTGGACAGGTGGGAAATCCGGTACAGAAACGCGGTTGAGCCCGGAATGGTTCTTGCCAACGGCCAGATTTGCGGTGAGGATACTGCTGTTAAGGAAACCTTGCTTGCAGTTAAGGATGATTATTATAACAATAAATATGCCGGAATCGCATGTGCATTAAAAAACATCGGCATAGGCGTGGGCTTACAGGATATAGGCCGCTGCCGTATTAGGGTAAAAGACGGCAATGTGGTCATTTATTCTGCAGCATCCTGCATAGGGCAGGGTTTGGCTACCGTAATGATACAAATAGTATCTGAAACAATAGGAATTGATGGTACCCAGATTATCTTCACTCAGCCGGATTCTTTACTATGCCCGGATTCAGGGGCAACGACCGCTTCAAGACAAACCTTGTTTACCGGTGAAGCATGCCGCCAGGCCGCACTCAAACTGAAGGCAGCTTTGGAAACAAAAGCCTTGAAAGAGTTGGAAGGCCAGGACTTTGAAGGCGAATTCAACGGAATTACAGATCCTATTAGCTCAGGCAAGGGGAACCCGCAAACCCACGTAGCATACAGCTATGCTACCCATGTAGCGGTACTCGGTGGTGACGGAAAGGTAGCAAAGATAGTTGCTGCCCATGATATAGGAAGGGCAATAAACCCACTGAGCCTGGAAGGGCAGGTGGAGGGCGGCGTAATAATGGGTTTGGGCTCAGCCTTGAAAGAGAAGCTGGTTTATGAGAAAGGATTTGTAAAATCGAAGTTCGGGACGCTTGGTTTGTTAAGAGCTACTGAAATCCCGGAAATTGAAGTAAAAATAATAGAAAAGAACCAATCCGAGCTGGCATACGGCGCAAAAGGAATCGGCGAGATAGCCTTGATTCCGGTGGCTGCAGCGGTGGCTTCAGCTTATGAAAGGTTTGACGGTATAAGAAGGCTTGAGCTGCCTTTAAAGGGGACACCATATTCGATTATTTAAATATAGTTTTTGAAAGCAGGTGGAGGAATGAGCAAGGTATTGAAGCTCAAATGCGTTAAGTGCGGAAGAGAGTATAATCCGGAGGAGGTACTTTATACATGCCCGGATTGCGGAATTGACGGGATTCTGGATGTTGTCCTGGACTATGACCGGATTAAAAAGGAATTGACACATGATTATCTGAAGAAAAACACGGATTACTCATTATGGCGTTATCTTCCCGCAATACCGCTGGAGGATACCAAGGGGATACAGCCGCTCCAGGCGGGGTGGACGCCTCTCTATAATATAAAAGCGCTTTCGGAGGAAACCGGACTGAACAGCTTTTACCTAAAGGATGATTCAAGAAATCCTACTGCGTCACTCAAGGACAGGGCAAGTGCTGTAGGGGTTGCAAAGGCCATTGAGCTTAATAGATACGTAATGTGTGCGGCATCAACCGGAAACGCAGCATCCTCACTATCAGGGTTTGCTGCGAGTGCAGGGATAAAAACATATATATTTGTACCGGAAACAGTTCCGGAAGCCAAGGTAACACAGCTCCTCATATACGGTTCAAATGTATTCCTGGTAAAAGGTACATATGATGAAGCAGTAGAACTTTGCTTCAAGGCGGCCGATGAATTCGGCTGGTATAACAGGAGCTGTGCAATAAATCCATATTTACTGGAAGGCAAGAAGACAGTTGCTTATGAGATTTGTGAGCAGCTCCACTTTCAGGCTCCTGATATAGCAGTCGTAGCTGTCGGAGACGGCTGTTCCATTGGTGGGGTCTGGAAGGGCTTCAAGGAATGCTATACACTTGGCTTGATTGACAAGTTTCCTAAGATTGTAGGCGTTCAGGCAGAAAACTCCAACCCCGTGACAAGAGCCTTCCAAAAGAATACATATGAATTTGATTATAAGGTACCGGAGACCATTGCAGACAGTATTTCTGTAGGAATACCTCGAAATGGCATTAAGGCATTAAATGCCATACATGAATCCGGAGGATATATGGTAGATGTATCCGATGAAGAAATACTCTCAGCGATGAAGATACTTGCCCGGAAAACAGGTGTTTTCGGAGAGCCTGCAGGGGTTACAAGCTTTGCAGGAATTATGAAAATGAACAAGCTTGGGTTGCTTAAAGGTGGCGAAAGAGTTGTAAGCATAGTAAGCGGAAGCGGTCTCAAGGATATAAAGAGCGCTATGAAAGCTGCAGGAAAAGCAAACCATGTGGAGCCGGATATTGAAGATGTCAAAAGGATTATCAAAGAATAATTATATAAACAATGGAGGGTAAAGAATGAGAAAGCTAATTGATTTGACGGTTAATGAGGAAGGGCTTAAGAAAGCCGTGCAGAATGCCAAGGAAAGGAATATCGTTATTCCAACTCTGGCTCAAATGAAGGATCCTGACAAGATACCGGCAAAGGTTAAGGAAAAACTGAAAAATACAGGCTTGTGGGATGTCGATCCAATCAACCTATTCAGGATTTCATGGAAAAATGAACCTGTTAGTAAAGGCGGATTGTACAATAAATTACCTAATTATATAGAAATTCCTCCGGAAATTTCCGGTGTTAAAGCCAGGATCTTTGCCATGGTGGGAAAATTCTTCCCTACCGGAGCACATAAGGTGGGCGCCAGCTTTGCATGCCTGGTTCCGCGCCTGGTTACCGGACAATTTGACCCAACCTATCACCAGGCGGTTTGGCCTTCCACAGGAAACTACTGCCGTGGCGGGGCTTATAATTCCACACTTCTCGGCTGCAGCTCCATTGCAATACTGCCGGAGAATATGAGCAGGGAACGCTTTGAATGGCTGAAGACAGTAGCCGGAGAAGTTATAGCTACACCAGGCTGCGAGAGTAATGTAAAGGAAATATACGACAAGACATGGGAACTCCGTAGAACCAGGGATAATGTTGTTATATTGAACCAGTTTGGAGAGCTTGGCAACCATTTATGGCACTATGAAGTTACGGGTCATGCCATGGAAGAGGTAATAAAAGCAGAAGCAGGCTCAAAGGGAAGAGTCGCAGGTGTATGCCTGACCTCCGGCTCGGCAGGGACACTGGGCAGCGGCGATTATATAAAGGACCAGTATCCAAAGGCTAAGATTGCTGTTGGAGAAGCACTGCAATGTCCGACACTACTGAATAACGGCTTTGGCGACCACAGGATTGAGGGTATAGGTGACAAGCATGTGCCGTGGATTCATAACGTAAAGAATACAGATATGATTATCGCAATAGATGACAATGACAGCCTGGGAATGTTCCGCCTCTTCAATGAACCTGCCGGACAGGAATACCTGAGAAGGCAGGGAGTTCCGGAAGAGATTATAGAGAAGCTTTCCTGGGTTGGAATTTCAGGTGCTGCAAACATCATATCCTGCATAAAATTCGCAAAATATTATGAGCTTACAGAGGATGATATTGTAATGACAATACTCACGGACTCTGCAGATATGTACAAATCAAGGCTTAAAGAGATGGAAGAGGAAAGAGGCAGGGAATATCAGCAGCTTGATGCAGCTATAGATTATAACAGATACGTAATGGGCTTAAGGACTGACAGCATGGAAGAACTGACTTACCAGAGCAGGAAACGTATCCATAATCTCAAGTACTACACCTGGATTGAGCAGCAGATGTATGATCTGGATGAGCTGAATGACCAGTGGTACGATTACGACAATTATTGGGGAAGATTGCACAAGATGGGGCCTGAGCTTGACAGGTTGATTGAACAGTTCAATGAAAGAACGGGTCTGGCTAAGGAACTATAAAAATTCTAGGAGGGTCTTAAATGGCATATGATTTTAAACAAATACTTGAACTGGCAAATAAATATAAACCGCAAATGTCAAAATTTCTCAGGGATATGATCGCGATTCCAAGTGAAAGCTGCGGTGAAAAAGAGGTCATCCAGAGGATAATGAAGGAAATGAAAGAGGTCGGTTTTGACAAGGTTGAACTGGATCCGATGGGTAATGTCTTCGGGTATATAGGACATGGGAAACACTTGATAGCAATGGATGCACACATTGATACAGTGGGTGTGGGGAATATAAAGAACTGGAACTATGACCCGTACAATGGCTATGAGGATGATGAAATAATCCTCGGCAGAGGTGCAAGTGACCAGGCAGGCGGCATGGCTTCAATGGTCTATGCGGGAAAAATAATTAAAGATTTGAAGCTGGAGAATGATTTTACGTTATTAATAGTAGGATCGGTACAGGAAGAAGATTGTGACGGTTTGTGCTGGCAGTACATTATAAAGGAATTGAACATCAGACCGGAATTTGTTGTTATTACAGAACCGACTTCCTGCCGTATATACAGAGGACACAGAGGAAGAATGGAAATCAAAGTAACGACTCAGGGTATAAGCTGCCACGGTTCTGCACCGGAGAGAGGCGACAATGCCATTTACAAAATGGCGCCGATTCTTATGGAATTGAATGAACTCAATGAGAGGCTTATAAGCCATCCGTTCCTTGGAAAAGGTACTCTGACTGTATCTGAGATATTCCATACATCACCATCAAGATGCGCGGTAGCAGACAGCTGCTGGATTTCAATAGACAGGAGGCTGACTGCAGGCGAAAACGGAGAGTATGCAATGAACCAGATAAGAGAATTGCCCTCCGTTAAAGCAGCAAAGGCTGAAGTAACGATGTACCCATACAGCAGGCCTTCATATACGGACCTGGTGTACCCTACGGAAGCTTATTTCCCAACCTGGTTCATTGAAGAGGATCATCCTGTTTGCAGTACGCTGCTTGAAGCTTATAGAGGGCTGTTTAATGATGAACCGGTATTGGATAAATGGACATTCTCTACAAACGGTGTTTCTATCATGGGTAAATACGGCATACCATGTATAGGCTTTGGTCCGGGTCATGAAGACCAGGCTCACGCTCCAAACGAAAAGACCTGGAAGAATGAACTGGTGAAAGCAGCTGCAATGTATGCAGTAATTCCATCACTGTTCGTGGAAAAGTATGCTGATAAAATGCCGAAAACGACAGAAAACTTGGCAAAGTAGTACTTCACTGCATATTACATAGTTTACTCACAAGGAGGTAATAGAATGGGCGATAGGATGAGACCGATACCTTTTGAGAAAATGATTTTTTGGGTGGTCGGTGAATTAAAAGAAAAAGGTTCAATTTTCGGCATTCACAAAAGCAAGTTTTACAAAAATGAAAGCGGAAAATACATTGAGCTGTTTGGGCAAAAATTAGCTTCGCCGGTTGGTCCGGCAGCAGGCCCTAATTCGCAGTTAACACAGAATATTGTAGCAGCTTATTTGACAGGATGCCGTTTTATAGAGCTGAAAACGGTGCAGAAGCTTGATGGAGAAGATTTGCCAGTATCCAAGCCCTGCATTTTGGCTCAGGATGAAGGCTACAATGTAGAGTGGTCGACAGAGTTAAGGGTACCGGATGCATATAATGAGTATATTAAAGCCTGGTTCTTGTTGCATGTTCTTATGAAAGAGCTTGGACTAAGCGAAAAGCGGGACTTTATGTTCAATATGAGCGTAGGCTATGACCTGGAAGGTATAAAATCTCCCAAAATTGATGCCTATATAGAAGGCATGCGCGACGCATCAAAAACAGAAATATGGAAGGAATGCAGAGAAGTTCTACTTTCCAACATGCACTTATTTTCACGATTCACCAGGGAGGACCTTGATAAGGTTTCCCCTGTGGTTTGTCCTTCCATTACACTTTCTACACTCCACGGGTGCCCTCCCCAGGAGATCGAGCGGATCTCGAATTATTTCCTCAAAGAGAAGAACTTGCATACCTTTATAAAAATGAACCCTACACTCCTGGGTGAAAAGTTCGTAAGAGAAACCTTGGATGCGATGGGTTATGATTACGTCACACTTAACGGACACCATTTCATACATGACCTGCAGTTCGGAGACGGCGTTGCAATGCTGAAGCGGCTTAGAGCTGTGGGCAGGGGTTTAAACCTGGTAGTCGGGGTCAAGTTGACAAATACATTACCTGTTAAGATTCAGAATCAGGAGTTGCCGGGAGAAGAAATGTATATGTCAGGCAGAGCCTTATATGCACTTTCTATCTCTTTGGCAAGCAAATTGGCTAAAGAATTTGATGGGGATTTGCATATCTCCTATTCCGGCGGTATTGACTTTTTTAATATCGACAAGGTTTTAGATGCTGGAATTGAGCCCATCACATTCGCAACGACCATCCTAAAGCCCGGAGGTTATGAAAGAATAACACAGATGGCAAGGAAGGTAGAAGGACAGCTTAATGGCGCTTTTACCGGTATTGACCTTGTTAAGCTAGACAGCCTTGCAAAGGACGCATTGACCAACAAGCACCATCTGAAAGAGCTGAGGCCTGTTAACAGCAGAAAACTTTCTTCCGGGCTGCCGCTTTTTGACTGTGCCATAGCTCCATGCACAATCGGATGTCCGATAAATCAGCAAATTCCGCAATATGTTGCATTAGTAGGTGAGGGAAAGTATGATGAGGCTTTTAAAGTCATAGTCAATGACAACGCTTCACCTGCCATTACAGGATCAATTTGTGACCATCAGTGCCAGTGTAAATGTATCCGCCTTGACTACGATGAATCTATCCTGGTAAGGGACATGAAAAAAACAGCAGTTCTTAATGCACAGGATAAATATATTGCAGAAATCAAACCAGCAGAAATCAGAAGCACCAAAAAAGCGGCGGTAGTGGGTGCTGGTGCCGCAGGTCTGGCAACGGCACTGTTCTTGAGAAGGAATGGCATGGAAGCCACTGTAATGGATAAGAAAGACAGGCCTTACGGTGTAGTTGAACATGTGATTCCTGAATTCAGGATATCTTCCGATATGATCAGGAAGGACTTGGAGCTTGTCAAGAGCCAGGGGGTAGAATTAAAGCTGGGAGTTGATGAGAACTTCAGCATTAATGAACTGAAGAAAGAATATGATTATGTTGTAGTGGCAATAGGCGCCTGGAAGCCAGGTCGGATTTCCCTCAAAGAAGGGGAAGAAAAAACTGTCAATGCAATTGCTTTCCTGGAGAATTACAAAGCTCATAACGGAAATGTAAGCCTGGGAAAACATGTCTGTGTCGTCGGCGGCGGAAATGTTGCAATGGACGCGGCCAGAGCTGCCAAGAGGGTGCCCGGGGTTGAGTCGGTTTCAATTGTATATCGAAGAACAAGACAATTCATGCCGGCAGACCGTGAAGAAATCAAAATGGCTTTGACCGAAGGGATGATATTCAAGGAACTGCTTTCACCATCAACATACACAGGCGGCAAGCTTGTATGTGAGGAAATGGCTTTGGGGGACAGGGATGCCTCAGGCAGAAGAAGCCCTGTTCCTACAGGCAGGATGGTAGAACTGGATGCAGATGCCGTCATCGTGGCAGTTGGAGAACGCCTTGATGGGGACTTGCTTAAGAAGAACGGAATAGAGCTGGATTCGAAGGGTTTCCCCAAAACCGGTCCTGCATGTGAGACTAACATACCCGGTGTTTATGTTGCCGGTGATGTAAAGAAAGGACCTGCGTCAGTTGTTAAAGCCATTGCCGACGGGAAGACAGTTGCAAAGGATATTCTGGCAAGGGAAGGCTTGAAGGCTGACTTTGAGAAAAAAGTTCTTCCTGTGGATGAAGAAACACTTTATGAAAGGAAGGGCGTTTTGAATGATCCGGTATGCAGTGAAAAAGAATCGGTCAGATGTCTTTCATGTGAAAACATTTGTGAATTATGTGTGGATGTCTGTCCTAACAGGGCAAATGCAGTGATATATATGGATAAAGGGTTTGACTCTGCACATCAGATTATTCATTTGGACGGTATGTGCAATGAATGCGGAAACTGTGGTGTTTTTTGCCCTCATGACGGAAATCCGTATAAGGATAAGGTCACTGTGTTTTGGAGTATAGAAGACTTTAAGGATAGTACAAATAAAGGTTTTGTGGTAACGGATATGGCAAAGGGCATTTGTATGGTTCGTACTGAAGAAGGAGCAACAGTTAGCTATACGGTTGGACAGGAAAATGTAATCTCGGAAGAGATGGCGAGCGTTATTGAAAATTGTATCAGGAAATATCCTTATATGCTGTAGGCTTCACAAAATAAGAAAGATGCGGCACAAGCAATGGGGGGGACGTGTAACACGGAGCACACGGATGCTTCACGGAATTGCACAGCAAACTTTTATTTACTATTTAGATACATTAGTACATTTCGATACTTACTTTATTATTGATAATCATTTATATAACAAAATACTTTTCCCCGCCGTGTATTCAGTGGTATTCTGTGTTTTCAGTGTTACCCGTTTCTTTCGTCGCATTTTTTCACAAATAACCAATTTGGAGGACTGAATTTATGAGTCAAAAGCTGTTAAAAAACATTGACCTTATAGTTACTTTCAATGATCGGGAAGAAACCTTCGAGCACTGCGATATATTGATTGATGGAGCAGTCATCAGGAAAATAGGCAAAAAGTTGAGTGCCGCCGGAGAGGTTGAGATAATTGACTGCAGAGGATTAACTGCACTGCCGGGCTTTGTCAATACGCATCATCATCTATATCAGACACTATTCAGAGGGATTAAAGAAGTGCAGGAGAAGCCTCTTTTCCCATGGCTGGTGGGACTATATGAGTTTTGGAAGAATATAACACCGGAAGCTGTTTACTATGGCGCTTTGGTGGGTTTCTCAGAGCTGCTTCGTACCGGCTGTACATTGACTTCGGACCATCATTACGTGTTTCCGAAGAATCAGCCGGCTACACTAATAGATGAACAGATAAAGGCTGCCAGGGAGATAGGCATAAGGTTCCATGCAACAAGAGGTTCCATGTCCCTTGGCAGGGATCAGGGGGGGCTGCCTCCAATGGAGGTTGTACAAACTGAAGAAGAAATTCTCCTGGATAGCGAAAGATTGATAAACCAGTATCATGACAATAGTCCCTTTTCAATGCAGAGAA
The DNA here is from genome assembly GCA_050261415.1 of Caulobacteraceae bacterium. GTDB lineage: Bacteria > Bacillota > Clostridia > Lutisporales > Lutisporaceae > JBLNDG01. The sequence goes on along the minus strand of JBLNDG010000214.1, from coordinate 3,625 downwards.
TCGCATTGGCACCTTGCTCCCCATTTTCCGTAAGCAAACAGCTCATGCTGCAGACAAAGGATCTGGCAAGAAAGAAGGGAGTCATGCTGCATACGCATTTGGCTGAAACCCTTGATGAAGAAAGGTTCTGCCTGGAGCGTTACGGAAGAAGACCTTTCGAACTCATGGAGGATCTGGAGTGGGTAGGAGATGACGTTTGGTTTGCCCACGGTATTTTCCTGAGTGATGGTGAAATAGAGAGACTCCAGGGCTCAGGAATCGCTCATTGTCCCTCCTCCAATATGAAGCTTTCCAGTGGTATCTGCAGAACAACGGAAATAGTGCGGTCAGGCGGGAAGCTCTCCATAGCTGTAGACGGAAGCGCAAGCAATGACGGGTCAAACATGTGGGAGGAAGTAAGGCGGGTGTACTTGCTGAACCATCTGAAATACGGAACCGAGGGGCTGACAGCTTACGAAATCCTCAAAGCAGCTACCAGGGGCGGAGCAGAGGTTTTGGGACGGGATGATACAGGAAGACTTGAAGCAGGTAAGGCTGCGGATATTGTTCTGTTCAACCTAAAAGGTATTGAATATGCAGGATGCCACGATCCTTTGGTATCACTGGTTTGCTTGGGAAATTCCAGCCTGGTTGACATGACTATTGTTAACGGGAGAATCGTAGTTAAAGACGGAAGACTGACAACGATTGACTCTGACAAAGTGGCATCGGATGCTCACAAAACAGCTGTTGAAATTGTAAACAAACAAAGAAACAGTTAAAAGTAATCTATAAAAGCGGGGAGGGTAAAGAAGTGTTATTAGTGGGAAACGGTAAAGTCATTACCCGGGATAAAGCTGTACCGATAATTGAAAACGGATGTATTGCTATTGAAGGCAATAAGACAATAGAGGTTGGTGCAACCAGTGCTCTTAAAGAGAAATATGGCCAGGGAAGGTTTATAGATGCAAAAGGCAAGCTTATAATGCCGGGGTTTATTAATACCCATATGCATTACTACAGCACTTTTGCAAGGGGCATGGCCAATGACAGCCCACCGGCAATGAAATTTTCTGATATATTAAAAGGCTTGTGGTGGAGGCTTGACAAGGTACTGACCCTTGAAGATGTATACTATAGTGCGGTTGTTCCGATGATAGACCAGGTAAAAAACGGGGTGACAACAGTATTTGACCACCATGCAAGCCCATACGCAATAACAGGCAGCTTGTTTAAAATAGCAGAAGCAGCTGAGCAAATAGGAATCCGCAGCAACCTGTGCTATGAAACCTCAGACCGTGACGGTGAAAAAATCACTGATGAAGGTATTGTCGAGAACTCAGACTTCATCAGATATTGCAACAAAAAGAATGATGATATGCTGAAGGGCATGTTCGGACTTCATGCATCCATGACCATTTCAGAAAAGACTTTGGATAAGTGCCTGGACGCCGCCAATAGCTTGAATGCAGGTTTTCATGTGCATTGTGCGGAAGGGATTGAAGACGTGGAAGACTCTAAAGCAAAGTATGGCAAGGGCGTTATAGAAAGATGGCATGATGCAGGAGTACTTTCCAATAAGACCATAGCAGTTCACTGCATTCATATTTCTGAGAAGGAAATGGATTTACTGAAAGAAAAAGACACGATAGTTGTCCATAACCCTGAGTCCAATATGGGAAATGCAGTGGGTGCCTCCCCGGTACTTGAGATGTTCAGCAAAGGAATTCTTTTGGGATTGGGTACTGATGGGTATACGGCAGATATGATGGAATCCTATAAAGTCGGAAACATCATTCACAAACATGTTAAAGGTGATTCAAAAGTCGCCTGGGGCGAAATCCCTGAAATGCTTTTTGTAAATAACAGGAAGATAACTGAAAGGTTTATAAATGGACAGGTGGGTATTCTGAAAGAAGGGGCACTGGCTGATGTAATAATAGTTGATTACAATCCTCCTACCCCAATAAATGAAAGTAATATAAACAGCCATCTTCTGTTTGGCATTAATGGGCGTTCCGTTGATACAACAATAATTAACGGTAAAGTTCTGATGGAAGACAGAAAACTGGTCAATATCGATGAAGAAAGAATAATGGCAAGAAGCCGTGAATTGGCAAATGCCGTTTGGAAGCGTTTCTAAAACATGTGTAAATTTGTTTGAATGAAGGTGAAAAGATGGCTTTCGGGACAGTAGGTAAAAGTGAAGTTAGAAAAGATGCAGTCGCCAAAGTAACAGGCAAGGCAAAGTATGCTGATGACTTCTTCGAACGTGAAATGCTTGTCGGGAAGGTTTTGAGAAGTCCTTATGCCCATGCGCTTATTAAGCACATTGATGTTAGTAAGGCAAAGGCTTTGCCTGGGGTTGAGGCTGCAATTACCTATGAGGATTTACCTAAGATAAAGTATGCAACTGCAGGTCATCCATGGGCCCTTGAACCGGAGCACAGGGATGTGGCAGACCGGATGATTCTATCTGACAAGGCACGTTATGTCGGTGATGGTATTGCAGCTGTTGTAGCTACCGACTCACTTACAGCAGAAAAAGCCCTTAAGTTGATTGAGGTGGAGTATGAGGTTCTTCCCTTTGTACTGGATCCGGAGGAGGCTATTAAGCCAGGTGCGCCAATAATTCATGAAGAAAGACCGGATAATGTCATAAGCTCAATTGGTGAGGAACTGGGAGATATTGAAGAGGATTTAAAAAATGCTGACCACATATTTGAAGGCGTCTACGAAACCAGTATCGTTCAGCACTGCCATCTGGAGATTCAAAGTGCATATGCTTATGTTGATGCCGACGACCGTATAGTAGTAGTAACCTCAACACAAATTCCGCACATAGCAAGAAGAATAGTGGCTCAAGCACTCGGTATATCATGGGGAAAAGTCAGGATAATAAAGCCATATATAGGAGGAGGGTTCGGGAACAAACAGGACGTTATTATAGAGCCTTTGACTGCAGCCATGTCCCTGGCGGTAAATGGAAGGCCTGTGCGCTATTCCTTGACAAGGGAGGAATGCTTTACTGATACAAGAACCCGCCACGCTATGAAATTCCATATGAAGACAGCTGTTTCAAAGGAAGGAAAGCTTCTTGGAATCAACATACGGCTTATAAGCAATAACGGAGCCTATGCTTCCCACGGGCATACTATTGCGATGAGTGCCGGTGGAAAGTTCAGGCTGCTTTACGACTTCAATTCCATAAAGTACGAACCCAAAACAGTATATACAAATCTTCCGGCTGCCGGAGCAATGAGGGGATATGGTTGCCCTCAGGTGTTCTATGCATTGGAGAGCCATATAGAAGATATAGCCAGGGAAATGAAAATGGACCCGGTAGAATTCAGAAAGCAGAACCTTATCAGCGTTGGTAAGGTGGACCCGCTTTCAGGAATTGTGGTACGGTCCTTCGGACTTCCCGAATGTGTTGAAAAAGGGAAACAACTGATTAAATGGGATGAGAAGCTTAAAAAATACAAGGACCAGAAGGGTACCAAGAGAAGAGGTCTGGGTATGGCCTGCTTCAGCTATGCGACAGGAACCTATCCCCATGGGTTTGAAATCGGGGGAGCAAGGATTGTTATGAACCAGGACGGTTCAATACAGCTTCAGGTCGGTGCCACAGATATAGGACAGGGAA
>JBLNDG010000213.1:0-20422 GCA_050261415.1 Caulobacteraceae bacterium | reverse complement strand
ATTAGAAGCATTACTCTGTTGTAGTCCACCCCTGTGGCATTTCTCCTTGGTACTCCGAAGCTGGTATGGCTGAGCAATGCCTGTACTTCTACCAGCATAGCCCTTGTTCCTTCCATTGCTGAAATAACGCAGGAGCCGGGAGCTCCCTTCATTCTGCCCGAAAGCAGCATTTGCGAAGGATTAATTACTTCTGTAAGGCCCTTATCGCCCATTTCGAATATACCTATCTCGTTGGTGGAGCCAAACCTGTTTTTCACAGCCCTCAATATCCTGTACGACATATGGGTTTCCCCTTCGAAGTAAAGCACTGTATCAACCATATGCTCAAGTACTCTCGGCCCTGCAATAGCACCCTGCTTAGTCACATGTCCGACAATAAAGGTTGCTATCCCATCCTGCTTGGCTATCCTCATAAGGCCGAGCGTGGCCTCCCTTACCTGGCTTACGCTTCCGGGGGCCGATGAAATATCAGGATTATACATGGTCTGAATTGAATCGACAATAAGTATATCAGGCTTCAAATCGCTGATATACGCAGCTACATTCTGTGTATTATTTTCTGAAACCAAAAATATGTTTCCGGATTTAACATCCATTCTGGACGCTCTCAGTTTTATCTGCGCTGTTGACTCCTCTCCGGATATATACAAAACCTTAAGTCCAGCACAGCCAATATTATTGGAAATCTGCAAAAGCAGAGTCGATTTTCCTATACCCGGGTCTCCCCCTACAAGCACAAGGGAACCATTTACTATTCCCCCGCCTAATACACGGTTCAGCTCGGAAACTCCAGTGCTTAGCCTCTTTTCTATGTTAACGGATATATCCGAAAGTGATTCCGGCTTCGATAATACAGCCAAGAGTTTTTGCTGCGGCTGTGTTTCTTTTTGTTCTATCTCTTCAACAAAGGTATTCCACTGTCCGCATTCCGGGCATTTGCCCATCCATTTGGGGGATTCGCTCCCACATTCATTACATACAAATTTAGTCTTTAGCTTAGCCATTAAAACACCTCATATTATAGTCTCCCCGTTCGGCTGTTTCTGTTCTATATATCGGTAAAAAACCACATTTTTTACATACTTTACAATATTTACTTCAAAAGTTTGTCCTTTTTTGCAGTAAATTACACATATCAATTATACTATATTTATTAATGTCAATTCTATATGTTTCGTACTGAACATATCAACCGGATTCATAGGGTGTGAACAAAAAGCATCCCCCAAAAGGCTCTGTGTGAAGCCCCTTGGGGGTTACCCTCTACTTATTTGTGAATACCAGTTTTTCATTACTTGTGAATACTAGTTTTTCATTCTCTGCATCAATCAGGACTTTTCCTCCGGGCTTCACATTCCCTTTCAACATTTCCTCAGACAGCTGATCCTCAACCATCTTCTGAATAGCCCGGCGAAGCGGTCTTGCGCCATATGCCTGATCATAGCCCTTCTTTACCAGAAGTGCCTTTGCATTGTCAGTTACATCCACATCAATATTCATTTCTTTTACTCTGCCAAGAAGCGATTTCAGCATGAGTTCCACAATCTGCTTGAGATGTTCTTCCTCCAGTTGATGGAACACAATTATATCATCTACTCTGTTCAGAAATTCCGGTCTGAATGTCCGCTTCAATTCTTCCATCACATTGTTCTTCATTCTTTCGTAAGCATCCTCGCGTTCATTGGATGTAGCAGCTGTAAATCCCAATACACCCTGTTTCTTTATTGTGCTCACACCCACGTTGGATGTCATAATTATAACCGTATTTTTGAAATCCACTGTTCTGCCTTTTCCATCGGTCAATCTTCCATCATCCAATATCTGAAGCAGTACGTTGAACACATCAGGATGCGCTTTTTCAATCTCATCCAGCAACACTACGGAGTATGGTTTTCTTCTTACCTTTTCAGTCAGCTGTCCGCCTTCCTCATAGCCGACATAGCCGGGAGGTGAACCGATAAGTCTTGATACCGTATGCTTCTCCATATATTCCGACATATCTATTCTGATTACAGAATTTTCATCTCCAAATAATGCCTCAGCGAGAGCCTTCGAGAGCTCTGTTTTCCCAACTCCTGTAGGTCCAAGGAATATGAAGGACCCTACCGGCCTCTTCGGATCCTTGAGTCCGACCCGGGCTCTTTTAATTGCCTTTGCTACAGCAAGGACAGCTTCCTCCTGCCCTATGACCCTTCCATGAAGTATGGACTCCAGGTTTAGAAGCCTCTTCGATTCTTCCTCCGCAAGCTTTGTTACCGGTATACCGGTCCAGTTGGATACCACAGAAGCGATTTCTTCTTCACCAACTACTGAATCTTTTGAGTTCGTCTTGTCAGTCCAATTCTTCTTTTCATCTTCAAGCTGTTTTTTCATATCCTGTATTTTGTCTCTTAATTGTGCTGCCCTCTCGTATTCCTGCATGCTTATAGCTTCCGACTTTTCCTTTTCAAGGGCGGAAAGCTCCTCCTCAATCTTTTTTAAGTCAGGCGGTGCTGTAAATGTCTTGATTCTTACCTTTGACGCCGCTTCATCCACCAAATCTATGGCTTTATCGGGGAGGAACCTGTCTGTTATATACCTGTCTGACAAATCAACTGCAGCCTTCAAAGCCTCGTCTGTTATTTTCACCTTATGATGGGCTTCATACTTATCCCTGAGCCCTTCAAGTATCAGGAGGGTTTCCTCCTTAGTCGGCTCTCCGACCATTACAGGCTGAAAACGTCGTTCAAGGGCGGCATCCTTTTCTACATGCTTTCTATATTCGTCAAGTGTGGTTGCTCCAATAGCCTGTATTTCTCCTCTTGCCAGCGCAGGTTTCAATATATTGGATGCGTCAATAGCCCCTTCAGCGCCTCCTGCTCCAATAATAGTATGCATTTCATCAATAAACAATATTATATTCTTGGCTTCCCTGATTTCATTCATTACATTCTTGAGTCTTTCCTCAAATTCACCCCTGTATTTTGAGCCTGCAACCATGGAAGAGACATCAAGTGTGACAACTCTTTTATCTTTAATTATCTCGGGAATACTGCCTTCTACTATCTTTTGGGCCAGCCCTTCCGCAATGGCAGTCTTGCCCACGCCGGGATCACCTATAAGCACAGGATTATTCTTTGTTCTCCTGCTCAAAATCTGTATGACACGCTCTATTTCCTTTTCCCTGCCTATAATAGGATCCAGCTTGCCCTCTTTGGCCATTTCAGTCAGATCCCTGCCGTACTGGTTCAGTGTTGGAGTATTTGCGCTTTTGGCAGCATTACTGCCGGGTTTACTCTTTGATTTTTCATCCCTCAAAATATTGACTATCTCTTGTGCAACCGTACTTAAATCGAGCCCCATTCCGGTCAGAATCTGGGCTGCGATTCCCTCTCCTTCCCTGATAAGTGCCAATAGTAGATGTTCGGTACCAATATAGTTATGTCCAAGATTCCTTGCCTCGCTCAAGCTGAATTCCAGAACTGTCTTTGTCCTTGGTGTATAGCCGACTACCTGGTCAACCGGTTGTTGACCGGTACCAATTACTTCTTCAACATTTTTTCTTACTGTATCAAGATCTATGCCCTTATTCCTGAGAACTTGGGCTGCGACTCCTTCTCCTTCTCTTAAGAGTCCCAGAAGTATGTGCTCGGTTCCGATGTAATTATGATTAAGCCTTAATGCTTCCTCCTGAGCATATACCATAACCTTCTGGGCTCTTTCCGTAAATCTATCGAAAATTCCCATTAATTTATCCTCCTATCATCAAGTTATTATCATCAGCCGCCCAGTTTATCCCTTACAATTTCTGCCCTTAGTATGTCTCTTTCTGTTGGGCTTAATTCCCTTTCATAGCGTTTCTGTATGCTTGCGGCTTGTGTTCCTACCATTATTTCATTTAAAAGTGAAATAGGTATACCTTCAACGATCCCAAGATCAACCCCAAGACGCATATCCGAAAGCAGCTTCATACATTCCTGGGACTGCATAATTCTCGCATTTTTCATAATACCCCATGAGCGCCAGATTTTATCCTCAATCTGTATACGGTTGTTATTGAGCAGAATATTTCTTGCTTCCTTTTCCTTTTCAATTATCTGCATAACCACACCAGTCAGATTATCAACAATTTCATCCTCAGACCTTCCGAGGGTTATCTGATTGGAAACCTGGAATATATTGCCTACCATTTCTGTTCCTTCACCGTACAATCCCCTTATTGTAAGGCCTATGTGAGTAACAGCCTGAAGTATCTTGTTTATATTCCCCGTTATATTCAATGCCGGAAGATGAACCATTACTGAAGCACGCATCCCCGTTCCTACATTGGTAGGACAGCTGGTAAGGTATCCCCAGTTTTCATCATATGCATATTCGAGGCTCTTTTCCAGAATATCATCAAGATTGCTTGCAACCTCCCAGGCTTTTTTTATCTGAAATCCCGGGAGAATCGCTTGTATTCTCAAATGATCCTCTTCATTTATCATAATGCTTACTACATCATCATTGCTTATGACAGCAGCTCCGCTGGTACTGTTCTTAGCCAGTCCCGGGCTGATAAGGTGTTTTTCAACAAGAGTCTGCCTGTCTAGCGGCGCCATTTCCTCAATAATATAATTTTTGAATTTCAATGGGGTATCTTCGTTTTTTCCGACACTTTCGCCGACCATCTTAACAATCTCTTTTGCTTTAGTGTTATCAAGCATTGCGGGAAAAGGTATATTTGAAAGATTTCTGGCAAGCCTGATCCTGCTGCTCAGTATTATTTCATTGTGGGGGCCATTCCCCTGAATCCAGCCTTTCATCATTCTTCCCCCTTTTCCGATTTATAAATTTCTTTTATTTTATCTCTTATAACCGCGGCCTGTTCGTATTCTTCATCCCGTATTGCCTCATCCAGCTCCTTCTTCAGCTTTTCTACCTCTCTAAGCACCTTAATCCTTCCGCCAACTCTATCAGGTATCTTTCCAGTGTGGCTGGTGTTTCCGTGAAGCTTCTTGAACAAGGGGTTCAATCTCTCTCCAAACACCTTATAGCAATTGCTGCATCCGAATCGTCCCGTCTCTCTGAATCTATTGTATGATAAACCGCAAACGTCACATTTTACATCCTGCACTGCATCTTTCTTCAAAGATGAAACATTGCCGGAGTTTAAAAGACCAGCCAGCAGATCATTAATTGAAAAACTTGTGCTAATGCCTAATAAGCCCTTTTGTATCGCACATTGCTCACACAGGTGCATATCTGTTTTTTTCCCGTTTTCAACTCTGGTTATATGAACTGATGCGGGTCTCTTCCCACATTCTTCACAAAGCATAATAACCCTCCTAAACTATATTTAATCCACAACCGCTGCAACTATAATCGATTTCAGAATCTCCGCCCTTAAATTGTCCCTCAATGGTTTTTGAACCATAGAAAGCGTACTGTCATCTACAGCCGCCTTAAGTATTTTTACATCACCGCTTTCAATCAGATTCAATTTATGTAAAGCTTGAATCAGTTCAAAAGCACCCTCCTTGTTTATACTGCTGCCAATCCTGTTTGAAAGTAAATTCCACAAATAATCATCCTTGTCAACTGCAACGCGTGAGATCTTTATGCATCCTCCGCCTCCCCTTCGGGATTCAATAAAATAACCCCTCTCTGAGGTGAACCTGGTCATGAGCACATAGTTTATCTGGGATGGGGCGCAATCAAAATAGTTGGCCATTTCATTCCTCCGAATTTCAATAACACCCTGCCCTTGTTCTATGAGATCATTAATAAAGCTTTCAATCAAATCACTTATTCTTGACATAACATCACTCTTTCTGACTTTGACTTTCTTTGACCTTCATATATATTATAGTTATTCTTCTTCCATGACTTCAAGTATTGTACTAAAGTATTATTTTTCATTTTTGCCGTTTTTATTTCCTTTTTTTCAAATATTAATAGAAATCTCTTTCATTCTGCTATTTATAAACTTTATGAAGAAATTACTGATTCATTAAGAAAATATATCAAGCTTGATGCTATGAAAAAAACCCCCCGCATAAAGCGGAGGGCTAAGGTGCAAGTACTATTAAATATAACTAATGGCTTATCCTGTCTATCCTTCCTATATCCTGCAAATGTTCTACCCTTTTCTTCTGTTCCTCCGAACTTACCCAATAATTGAAGGTAGCCATGAATTCTCCATAAAGGCTAACATCATTAAGTTTGTCTTCCAGTTCTCCGGAATAATTATTCTGCTGCACTATATCCCCCCCTAACCCTGGTTACGGTTTTTTCTTGGCAATAATATAGTAATCCCTGCCGTCATGTCCGCCTTTTGTTGACCATTCAAAATTGTGCCTTTCCAGTATCGAGAAAATATTTGCTGCCTCGTATGAATCCTGGCTGTTTAATGATAAGACAAGCTGTTCATCCTCATTCATTTGCTTAACGGTATCCACAATCCTTCTTACATCATTAAGGTTTATACTGTTGCTGACATTTATCATTCTCTCGATCATTTACCATCCTCCTATTATTGGGCAGTTCTCATGCATTATCTATGAAAGTATCTTGTAATTATAGTTTATGAATCAACAATATAAATATACTATATGTTTTGAACTAAACATCTTACATTGAATTCATATATTGAAAGCATCCTAGAAAAAAACATGGCAAATGCAAAATTTGCCATGTTTTTTAAATCGTTTATTCTTCTTTTTCTCTTCCTGCATTTGCAGCTTCAATAATCTTCTGCGCTATTTGTGCAGGTACTTCTTCATATCTTGAGAACTTCATCGAGAAGCTTCCTCTTGCCTGAGTCATTGATCTCAAGTCAGTTGCATATTTGAACATTTCGGCAAGGGGTGCTTCGGCTGACACCTTCTGTAGCTTGCCCTGGGGTTCCATACCGAGAATTCTTCCCCTCTTCTTGTTCAAGTCCCCGATTATATCTCCCATGTATTCGTCCGGAACAAGCACTTCAACCTGGTATATCGGCTCAAGCAGTACAGGGTTGGCTGCTGCCATACCTTTCTTGTATGCCAGTGCGGCAGCAATTTTAAACGGCATTTCCGCAGAGTCTACCGGATGGAAGGATCCATCGTACAGTGTACATCTGATGTTAACAACCGGGAATCCTGCAAGTACGCCCTCTTCCACACATTCTCTAAGTCCTTTTTCAACAGCAGGTATATATTGTCTCGGAACTACTCCGCCTACTATCTTGTCAACAAATTCAAAATCAGCGCTTCCGTCAAGGATTGGCTCGAACTCAACCCAAACATGTCCATACTGTCCGTGTCCTCCGGACTGTTTCTTGTGCTTGCCTTCAGCCTTTGCCGATTTTTTGATTGTTTCCCTGAAAGGTATTTTAGGATCTGTAAGCACTACCTCTACACCAAATTTATTATGCAGCTTCTTTGTTACAATTTCAAGATGCTGCTCTCCCATACCGGATATCAGTGTCTGTTTTGTTTCAACATTTTTCTCAACCTTCAAGGTCGGATCTTCTTCAACAAGTCTCTGGAGACCGTTACCGATCTTGTCTTCGTCTCCTTTTGACTTAGGCTCTATAGCCATTGCTATGCTTGGTGCCGGGAATTTGATCTGTTCATACATTACAACATTATTAGGATCGCACAATGTATCTCCTGTTGTTGTAAACTGTAATTTTGCTACAGCAGCAATTTCTCCGGCTATGAGCTTATCCATAGCTACCTGCTTTTTACCTCTTAGCAGGAACAGGTTGCTGAGCTTTTCCTTCTTTTCCTTGTTGGGATTATATACTTCCATATCGGAGGACATTGTTCCGGACATTACCTTGAACATGGATATCTTTCCAACGAAGGGGTCGGCTATGGTCTTATAAACCTGTGCGCTGAACGGTGTACTAACGTCAGCAGCTATCTTCACCTTCTGACCGCTCTTGACGCTGACTGCTTCCACAGCCGGAGTATCAGCAGGTGAAGGCATGTAATTCAATATAGTGTCCATGAGCAAATCTATACCTATATTTTTTGTTGCAGCTCCGCAAAGTACAGGAACGACATCCCCGCCTATTACGCCAAGTCTCAAACCTTTTACTATTTCTTCCTTTGTAAGCTCTTCTCCGCCAAAATATTTTTCCATGAGGGCTTCATCAGTCTGAGCTGCTGCTTCTATTATCATACCCCTGTATTCATCAGCTTCTCCCTTAAGATCAGCGGGAATATCTCCCTCAACAGTCTTATTTCCTTCCCTGGTCTTAGCTTTCATATCTATTAAATCTACAATCCCTTTGAAGTTTAGTTCAGCTCCTATTGGGAGTGTAAAGGGAACAACTTTATTTCCAAAAACCTCTCTGAGCTGTGTAAGAGCTTTTGAGAAATTTGCATTTTCTCTATCAAGTTTGTTAACAAAGAACATGCATGATTTTTTGTCCTCGTTCACAAAATCCCATGCCTTTTCTACACCAACTTCTACTCCTCCAATGCTGTCAACAGCTATTACTGCGCCGTCAGCAACCTTTAAGCTTGCTACTACTTCGCCGACGAAGTCAAAATATCCGGGAGTATCGATTACATTTATTCTGTTTTCCTTCCACTCACATGGAGCAGTCGCTGCACTAATTGAAATCTTCCTTTTAACTTCTTCCGGGTCAAAGTCAGTTGTAGTTGTTCCATCGTCTACCTTGCCGAATCTGTCAAGAACACCGGTATTAAAAAGCATAGCTTCCGCTATAGTAGTCTTTCCGGAACCACCGTGGCCAATTAATCCAACATTTCTAAGGTTTACCGTTTTGTAATCCTTCATATAAATTCCCCCTTTTTTGTTTATTCTGCCCATCAATAGCACTTTTAAACATAGCTCAACTCAAATGTGCATGCACTGTAATTTTAATTTTATCTTTATGTACAATAATTGTAAAGAGTAAAAAGTAAGAAAACTGAATATAATGACTTTCCAGACAATTTACATTTACTATCCCTGGTTTTCATAAAAAAAATTGCATTGCAATTTTTTTGTAATAATTAAAAAAAGTTGATAAATATTTGCAATAAAGGTACAATTATATTGTAATATTTATTTTGGGGGGGGGACGCTTTATGCAGGTAAACTACAGGAGGGAATTAGACGCCATTCCTGTATACGTGCCGGGTAAGCCCATAGAGGATGTAAAACGTGAGCTTGGACTTGACAAGGTAATTAAATTGGCATCCAATGAAAATCCTTTCGGTTTTTCTCCAAAGGTTAGGGATGCGGTAATGAATGCCTTGGAGGAGGCAAATTTATATCCCGACGGAAATGCAACGCTTCTTAAAGATACTATTGCAGGTAAATATGGAATATCTCCGGACATGGTACTGCCGACATGCGGCTCGGACGAAATGGTAGACCTCATTGCCAAAACCTTTATTGATAAAGGTGACGAAGTAATTATGGCAGATATAACTTTCCCGCGCTATTATATCACCTCGCAGATGATGGGTGCAGACATAAAAAAAATACCTCTGAAAGACCTTACTTATGATATTGAAGGCTTCAAAAAAGCTATCAGCCCGAATACAAAGCTGATATGGCTCTGCAATCCCAACAATCCTACAGGAACAATTTTTACCGAAGCGCAGTTCCTTGAGCTTCTCGAAACAGCCCCACCATCCACTATTATAGTTTATGATGAGGCTTACAATGAATTTGCTTCACATCCTGATTACCCAAAAGACAGTCTGAAGTTCCTAAAAAAGTACAAAAACTTACTGGTTATGAGAACCCTGTCAAAAGCATATGGTCTGGCAGGGCTTAGAGTAGGATACACCCTGGGTGATCAGGAGCTTCTGTCTGCTATAAACAAAATCAGGAACCCCTTCAATGTAACATTGCTTACGCAGGCCGCCGCAATAGCAGCTATAGGTGATGACGAATTCCTGACAAAGGTAATTGAGAATAACAACGCCGGTAAAGCATATATCTATGAAGAGTTTGATAAAATGGATGTAGAATATGCAAAAACCGAGGCAAATCATATAATATTCAATGCGAAAAAAGACAGCACCCAGGTATTCAATGAACTCCTCAAAAAGGGAGTAATAGTAAGACCTGTGGCAGGTTTTAATCCTAACACCTGGCTCAGGGTGAGCATAGGTACCATGGAAGAAAACATGGAGTTTATAAAAGCATTGAAAGAGATATTGTAGAGACAATAGGCCTCTGCCAAACGGCAGGGGCTTTTTTATCCAGTCTTTATGACAAGATAAACTTCTTGCAATGAGCATAATAATGTTAGATACTATTACTATAAATTATGTGGGATTAAATACATTAGGAGGTAAATGCAATGCAATATCGAAAAATGGGTAAGACGGGGTTTGATGTGTCAATACTGGGATTCGGATGCATGAGGCTTCCCCTTAACGTTCCGGAAACGGCAGGCGCTGAGCCGGACACAGCCAGTATAGATGAAGCCGAAGCCATCAAAATGATAAGGTATGCAATAGATAACGGAGTGAATTATATTGATACGGCCTACCCCTACCATAAAGGAAACAGTGAAGTTGTCGTAGGAAAGGCACTGAAGGATGGTTACCGTGAAAAAGTAAAGCTTGCCACAAAGCTTCCCGTATGGCTCCTCAAGAGCAAGGAAGATTTTGATAAGTATTTGGATGAACAGCTCAAGAAGCTCGATACTGAATATATAGATTTTTACCTGCTGCATGCGCTTGGAAAACCAAGGTGGGAAATTGTAAAAGAGCTTGATGTGCTTGGTTCGCTGAAAAAAGCGATAGGAAAAGGAAAGGTAAAGCATGCGGGATTCTCCTTCCATGAGGAAATAGAATTTTTCGATACAATTCTCGACTCCTTCAATTGGGGAATGTGCCAGATACAGTTCAATTACATGGAAAGCCCTGAATGGGAAAAGCATATTAAAAAGGCGCACGACAAAGGAATTGCATTAGTAGCAATGGAGCCTCTGCTCGGAGGCAAGCTGGCCAATAACCAGCCGGAGGAAGTAATGAAGGTATGGCAGGAATCCGGGATAAACAGGACTCCTGTGGATTGGGCTTTTAAATGGGTGTACAATCATCCCGAGGTTACTTTGGCATTAAGCGGTATGAGCACAATGGAGCAGGTTAAAAACAACCTTAAGATAGCTGCAGACTCATATCCCAATGCTTTAAGTGAGAAAGAGCTCAAGGCCGTGACAAAGGTGAAGGATACCTACAACAGCCTGATAAAGGTAAAATGCACCGGCTGCGAATACTGTCTGCCATGTCCCAACAATGTGTCGATACCGCAGATATTCGAATACTACAATAATTCATCGGTCTATAATGCAATCACAGAATCCTCAAGGGGTTACACAGGTTTAAAAAGCTCCGGAAGGGATGCATCCCAATGTGTGGAATGCAGAAAATGTGAGGATGCATGTCCTCAGAAGCTTCCAATAGTTGAACATCTGAAAGAGGCACATGCTTCCCTAAATAGATAAAAGCTAAAACCTTACGCTTTAGCTTTTACAGGCAATAGGCTATAGGCTTATAGGTTTCAGTGGGGCTTCGAAGCTCTCCAGAAACCCATTGCCCATAGCCCAGTGCCCATGACCACTGTTTATCATCAAGACTCTACTGTCCTACAGTTTAATTCACATCTGCTAATAAACCTACATTATTGTTTAACCCTCTATTTCCTTATACAGCCTTACTCCAACCGTTGAAAGTATCACATACAGCAGCACATCCAGCAAACCGAACAAAGCAACCAGAATGAAAAATGTGGTCCACAACGTAAAATGCAATACTATTACAATGAATACAGGTATACCTGCAGCTATTATACTCACAAGCATATTCAATACCACATTGAAATTCTGCTTCACTGCCTTTTGTTCATTATCCCATATGAGCCTGGGAAAATTAAGGTCAAAGAACATCCCCATAAACGAGCTGAAAACTATACCCAGGAAGCTTGCCACGATAATAAGTATTATAAGCAGTGCAGGCACTCTGAAAAGAATCATTCCTACCACCAGCATCATAAAAGTGGCCACAGCCCCCATTATTATCCCCGGCAGTATTTTTGCCATAATCTGCTTCTTGTAGCTTATAGGCAGGTATTTGCTTACATATATGTTTCTGCCTTCTCTTGATATGGCAGATGCCGTTATACCGTTTGCAGAAGTGACAAATGTACTTATCCCGAAAGCGGCAGCCAAAACCACAGCGCTTATGCCTCCGCTTTCCAATGCTGTGCTGAAACTCCTAAGCTCCTTCATCTGCTCAGGCTGCGCTATAAATGGCAGAAGTAAAAACACCGGCCAGAGAAAATTCATCATTATGCAGTTCATAAAGTATACCGGAGTTCTGAACAAAAGCTTCAATTCCTTTAAAGCATATGATTTGAGAGCCGGGCTTTCCTCCATTGATTTATAAAGTTCCTTTTCTGAATATCTTTTCTTTTTTGAAGCAGTTTCGGATACTCCTACTACCCCTTTGAAATATATGCTTTCTCCCAGGTTAAGGAGCAGCAAAAGAAACAGAAAGGATATCAGGACAAAAACAGCTATGTTTATGAGTCCCTTAACTCCGCCGTTATTAAGCAATGCTATGACCCCAAACCTGTTATTGACGAAAATACCTGACATTGCACCGACAAGTGAGTTGTTTCCCTGAGTTATCATTTGCTGAAGCTTTTCAGGGGTCATTGATGCGGCAGTAAATTTTTGAATTACAAGGTTAGAGCCTATTGCAATAGCCATTGCAATAATACCGCCTACAATCCTGAACCGGTCTTTATTCCTTGCAATATTGGTAAAGCGCATTACAATCATACTGAGTAAAGACGCATATACCAGGGGTATGACCGGCAGCGTCAGGAATATAATAAAGCTGTACAGATAATATATAATACCCTGGCCGCTTGCAACCCCGAAGCTTATCAAAATTGGAGCCAGGAACAGGAATTCGGTCAGATACTCATATATCAGTGTGACAGTAAATTTTGCAGCCAGAATTTCAGAAGGTTTCAAGGGCAAGGGCAGCAGGTTTTCAATATCCCTTGAAAAGTAAAATACACTCATCACATAGAAAATACTAAAAAAGAACACTGCCATACTTACAACAGAAAAACCACCTACAAGCAGCAGTCCCTCCTGCTGTATCTGAAGAAGCACTCCATATGCCTCGTATACTATAGCCGCTATTCCGAACATCATTGGTAAGAAGGCAGCAATTATGAGTACAGAAAGAAGTATTGTCTTTATCTGTTTTTTCCCTATCCTGCCCGGCTTTAAAGACAGCAGGTTGGAATTCTTCATAAGCACCTTTGTTAAAACTAAATATCTACTCATTCTCAGTCATCTCCAAGAACATATTCTCCAATGATTCGTTGCTCTTGAAATGCTCCCGCATTTCTTCCAATGTACCGTAGAAAAGCAGCTTGCCTTTATTTATAATAGCTACCCTGTCACATATCTTCTCTGCAACCTCAAGCACATGGGTTGAGAAAAACACTGTCTTTCCATTCTTAACATGGTTCCGCATCATTTCCTTCAAGGTAAAAGAAGATTTTGGATCCAGACCGGTCATTGGCTCATCCAGTATCCATACTGAAGGGTCATGCACCAGGACGCCCATAACCACTATCTTCTGCCTCATCCCGTGGGAGTAGCTCTGTATCTGATCCGGTAGCGCATCTTCCATTTCAAAGCTTTCTGCCAGTTCCACAATCCTGCTTTTTCGGAGTTCCCCGGGTACATTATATATATCAGCCATAAAATTCAAATACTCGATACCTTTGAGCCTCAAAAACATGTCCGGATTATCCGGCACAAAGCCAAACTGCCTTTTAGCCTCCAGAGGTTTTTCCGCTGCATCAATACCGTTTATTCTGATGCTTCCGCTATCAGGGTTCAATATACCGGTAATCATCTTTATGGTGGTAGTCTTTCCAGCTCCATTTGGTCCAAGAAAGCCTACTATCTGACCTTCCGGAATAGTCAGGTTCAGATTATCAACAGCTTTCAGCGTACCATTATAGGTTTTGTTTACATCAATGAGCTCTATCATTATTTTTCCTCCACATACTTTTTTTGTCTATTTATTATAGCATACCCAGTTTTACTTTTAAAATAAAACTCCCTAATAATTTTCCTTATTAGGGAGTTTTAATACACTTTTACAGCAAGCCCTGCGGAACAATAAAGCTTAAGCTCAATTGCCCGGACTCAAACTCTGCAGAGCAAGTCCATATGTCACATTCAGGATGCCTTATTACAGTATCTTCAGAGTTGATTGTTACCGGAGTACTTAGCATCACAAGCTCTTCAAGCCCCCGGAGCAGCTTTATGGAATTACCTAGGGCAATATTCAGGCACTCAGAAACAGTGTCCTCAACAATATCCTCCTTCTGCTCCCCGGGTATAAAACCAATAACCATTTTGGAAGCGAGGTTTTGGGACAGAGCTCTGTCCAGGCTTAAAGCGAACCTGCCCTCAAGTACACCCTTTATATCTATAAATGCGGTATACTTGTTCAATCTTATCTTGTCTGTTTTTTCTATATTACAGATATTAGGGGCATTTATGTTTTCACCAAGCTGCTTCTTGATGAACCCTCCTATAGTATTAAAGAGCGGACCCATTATTCCGTCAACAGCAAGATCCGTTATACCGGCAGTCTCATGCACAGGAAAAGTAATACAAAATTCAGTGCCTGAACCTGCTTTTGTCGAGACTGCTATCTCCCTGTCCAGCTTTTTAACCTCATTAAGTATGGCAGACAACCCTACACCTCTTCCTGAGAATTCCGTAGCCTCCTGTCTTGTTGAGAACCCATCAGTAAATATGATGTCCAGTATTTCTTTATCAGTAAGGACAGCTGCTGCGTCAGCGCTTACAATTCCCTTTTCAACTGCTTTTCTCCTGACCTCTTCTGTGTTTATTCCATACCCATCATCAATTATTTTTATTTGAATTTTACCATCTGACTCCGCTATACTGCACTGTACCCTTCCATATTCATCTTTAGCTGCATCAAGCCTTTCCTCGGCAGGTTCTATACCATGGTCTACAGCATTTCTAAATACATGTATCAGGGATTTTGTTAAGCTGCGATACTTTTCAACATCTACAGAAAATTCACCCCCTGTAATTTCCATGTGCCAGACCTTCTTACCCAGCTTTTCCGCCATCCTGGCCACATAATCAGGGTATGATTTAAGAAGATCCCTAAAGGGTTTGAACCTCAACTTTTGGATTTCAGGCAGCAACACCCTGCATTCAAGCGGAGAAAGGATTGACTGCATTTTCTTCTCTATTGCAATAAGCTTTGATTTGTCTATCACAAACCCTTTCTCTGTTTTTATATAGCTTTTAACATAATCCTCCCCTAAAACCTCATTTAAGAGAGCTATATCAGCTTCAAACCCTGACTTGTAGTCGAACCCTTCGATAAGCTCCATTAAGTCCTGCAACGTTTTGATCTTTACGTTATTTGCAAAATCAGAAAGCTTAGTTTCAAGCTTTTGAAGAGAATCAGAAGCCTTTGCCATATACAACTGGCCCAAATTTCCCCTAAACGTATGTACAGATTTGAAAATGTCATAGACTTTATCTGCAAGCCGTTTATTCCCTGCAACCACAGCTTTAATGCCTTCTTCAAAGTATTCATTGTAATCATAGCTGCACTCCAGGAAATCATCATGATTAGCAATAATCTTTACTACCATCCTGAAAACATCCCGCTCATGCTCTACTCTATTCTCCAGCAGTCTCCTTTCTGTGATGTCGGTCAAAATCGCCATGAAAAGCTCCTTGCTTCCCGATTTACCGCTTATTATTTTGTATTCCACAAGTATATGCATACCATTAATCACAATTTCTTCAGACAGCAGGGAGAAGTATACTTCTCTTTTTTCCTTATTGTTCTCCTTTAGTACCGTTTCCAGAACAGACCTTATAAACTTCCTCTGTTCAACGTTATCAGGATATATTAGTTCAAGGAAGTCACTTCCTTCTATATTTTTTCCGAAAATACTCCTGCACTCGGTACTGTATTCCGAATTAACAAGGAAATGATCTCGAAAGGTCAAAAAGCCCTGGCCGGTATTATCCAATATCGTCCTGACAGCATCAATGCGGTTTTCCAATATGGCGGCAAGTTCTCCGATCTCATCCTTCTCATCGGACTGTGCCAAATGTGCGAATCCTCCTTCTACGGCTTTCTTGGAGTAATCCCTCAGCCGGGTGATTGAGGATGTGATCCTTCTGGAGAGTATCAGTGCCCCAATAACCCCGAACAATGTTACTGCAAAAGTTACTATGACAATAGAAATTGTATTCTTGCTCATCAGGGGAAGTATAGTATCCGCACTAAGGTCTGCTCCCAGAAAAGCCACGACATTCCCTGAAGAATCCCTGATAGGGATATATGAGCTTACAACATTCCCCCATTCATCACCTAAAGCAAAATCATCCTTTACAACCTGCCCTTTCATAGCCAGGCCGAAATTCTTAAAATACGGTTCATATTCCTCTATATCCCCAAGCTGCGAAAAATCCTCCGATTCCGGATCCAAACCATCAACAAGGTATATGTAGTGCCCGTTTTTGTCTCTTGCCATTGTATATAAATAGAGGAGCCCCAATGTCTTCCTTGCTTCGCTGAGTTTACCCTGAAGTTCGATATAATATGGGTTATTTTCATCCATTGTCGCTATAACTTTCTTGAGCTTGTCACCGTCTATAATCTGTGCTCTAGTATTATTCAAATACATCCACTATATTATCGAACAGCTTGCTGTTTTCTTTGATTTTCATTTCACTGCCCAGGACGCAAAGAGTATTCCGCTTCATAAGCTCCAGAACCATACCGGAAAGCGACCGCAAATCTTCTTGTGTTGTTCCCAGTATTTCCGCCCTTTCCTTCTGAATGTCCTCTCGTGTTATATTTCTCAGATAATACTCTATTGCCCTCTCTCCCTTCATATATGGTGTAAGCGGAAGGTCGAGCCTGCTCACTGTACCAATAATATATTTGGTCATTTCCCTTTCATCGATATTGAAATCTTCAAGGTATTTGTACATCTCATCATAAACCTTCAAGGTTTCTGCCAGGTTCGGGTCCCTGTACGATGCAAAGAACATATTGCCGTTTCTTTCAAAGCCTGAGAATGCGCCATATGCTCCCCCCTGTACCCTGATACGGTTCCAGAGATAATTGTACCTCGAAACAGTCCTAAGAACCTGCAAACTGCCTGAATAAGAGTAACCAAGTTTTATAAAGTTATAACCCTTTGCGGCGTATTGCACCTTCCCCTGTGTCATCAGCCCCTCATTAAGGGGTTTGGTTTCAAAAACATATTGAACTGCTTCATTTTTCCCTTCACCAAGGCTTCCCAGCACGACCCCCAAATTATTTGAAAAAGCCTTATAATCATCCTCTTCGCAGGTTACACCTATAATCAGGTTGTTTTTGGTGAAAATGAAATTCGCAACCTTCTTCAGATTTTCTATTATCTCTGACGCCTTCTCCTCAAAGTTACTTTCTATATCAGCAATGAATTTGTAGTATGTCAGCCCGGTCAGAACCTCCAGATAGCTTCCTTCAGCGGAGAAATACGAGAATAACCTCTTGCATGCAATGGTATATCCTTCGTTGGATATCCTCATTTCAATCCTCGACTTAATCTCCCGTATTATCTCCTTCAGTCTCTTTGCATCGTCAAACCTGGTTCTGCCTATAATTTCATTTATAAGTCTAAACATTTCAGGAAGCTTGTTTGTCAGAGCCCTTCCTTTTACTGAAAACTTGGGGTAATATCTGCTGTCACTCCCGTTTTCTCCATATACCTGGGCACTGAACCTTATGCCTCCCGTGTGCATGTCAATTTCCTTTGAAAGGTCTGAATAGCTGTTCATTTCTGTACTTACCTTGCCCAGTACTCCGGATAAAAGGGAAATATATGGCAGAAGCTCCTGGGGCACTGCCGTTGTATCAAAAAGCATGTTGATATATACTATTTTATTGGTATACATCAAATGTGAAAGGATCTTGACTCCTGATTCATTTTTCACTACCTGCGGCAAGCTTTCCCCTTTAGGATCTATATCCTTTATGGAAAGCATAGGAATAAGCTTCAGGCTTTCGGGTGAATCCGGAGTATTCTGCCATTCCTTAAGTTTCTTTGTCCTGTCAACCATTTCCTGAAGCTGTTCTTCGGAAAGCTTGGCTTTTAGTTCCTTTAGCTTGGTTCTGACCCCCTCAGCCATAGTCTCCGACATGCCTTTGCTTGGTTTTAGAACCAGCAGTGAACTGTGGTTGTTTTTTAATATTAATCTTTCAATAAGGTTTTCAAAATACCGTTTATCCTTTGAAGCCCTTATTTTCTCAAAAATGGGTTCATACACAAGGTGCATCGTAGGATCTTCCCCATAAAGCCAGCTGTCCATGAGCTTTATATTATAAACCAGTCCTTTTGGGTACCCTTCAAAATCGGCTTCCCTCATTTGGAACTCCCTTATGTTTACAGCAGCTTCTACCAAATCCCCGTCCAATCCTTCTCTAACAAGGTTTTCCAGCGTATCAAGCACAACCTTCTTAAAAGCATCCTTCTTATCCATGTTGGAATTTTTTACAACAATGCTGAGAACAGGCTGTAAGATACTATTGTCAAACCTTCCGAATACATCCTTACCTAATCCTGCTTCAATCAATGCCTTTTTTATCGGGGATGCAGGAGTACCGAGCAATATATACTCCAGTATTTCCATAGCCAGGTACAGCTCTGGGTCTGTAGAAAGCCCTGTTACATAATTCAGGCTGAAATATGTCTTGTCCCTTTCATCCTCCTTTGAGGATATAGGGTATTCCATTTCAATCTCTTTCAAGGAATCAAAAGCTTTTTGCACAGGTATATGGGAATCTATATCTATCCTGTCAAAATTCTTGAGATATTCACTGTCTATGAACTCAAGCTGTTTTTGCACATCCCCGTTTCCATACAGGAACATAAAACTATTTGACGGGTGATAATATCTCTTGTGGAAGGAAAGAAACTCCTCCGGCGTAAGCTCCGGTATTACTTCAGGATCTCCTCCCGATTCATACCCGTACGGCGTGTCCGGAAAAAGAGTTTCCTGAATCCTTCTCATCAATACTGATTCGGGAGATGAGAATGCACCCTTCATCTCATTATATACAACGCCCTTGTAGGTGATTTCACCATCAATATCCTCAAGCTCATAATGCCAGCCTTCCTGCATCATAATTTCGGGGATCTTATGTATATTGGGGTAAAAAACAGAATCCAGATACACATCCATTAAATTGCGGAAATCCTTATCATTCCTGCTGGCCACCGGATACATGGTCTTGTCCGGGAAAGTAAACGCATTTAAAAAAGTATTCAAGGAACCCTTTACAAGCTCCACAAAGGGTTCTTTAGTAGGAAACTTTCTTGATCCGCAAAGAACTGAATGTTCCAATATATGGGTCAATCCTGTGCTGTTCTTAGGCGGTGTCCTGAAGGTTACTGAAAAAACCTTGTTGTCATCATCGTTTTCCATATTCAAAAGCCTTGCTCCGCTCTTCTCGTGATAAAAGAGCCTTGCCGTCGAATTCGTTTCCTTAATTATCTTTTCTTCCAGAAGGCGAAAACCGTTATAAATGCTGCCTGGTTCAAAATGCATAGAAAAAAACCTCCACTCTTATTTGAAACATAATATTTGAGATACTATATGTTTCGCACTAAACATATTACATTGAATTCATATAGTGTGAAACATTTTCGTTGATCCATATGTCGTGAAAAATACATAATTGGTAACACAAAATCAGACGCTCCAACTGATTTTGTATGATAAATCTTTTTCACGACATATATAGTGATAAAACTCGTAATATTTGAAATAAATGAAATGATGCTTATATTGAGTTTTACATATAAAGTTCATGAACTAAAGCACGACCCAAAATAAATTTACACATAATATATAATTATAATATAAATCTGCCATATTTTTCATGCTATATATAAAACGTGCTATTTTATATATAAATGTGTACTCCTTGCAAACCTGGTCCTTTTCCAGCGATGCTTCAGCCAGGGTATGAAATAATAGTCAAGGCCGAAGGCCCTTCCTGCCCCGCCGAACATGGCTATGGCAGCAAATATATACCAGAATATCTCAGTCCCGGCCAACGCCGACAGTATGAAATTAAT
Organism: Caulobacteraceae bacterium; assembly: GCA_050261415.1. Lineage (GTDB taxonomy): Bacteria > Bacillota > Clostridia > Lutisporales > Lutisporaceae > JBLNDG01. The sequence continues at coordinate 265 of JBLNDG010000213.1, read as the reverse complement.
GCAAAGAAATATTGATGCCAGGGAAGCCAGTATAGTAAGCAGCCCTGCTATGAGAGCCAGTCCTATCGCTATTTCGGCGAAAACAACCGAAGCCTGAAACAAAAATGCATTGGGTTCTATAAAATGCTCCGTAAACCATTGATATATTGCTGGAGGACCTTGAAGTAACGGCTGCGGTCCGGATTGTGTGACCTGTGTTGCATTTGATACGGCATTTGTAGAATCCAGCGGTACGTCCCATGGCTTCGGCAAGGTGACAATAAAG
>JBLNDG010000212.1:0-6736 GCA_050261415.1 Caulobacteraceae bacterium | reverse complement strand
ACCCGGAATTTGTGCAATCAGTACCTGCATATGTTACAGCCGATACAGGGATGGATGTATTAACTCATGCAATCGAAGCTTACGTATCGGTTATGGCATCGGACTACACAGACGGACTTGCCATGAAGGCTATCCAGCTTGTATTTGAATATTTGCCAAAAGTTTATATGAATGGTGATGATCAAAAGGCACGTGAAAAGATGCATAACGCGTCATGTATAGCAGGTATGGCCTTCACTAATGCTTTCTTAGGTATTAATCACAGTCTGGCACATAAATTAGGCGGTAAATTTCATATACCTCACGGAAGAGCTAATGCTGTTTTACTTCCTCATGTTATTAGATTCAATGGCTCAAGACCGGCAAAGTTTACTGCCTTTCCAAAATATGAACACTATATAGCGGATCAAAAATACGCGGAAATAGCTAAATATCTTGGGCTACCCTGCCGCAATACGGAGGAAGGTATAAACAGCCTGATATCTGCGGTAATTGACCTGATGAAGCAGCTGCAAATGCCTTTGTCCATAAAGGATTGCGGGATATCGGAAGACCGGTTTATGCAGGTTTTGGATGAACTTGCAGATAAAGCTTTTGAAGACCAATGCACAACAGCAAATCCGAGAATGCCTCTGGTATCGGAATTGAAAGATATTTATTTGAAAGCATATAATGGAATATAAATACCCGGGATGCCATTGGTTTTTTATTTATACCAATGGCATCTGTTATTATTGCTACCCATTTCTTAATTCATCATTCCAATAGCAAAATATTTACAACAAACTTCATTTACTCTTTCCCCTTTGTTTTAATGACAGGAGAGCTTTTCAGAATTGCTCCCGTTCTACGTATGGTAAAATCAACTTCTGTATTTACTTCCGCTTTTTCAAATTTTGCAATCCAGTTGTACCGCTCCCATTCCTCGATTGTAGCAAATTGTCTCGCGGCTATACCTCCAAAACGGAAGACATCCGCATTTAGTCTTTGGCATTTTTCTATCAGCTTATCCAGCCCGTTTTTTATATACTGCTTAAAAGCTTTTTCCAGCACAGGTTTCATCTCTTTACTTTCGTAGTTAATTCCGCTTTGTACAGCAAGTAAATCCCCTTCAAGCTGTATCTTTAAAGCGATAACAGGCTTATCCCCTGCAAGCTTTATCATTACCTTGCGTTTTCTTGCAGCTCGGACATCCAAAGGCACGATCAATTCTGGATTTTCGGGGTCTGGCATTGTAAAGAATCCCCTTTGGAACTGGTCCCGTGCCATTAACATGAGCCGGGTTTCGTCTCCGTTCAGTTCTCCTACCATAATATCTCCATCAAATACTGCTGTGCCATAAAGCTCAATCTTGTTTCCTCCAATCCTCGGAATCTGCCCTGCCAAATAATCTCCTTCCGACTTGAATTCCTCCCCCCATTGGCTCCCAGTTTCCTTAAAACTGCTATAATCATTAACACAAGCCAATATGGCAATGGGCTGATTGTAGGTGGATTTAATATCATCGTAAAAATCACCTAGTGTGATATTTGGGAAAAAGTCCATATTCGACCAATCCTGTACTATTTGTTCCATACTCTTGGAGAGGGTTTTACCAAAAAAAGGCTTATTCTCTTTGATAAATTCGGATGCTTGGCATTTAGAGATAAGTACGCGAACATTCCTTCGGATCTCCCTGTATCTTGCAATGGGAGCGAGATATTCACCAACCAGACCGGACTTTGCAATATCCTCGGATAATACGAGTAATTTTGTATGCATGAAATTCAGCTTTCTCGGTAGAATGGAATTAATCATACTCACGCCTCCATAAAAAGAAGGAGCATCCAGGGCAATGGAGGTATAGCCGTCCTGCTCCTGCATTTCAAAAGTTTCATTTCCCCCTGTTGTTTGCATTTTACTACCTCCGTCTTTTTTCAAGGTAGCAAACTGGACGGTAATTCGCCATTTATTCGATACCCCTTTGTCAATACCAACAGCGAGCACATGCGCAAAGTCGTCAGTTTCATTTGCATCATAGCAGGCAGTAAACACAATTGAAAAAATACAACATATCAGAATAAACAATGCTGTCCTACGCATTTTGTTTCTCAACCTCCTTTTTCCTTACGATTGCCATAATGAGAGCGATGAGCGGAGGGATATAAAGTATTGTCCAGCCATATTCCCTGGATCTGTGGATATATCCTGTGGCAACCGTGGTAATATCGCTTGGTATCATAGCAACCGTAAAAAAAATAATTGCAAAAGGAAAAATGATAGGCCTCATGTCCTGAATTCTGAAAATTTTGCAATACAAGCTTGCAGATGTGTAGAATATTGCCGTTACGGATAGAAATGAACTTACAAACCATATAAAAAGGAAAATAGGTTCAAGCCTTTGAAGAAACCTTCCATAATCAATCATGGCTGTTAACTGGTACATGGGAGCAGTAATTTCCGCTCCTGTGTAATAAGGAAATGTCAGGGTAAAAGCCAAAAGAGCGGATGATACCAGAATACCGGACAGTACAAGGCTCAAATATCCCGCCTTTTTAATATATTTCGTCCCTTGAAGCGAATCTGCCACTACTGCCAAGATCAACACCTCCCCATAGAATGAGCTTCTGGCTAATCCATGCTGGATTGTTTTTGCAAGCCCATGTCCGAAAATGGGAAACATGCGGAAAGTCTCATATTTTTGTGATGCCAATATAAGCACAGTAATAAAACTTGCCAGAAGTATATACGAAGACAACTTTGCATATCTCGCTATGGCCTCCAACCCCAAAAAACTCACAACCGTAACCACTGCGACAAATATACCTATGAGGAAGCTTATCGGCGTCAATGGAAGCACATAAACCTTTAGCACCTCTACAAATTCCCTGACGATAGCTGAAGCGTTCAGCATAAATAACAGAACCAGCAAAAAAGAAAAAATGAACCCGCAAAAACGTCCAAGGGAAGCTTCAAAAGCTTCTACTATGTTTTTACCCGGAAAGCGTTTAAGTAAAAGGTAGATAAAGGTAAAGCCTACAGCAGCTGTGGCTGCCGATAATAAAGTCATATACCAGGTGGCTGTGCCTAATATATCCGCTAATATCCCGGGACTTGTAAAAAACATCTTTGCCGTGATGATAATGGTAACCAGACATACTGCTTCGTGAGTTCCGAATTTCCCTTCCTTTATCATAGACTCAACTTCCTCCTTTTCCCGACCTAAATTCTTTATCCATCACCCATACGCTTTTGGTTTGGTGTGTTAAGATAATCAGGCCTCATTTTTTGTTTGAAGTTAGGCGCTCTTGCAATGATATCCGGATTTTTCTTTGTTACGGGGGAAATTGGTGAAAGAAAGGGCACACCAAAGGATTTCATGTTGCATGCAAAACAACCTGCAATAAACAAAACAGCAGCGACCCCATAAAAGCCTAAAAATGCCCCGGCTAGTATTAAGCCAAATCGAATCAGCCGTATTCCTGTTGCTAAAGAATAGCTGGGTATGGCAAAATTCCCCAGACCCGTTACCGCCACAACAATGATGAGAACGGGGCTTACTAAATTTGCAGACACCGCTGCCTGTCCAAGTATTAATGCTCCAATAATGCCAAGGGTTGGACCGATGATACCTGGCACTCTGACTCCGGCCTCACGAATCAACTCAAAGGATATTTCCAGTATCAATACTTCAATGATCGTGGGGAAAGGCACATTTTCCCTTGCTGTTGCAAATGCAACCAGTAGGTCTGTAGGGATCATTTCCTGATGGTAAAGGATCAGAGATACATAAAGTGCCGGCAATAATGTTGCAAAAAATAGTCCAAGTATTCGTATTAACCGTATTGCCGTGCCAAAGGGCCATCTTAAAAAGGAGTCCTCAGAGGCATGGAACATGGCAAAGAATGTGACAGGCACTACATTAACAAAGGGAACACCTTCTCCAATTATGATAACCTGCCCTTCCATAATAAAGGAGGCTGCTCTGTCAGGCCTTTCGGTGTTTAATACCTGTGGGATGATTTGAAACGGTTTGTCTTCAATAAATTGCTCTATCATGCCATCCCCTGTTACAAAATCAATATTGATACTTTTTATTCTCCTCTTTACTTCCTTTACCAGTTCCGGGTTGGCTATCCCATCAAGATACATAATTGCACAGTTTGAGTTGCTGGTTTTTCCTACAGGTAGAATTTCAGTAATAAGGTCTTTGTTTTTTATAATTCTTCTTATTAGCGTGATATTGGTGCGCAAATTTTCTGTAAAGCCTTCCTGGGATCCCATCACCACCGATTCGGTAGATGGCTTGTCGATATTCCTTTTTTCATATCCCCTGCTCTCGATCAACAAGGCTTCTTCACAGCCGTCGATGAATAAGGCAGTAACACCATTCAGAATTTTAGATATGATTTTTTTATATTCCTTCACCTTTTCGACATTATTAATTGATAATACATGGTTCATAACGTAATCGACGGGGCATCCATTCTTATAACCTTTAAAATGCTCAGGGTTCATAAGCTGGCGTAGTATGAAGTCGTTAATAACGATTTTATCTGCCATTCCATCTACAAATACGATAAATGCTTTTGCGTTCATACCCACAGTAAATTTTCTGATAACAATGTCTTCATTTTTGGGCATGTTGAATTCCTGTTTTATATTTTCAAGGTTTGCCTTAAGCTCCGAAGAAACCAATTCGTCTTGCGTTGGAGTCGGCTTCTCTTTTTTTTCATGCTCAACTCCCTCATATTTCCATTCAAGAAGTTCAAAGCCACCATCTGTATCCAGGGGCTCTTTATATGCAAGAAAGTTTTTTACTGTTTGAAACAACCCAGACATGGTCATTTTACCGTCCTTTTACACTGACATTTCTCCATAAGGATTATTGCCTGGTGAAATGAAAGCTAAACCTGCTAACTATTATCTAGTATGTCTCATGTAATCCAGAAACGCTGGCACGGGATTTGAGATATTTGGAGGATAGGGGATTTAAGAAAGTGGGGGCGCAGCCGGTGGACATGTTCCCATGGACGGGGCATGTTGAATCAATAGTATTGATGTCAAGGGAGGATAAATAAAAAGCTCAAAATGCTTATAAATAAAGGGTATCCAGACATTGGTTTTTCTCTCGGCGGCTCTGCCTGAAGAGACGATGTCACGAAACCCTTATTTTTGTTGTTTGCGAGAACACATCAACTGCTCTGAAAGTGACAGGGTAGAGTTGACAGAGTAGATAACGGGCTTTTTCCATAGGGTTGAGGAGACGCCGCAAGTTGATGGGTAGAGCACCATCGCTCGCGGCTTAATTTACATTGTAGATACCATGTCTAATCATAGTGGCATGAGGTAAATCACAAATTTTTCGTAAGATTTTCCGCTTTTACATTGACATTTTTCGATTTGACGCATATAATGTATCATATCGAAGTTTTTAGATTTGAGGTGATGTTATGGACTACTACTTGGAGAACACGAAAGTGTTCAAGGCGTTGGGCGATCCCAAAAGAGCAATGATCGTGGATATGCTCTCCTGCGGGGAACTTTGTGCCTGCAACATTCTGGAGAAGTTTGAAATGTCCCAATCCACACTGTCTCATCACATGAAAATCCTGTGTGAATGTGGGATTGTTAAAGCGCGGGAAGAAGGTAAATGGACGTACTATTCGCTGGATGATGATACCATCAGCAAAACCAAACAGTTTTTCTGTGCTATCACTTCCAACAAGGAAAACTGTATTTGCAGAGATAACTCAAATTGTTGTAAGGAGTGTAATGAAATTGAGTAAATGTTGTTGTTCATCCGAAAACTGTTGCCAGCCGCAGCCGAAAAAGCCGATTAATATTGATTTTCTATATCTGGATACGACCGTATGCGGTAGATGCCAGGATACTGAAAAGGCACTGGACGAAGCAGTTTCCAGTGTAGCCGTGGTGCTTAATGCGGCGGGATATGAAGTCAAGGTAAACAAAGTAAATATTGCAACGAAGGAGTTGGCGATTCAATATCAATTTATCAGTTCGCCGACCATCCGCGTGAATGGAAATGACATCGCTGTAGAGCTCAGAGAATCACTTTGCGAGGATTGTGGAACGCTTTGCGGAGATAACGTTGACTGCCGTGTATGGGTATATAATGGAGTCGAATACACGTCCCCTCCAAAGGAATTGATTGTAGACGCCATCCTGCGCGAGGTATATAACGCTGGGCAGCGTGAGCCTGAGCGCAAAGCCTATCAGCTTCCTGAAAATCTTGAAAAATATTTTATAGCCAAGGCACACAAGGATGAAGCTGAACGGCGTGAGAAAGGCGGTAATACGATATGAGCAGAGAAAAAACACAAGGAATCGGTTTCTTTGAAAAATACTTAACGGTTTGGGTGCTTCTTTGCATGGCAGCGGGTATCCTGATTGGAAAGTTTTTACACGGAATCCCAGCGTTTTTAGGACGTTTTGAATATGCAAATGTTTCAATACCTACGGCGATTTTAATCTGGCTTATGATATATCCAATGATGCTAAAAGTAGATTTTCAAAGTATTAGAAATGTAGGCAAAAATCCTAAGGGGCTTTTTGTTACATGGATAACCAACTGGTTGATAAAGCCTTTTACCATGTTCGGCATTGCATGGCTGTTTTTCTTTGTAATTTTTAAATCTCTAATTCCGGCAGAATTAGCACAAGACTATCTTGCGGGAGCAATACTTCTTGGAGCGGCACCATGTACAGCGATGGTATTTGTATGGAGTTATTTGAC
>JBLNDG010000211.1:0-15338 GCA_050261415.1 Caulobacteraceae bacterium | reverse complement strand
TATTGTTTCCCCGCCGCAGCAGGGACATTCTAATTCTAAAGATTCCAAATATCCTAAAAAATGCGTAAGATAGGTCTTAACACTTTGCCCCAAATATGCTATTATCATATTACCTAAATGTGTAAGGGCTTTGAGAGTTAAATGCTGAGAACATTTAACATGAATCTCGAAGCTCTTTCCATATCCTCCCGAATTTACTTCGGTTTGATATTAACATATCTGTAAACGGTCATGCAACTTGGGAAATTCTTTTCGGAAACATCATGCCTGCATTAAAAGTGCCCTGGATAATATTTATAGATTGGGATTGATTAGTCAAAATCCAGCTGATAGAATAATATTACCGAAAAAAGAAAAATTCTATGGGAGCTATTATACCGCTGAACAACTAGATTAGCTCTTCCAGGTATGCTTGGGGACCCCTATTGAGCCAATCGTTTATATTGCAGCTCATTATGGGTTACGCCGCTCGGAAATTCTTGGTTTGAAATGGGATGCAATTGATTTCAAAGAAAAGACCGTTACTATTAAAGAAGTTAGAGTAAAAGCAGGCAAAAAAATTGTTACAAAGGCTCCAAAAACCGAGAGTAGCCGTAGAACGTTGCCATTAATCAGTAATATTGAGAACTACTTAAATATTCTTAAGGAACGCCAGAAACGATTTAAAAAGAAATACGGCAGCGACTATAATAGTGAGAATTATGTGTGTACCTGGGACGATGGAACGCCAATAAGCTCGGACTATCTAAATCATAAATTTAAGAAAATACTAAAAGAAAATGAACTCCCGGCAATTCGATTCCACGACCTTCGTCACAGTACCGCTAGCTTGCTTCTGAAAAATGGTGTAGACCTCAAAAGTATTCAGATATGGTTGGGACATAGTGACCTAAGTACAACAGCTGATATTTATTCCCATATTGACATGGAGATGAAGCAAAAGGCAGCTGAAAAGATTAATGATGTATTAAAGACAAGGCAAGAAGAATTCTTAGAATAAGCTCTAAGAATTCCTAAGCTGATGCTGCTTAAGTTTTAAGAAAACTGCTTTGGCAAATTATGCCTTATGCGAGATGTTTTCTGTGCTGTTGTAGGCCTAGCAGCTCAAAGAATGGGAATACCTCATGATATTAATTACGGCCCTGTAAACCGGAACATAAGACGAAGTAACATGGCGTAAATAAATAGAATTACAAAACTACAGGCACCTATAGGAAAGCTGTTTCCTACAGGTGCCAACTTATTTTTTTGAGATGAATGATGATAGGTAACAAGAAAATAAGCATAGTAAAGGCACTCAATTATAAAATGCCATTAATCTCTAAACATTATTTAGATATATATAAATTATACTCCAACCAGCTCCCTTTGATTTACTGCTTGTGGCGGCTGCTCCATCCAGCCATTTTTAACCATGATCCCAACACCTTCTGATGCGAATCTACTGATTTCTCCCAGCAGTCGTGTAAACCCAACGGTTATGTCTTTTCTCATTGAGGTGGCTATTGCATCTGAAAAGTTACGAATGTGTATTATGTTTAAAACAGTAGCATGATACAGCATGAGTTTATCCGTAAAGGGAGCTTGTGTAGAATCTGTTAAAAATGTATCCGACATCGCAGGAACTGGAATATCTTCTGCTTCTAAAAGACCGGCAAAAAAGTTTACATGCCTGTCAAGCATTTCTTTACCGTCATACAGAAATTTTTTAATTTTATTAGAGTCTGTTACTTGTGAAAATCCTTGAATTAATGTACGACCAGTTAAGCACGTAAGTATATTTGCATATATGTTGGAAATTTCCATAAGTAATAGTGATCTTGGTTCAGTAAATATTCCGGCAAAGAAATCCTTCTTATTGACAAAATCAATTTCTTTTGCAACTTCTACTATAGGAGCCCTTAAAAATACACCTTTATTTAGCATGAGGTCCGAAAGGTTATAGTAGAATTGGGTCATCTCAATTGCACCTTCCGAGAAGAATTTTCGTACATCAGTTCGAGCAGTACGATAGAGATATAAATTAAAATTTGTCATCCCATATAGTGCAATATTGTTTAAATAATATAGATAATAAACATCTCTAAAAAGTCTGGGAGCATTTTCATTTACATCTCGTTCAGAGAAACCAACAGGTATTGTTAATCCACCATTTCTAAATGCTTGTTCGATGAATTTTATATGTTTATCAGAAATATTATATGCAGTTTCTAATTGAGATCGGACTTCCTCATCAGTTACGTTATTTTTAAAATATTTCAGCATTTTGGTTGCTAAGCTGTCATTGTAATAAGTCAACCATAGACTGCTGATCTCTGTTGAACTAAGCTTAATCGGCGATTGATTTGACATTATATCCCTCCTGCTATATTTATCATTTGTATTATTTTCTACAATACATTAAATTATTCAATGAATAACTTAATATATAATAAGGAAACTGCAGTATCTGCTACCATTTTGCTACCGGGTTTTACGATATAGGTTTCTTAATCATACAGGCTAAAACTATATAATCTTGTCAAAAGCCAGTATTTGCAAGGGTGTACGTTAAGGAAAACTTATATGCATAAAACTTGTATAGTTTACATAAAGCGAATGGGGTTCAAGAGGTTGCAGGTTCAACTTCTGTCACCCAGACCATGAATGAATATTAAAAGCCGGTAATCTCAATGATTACTGGCTTGTTTGTTTTTTTACTACTCCGGTGCCTGGTGCTTAGTTCTACTCTCATTTGGCGTATGTCCGGTTTGCTCTTTAAAACATTTATAAAAGTTGGATAAACTTTTAAAGCCCACCTCATAAGCAATCTCAAGAACATCCATATCACTTTGCTTTAGCAGTTCTTCTGCTTTATCTACTCTTATTTTGGCAATATACCTTGTAGGAGTGAGGCTTCTATGCTGTTTAAAAAGTCTTATCAAGTGGTTTGCACTAACCCCAAGTTGTCTTGAAACATGGCTTAAATCAATTTGCCTATTATAAGCTGCGTCAAATATATCTATGGCTTTTTTTATAAGCTCTAAATCAGGCTCAAAGCTTATTTTGTCCGGGCAACATCTTTTGCATGGGCGAAACCCGCTCTCTATTGCCTTTGCTGCATTATCAAAAAAGGCTACATTGCTTCGTACAGGGGTCTTTGACTTGCATGATGGTCTGCAAAAAATCCCTGTTGTCTTTACTGAATAGAAAAACTTACCGTCATAACTCTTGTCGCATCTTATAACGGCTTGCCATTTCTCATTATCTGAAATTCTGCCAGGCTCTTTCATAGTTTTCTCCTTATCAATGCGCATCTATGAATTTTTGCAATTCATCGTGCCATGCCTCAGGTTCATATGTACCAATACCAGTTTTCTCTCCAAATAATAGGTCTACAATGTACTGTGGCTTTTTACCTCCGATATACATTGCTTTGATACATGAAATACAGTAGACCACTACATTGTCACAAGGAATTTCATCCGCGCGTTTTTTCATTTGCTCCTTGACAAGTTCTACAGGTAAGATGCCATAAGAACTGTCCCCACAGCATATTGCCTTAGTGCGAGTATTTTGGGGTTCGATAATTTCTATATTCATCCTTCCAAGAAGTTTTCTTATTGCAGAGTGTACCCTTTCTTCGGTGCGTGTGGGACAAGCATCATGTATGGACACTTTCATACCATTATAGTTTGGAAACGGAAATGTATTGCATTCGGCTAAAATCTCCCAAAGTGATATAGTAGATATGCCGTCATAAATCTCTCTGTACCGTCTGTCGCATCCTGGGCAGGTGTTGATTACCTGTGTGCCGCTTTCAAGATTAGGTTCATGTCTGCAGCAAATATGGTGTAAAGGAATATTGCCTAAATTCTTATTCAAAAACTCTGATACTTTTTTAGCAAGCTCCGGCTTATAAATCATTAATGCACATCCTGGTGCATAGACTTGTTTCATTACAATCCCTCCAATAATAGCTCTATTATAAGCCTATTTTACAGGAAACGAAACTATATATCTTCCTATATTTCATCAAGTAATTTGGTAAATACTTATATCACGATAAATGGAAAAGGCCGGTTCGAACTAGAACCTATTCTAATTTGAGCCGGCCTTTTATTTGTATTATGAAATTTGTTATTCTGTTATAAGATCTTCGTATTTAATATAACCCAGATGGCTTATAGCCAGCCCCTTAAGGTTTTTCCTGCTCGCAAAGGCAATGTGAGGATGATACAGGAAAATCCAAGGAGCATCATCAACGATAAGTTGTTGTATCTCAAGATATTTCTTTAATCTCTTTGCCGGATTGATTATTGCTTTTGCTTCGGACATCAATCTGAGTACTGTAGAATTCTCATATCTTGTATAATCAGACAGATAAGCCGGGTTAAACAAGGACTGCAGGAAGCTATCGGGATCGGTGGTATCTCCTATCCAGCGGCTTATAAACAGATCACAGCGCTTGATGTTTTCGGGCTTTAAATAATCTGAATAGGCAACCCTTTCCAAAGTACATTCAATGCCTATTTCTTTTAAATCAATAATGATGAAATCTGTCAACCGGTTATAAACACTGGTATCATTTATTTCGCGTGCAAGGATTCTGAGCTTTTCACTGCTGTGGTCCAGTCCGTGCTTTGAGAGAATCTCCCTGGCTTTTTGCGGATTGTAATCATATCCGGAGAGCTTTGAATTATCTACCATATCGGCCGGTAACGGGCTTTTTGCTGCATCACCCATGCCCCCTATCAATTCCTGTATGATTTTCTTTTTATTGATTGCCATGTTTATAGCTTTTCGGACTTCCTTATTTTTGACGTATGGGGAATTGGAGTTCATGTAGAAACCGCCGAAATAAGCTCCGCAAATACTTCTCACCTGCAATGATATCCCAGGAGCATCTTTTACTTTTTTAAGTACTTCCTTGTTATCTACCATTATAAAGTCATATTTGTTGGCCAGCAGGGCTTCAGCTACATCCTTGCATGTATAGTCCACATTTATGTTTTTTACATAGGGTTCGCCGCTGAAAAAGTCTTCACGGGCTTCAAGAGCGCATCCTGAGAGATCACTTTTAACAAGCCTGTAAGGTCCGCATCCTACAATATTGCCCCTCTCCAGATCCTCCTTCGATAAAATGGAGACGGCACTGTGGCTCAGGTTTAGTAAAAATCCACTGTTTGGAGCTGATAATTTTATACTGATTCGGTATTTATCAAGGATTTTTAATCCGGACAACTCTTTTGAAGTGCCTTTCATAAAAGCTTCGGCGCCTTCCACCATATCTAAGGCCCATGTATTAGGCGATTTGAGGCTGGGGCTTAAGATTCTTTCAAGAGAATACACTACATCAGTTGAGGTAACTTCCTTACCATTATGGAATCGTATGCCTTTTCTTAGGTTGAAAACCCATGTTTTATTGTCCTCTTCCATATACCAGCTTTTTGCGATACCGGGAGATATCTGTCCGGCTGAGTTTGCGGTCAGGAGTCCCATATGTACGCTACCAACAATATGGTTCCCGATATAGTCAAAGGTAAGCGCAGGATCGCTGTTCTCCGGGCCGTGATGCAAATAAGTATTTAGAACGGAATTGGCATAATCCGTGCTGTCTACTTTTTCGAGCAGCTGCGATGTCAGGCTTTTCAAATCCGAGGATACATTGCTTAACGAATCGAGAGAGGTTTTGGTGAACTGAGTGTTTAAGGAAGCCAGCTCAACAATGGACATCAGCTTTGTGAAGGTTATGCTCATATCCCCGGTCGAGCTTATCACGTTTTCTAGACTGCCTGCCTGTTTAGTAATCGCCTTATTAATCTCTTCCGACACATTATTGTTGTTCTTTACAGCTTCTATGATGGTATTAAAAACAGACATGGTGGCATTTGCAATGTCATTTCCTTCTTTTACTTTGACAATAATGTTGTTCATGGAATCAAAGGTCTTGGCAATGCTTTGGTTGATTTCATTTATGGTATTGTTGATCATATTTGCCGATTCAACACTTTTTTGTGCAAGGTTCTTCACTTCATTTGCAACAACTGCAAAGCCTTTTCCGGCTTCACCGGCTCTGGCTGCCTCGATTGAAGCATTGAGAGACAGCATATTTGTACTGTTTGCTATTTCCTTGATCGCATTTAGCATCATATTGATATTCGTAGCCTGATTACTCAATGTATTTACGATTTGCTTCGATTCCTGTACGGAAGCTTCGATATCGTTCATAGCTTTTATAGAGCTGTCTACGGCGGCGCTTCCCTGCTTTGCCACATTCATGGTCTGCTCAGAAATCTGTTTGGCATTTTCCGTACTGGCAAAAACCTCTTCTGCCAGAGCTGAGTAATCGCTTATTTCACCAACGACTTTTTCGACGGACTCCATCTGCATCTCAACATATTGAGATATACGGTCGGTTATTTCAATCAGATTGTCGGCAACATAACCGGTTTCTTCAATCCTGTTGCTTATTCTATCGACGATGCATCTTTGATTGTGCTTCAATTGAGCGATATTGGCATTATCCGCTTTTGCACTGACGGTACAGGGTTCAGCTGCTGCAGCTATCATACTGCTGGAATCGACCTGCTTATTTTTGTTGAATCGGAACATGTTAGCCCTCCTATACAATATTACAGTAATTAGGCATAACTCATGTCTTTAAATATTCGCTTTATATGACATATATCCTCTTGTTTTTACAATATTTTTTTCTACAAGGAATTATTGTTAATTGTATTGGTTAAATTGACAATGGAGGCTATAAAATTGAAAATCTATCGTGTCAATATGTCAAACCTTTTATTTTCAATGGAAGATGTGCCTGAAGAATGGAAAATGCTCGGAGGCAGAGGATTGACTTCGGCAATAGTAGCAAAAGAAGTGGAGCCTACCGCTCATCTGCCTGAAAGTAAAAATAAATTGCACCGGGGCTTCCTGCGGGCACAATGGCTGCCAACTCGGGGAGGTTGTCTGTAAGTGTCAACAGTCCACTGACGGGAGGCATAAAAGAGAGCAATTCAGGGGGCACGGCAGCACAAAGACTGGCAAAATTGGGTGTTAAGGCTCTGATAGTTGAAGGAATTCCCGAAGGAGATAAATGGTACTGCCTTCACGTTCATTAGGATGGAGCAGAGATTAAGGAAGAAGCCGAGCTTTTGGGCAAAGGTAACTATGAGGTAATTCATACTCTGACCGGCAGGTACGGTGAAAATACCGGAGTTATGACCATAGGGCAGGCATAGAGATAAAAGACAAGGAAAAGTTCAAGAACGCGGCACACGTTTTTAGCAAGGGGCTTTTAAGCCATCCGGTCAGCGGTTATGCACTTTCCAAATACGGTACCGATGTACTGGTTAATATATTAAATGAGGAGGACTGCCTACCAAGAACTTCCGTATGGGACAGTAACCATATGTGCGATGAAATAGGAATTGATACCATTGAAATGGCAGGAACAATGATGGTTGCCATGGAGGCTGGAATTTTACCATGGGGAGACGGTGAAGGGGTCCTAAAACTTCTTGATGAGGTTAAGAATGGAACCAATCTTGGACGAATAATCGGGAACGGAGCTGACTTTACCGGGAAAGCTTTCGGTGTAACCCGCATTCCTACCGTAAAGAGCCAGCCTATACCGGCAGTATTGTCAAGCTTAAGCGTAGTAGAAGCGGTTAAAATAATTGTAGGAAGAGAAGTATCACTGCGCAACGCCTGGCTTCAGGTAGACCTGCTGGATATGGAATTTGAGAGGTTTGACTTATCATAGAAGTTTCCAATACATTAAGGGCTTTCCCACAAACCAGTGTGAGAAAGCCCTTATTACTGTCTTGATTTATTTGACTATAATGATATCCTTGGTAACCTTATTGAGAATTTCTGCTTTGCCGTTATTTATCATTACAATGTTTTCAACCCGCATACCGAATCTGCCGGCAATATATATCCCGGGCTCGACACTAAAGCACATTCCTTCTTCAAGAATTTGTTTGTTACCGGTTCTTATAAACGGACCTTCATGTATTGCAACTCCTATGCCGTGACCGGTTCTGTTGAGGAAGCACTCTCCATAGCCTGCAGCTTTAATTACATTACGGGCAGCTATATCTACTTCTTCAGCAGCGATTCCCTGTCTTGCAGTCATTTCACCGGTAGTTGTCGCCTTAACGCAGATATCAAATACCTTTCTTTGTTCTTCCGTCGGTTCCCCTACGAAAATCGTCCTCGAAATATCGGAACAGTAGCCCTTATATCTGCATCCGGTATCGATGATTATGATGTCCTGTTCCTGTATTACCCTGCTGTCCCCATTGTAATGAGGCCTCGAAGTATTGGGGCCTGACGCTACGATGGGGTCGAAAGACAGGTCTACTCCCCTTTTCGCATAGAGCTCTTCCAGTTTCTTTACGATATCTCTTTCTGTTAAGCCCGGCTTTATGAACTTTATTGTTTCTTCTACGACTTCGTCAGCTATTTTTGCTGCTTTTCTCATGCAGTCCTTTTCTTCTTCAGTCTTTCTGATCCTGACATCCTCCAATATGCTGTTTCCATTTATGAATTTTGCATTGATGAGGTTGCCAATGTCCAGCATGTTGATTGCAACGATTCCGTCATTTACAGCGATAGTTTTGCCTGCTAGGCCGTATTTTTTGTCAGCTTTCTCAATTGCAGAGAGAAATCCGTCCGTATCGCTCCAGACAAATATATCTTCCTTTTCCCCCAGAAGCTCCCTGGTTTCTTCATAATATAATTCCGGGGATATGTAAAAATGCCTCTTGTCTTTTAAGATGAACAACCCTTTGAACCTTTCATCCGGATGAGGATTGATTCCCGTCAAATATTCAAGGCCGGACGAGGGACCAATCATATGAACATCCGCATTAATGCCTGACATGAGTTCCACGATTTTTTCCAACTGCTTATCTAGCTGCAAATTCTCCACCCCTTTAAATTTAATCATATTACCGTAAGCTACCTCACGCCGGTTCTTAATTTTGTGTTTACCAGCAAAACCCGAACCTGCTGTAACTTATATGGAATAGCAAACAATGCAATATATTTCGCACAAAACATTTTACACTGAATTCAAGATGTGCGAAATATATTCCTTAATTTATATAACGCATTAAGATTCTTACATTGTGTCAAGCAAACAGCCCTGCGAAGCTGGTTCGACCCCAGGATGTTTGTGAAAACAGAATGTAATAGAATTTTTGCGTTATATATAATTAAATTATAGTATTATTTACAGCCGGATACAATATTTCAGCACAATATAGATATCGGCGGCATGTTGAATTATGACACAGTATTATTCCAAGTCATTCCTCACCAAATCCTCGTAAGTCTCACGTTTTACAACAATTCTGGGCTTTCCGTCCCTTATCATTACAACAGCAGGCTCAACCTCGGAAATTTTAATATCTCTTATCAAGATATCAACAGAATAGAATATTCCAAACCCACCACCCATATTCAACTCTTCTATTTCAATACTGAACCGTTGTTTTATCTGAAACATCAGGCTTACCATTACCGATACCGTGTCATGGTATACATCCTTGTTAAATAATTGCGAGCCTATATGGCAATGTATGTCTCTGAATTCCAGGTTGGGGTATTCCCCCAGTTCCTTTACAGCATTCAGTGCAACATCTTCATGAATTGGAAAACCGAATTTGGAATCAAGCTGCCCTGTTGAAATATATTCGTGGGTATGTCCTGAAATACCCGGGGATATTCGAAGCAATACCTTCACCTTTTTCTGTTTCTTTTGAGCTTCCCACGCGGTTGAATTTCTTATTCTGTAGAACGTGCAGCAGCTTTGCCTGCATGAATAAAGGTATGTCCCCGATTTCGTCAAGAAAAATAGTACCACCGTCAGCGGCTTCAAATACTCCTTTTTTCCCTTCTTTTTTTGACCCTGTAAATGCACCGCCTTCATACCCGAACAATTCACTCTCAATAAGTTCACTTGGAATTGATGCGCAGTTTACCTGTATAAAAGGCTGGCCGCTCCTTTTACTGCCGTTGTGTATGCATTCTGCAATTAAACCCTTTCCCATACCGCTCTCGCCTAATATGAGGACTGTAGCGTCCGTTTCAGCTGCTTTTCTCGTCAGTTTTTTGACCAGGTTTATACTGTCACTCTGCCCGATGATCCGGCTGAACTCATCGTTGATCTTTATTTTATTTTCAACTTCATTCAGGGATGCAATAGCATAATTTCTTTCCTTAACTACATTATCCAACTCGGTTATGTCTTCTACCTTCAACGTTGCACCGGCAGCTCTTTCATTATTTTTCAGCGGAATAAGAGAGCACCTTATAAGTCTGCCGTTTATTTCCTTAAGCTGTCTGGAATACGATATATTCTTACCCTTTGCAGCTTCCAGGAATTCAACAATATCTATATTCGATTCCCTCGGATGCACATCAAAAATACTGTGTCCGACTATATTGACCTCGTTATTCTCATTCCCTTTTGCCAGGAAGGTCTTCCCATAGAGCAGCATTTTGATATCATCTCTTCTGGTGGTGTATCCTTTCGCCTGGTAAAACTTGACTTTCCCTGTTTTTCCGCTTACGACCACCATATGTCCAATTGATTTGATAAACTTAAATGGATATGTATTGTCGCCTACGGAATGATACCAATTGCAACAAAAGGCTACCCATTCGTTAAGCCTGATGAATCTACTCCTATTATCGATAAATCTTCCGGCAGAAGTTCCCCGTCATCTTCACCCAGGCCAGAGTCGGCAATTATTACCAAGTCACCTTCTTCAATCCTGCCTACTTCGTGGCCCATACCCTGATTGAATATGATACCGAATATCTCTTTTGCCTTTTTATTATAGAAATTTATCTTGCCTTCCGGATCGGTAACTATAACTCCTTCTCCGATTTCATCAATAATGGTTTTAAACATATCCTGCATACTATCACCAATCCTCATTTGGTTTAGTTACAATGATGGTTCAAGACTATAATCCAAGCACAAAATGCCCGGACTCGGCTTCAACCCATTTTGGGGAATTAACATCATACCGATGCATTGCAGGGTTATAGAAACTTACCTGCCTATGCTTTTCCAGCTTGGGATTCGGAATCGGAATAGCTGACTGCAGGGCTTTGGTATATGGATGAAGCGGATTGTTATAGAGTTTCTCTGTTTCCGCCAGTTCAACAATCCTGCCTTTATGAATCACTGCAACCCGGTCGGTGATAAAACGTACTACCGACAAATCGTGTGCAATAAACAAATATGTCAGTCCAAGGCTTTTTTTCAGGTCGTTCATTAAATTCAGAACCTGTGCCCTTATAGAAACATCCAGTGCAGAAATCGGTTCATCGGCAATGATAAGCTCCGGTTCCATGACTAGAGTGCGGGCAATACCGATACGCTGACGCTGGCCTCCTGAAAACTCATGTGGAAAGCGAGAGGCAAATTCAGGCAGCAAACCGACGTTTAGCAGAGCCTGCTCGACTTTGTGTTTTCTTTCTGCTTCCGTACGGTAGTTCTTTGTGTTGTACAAGCCTTCCGATACAATATAATCTACTTTGGCTCGTTCATTAAGAGATGCCATCGGATCCTGGAATATCATCTGTATTTTCCGGATGACCTCCTGGTCAAGAGCTTTGTCGATTTTACCATTAATTTTGCGGCCTTTGAAAAGGATATCACCATGACTTGTCTCATTGATACGGATAATTGCCCTGCCTATGGTGGTCTTCCCGGAACCCGACTCTCCTACCAAACCAAGGGTCTCCCCTTTATAAATATCAAAACTTACATTATTAACGGCAACAAATCTATTCTTCTTCTTTCCGAATTCAACATATAAATCTTTTATTTCCAGAAGTTTCTCAGGCTTATTCATTATATCAACCCCCACTGTGTACGGATTGCCTCAATCGACTTAGGCCGTTCCATCTTTGGAGCTCTGGGATCCAGCAGCCAGGTTCTGGCCTTATGGGTTTCACTGATCTCAAAGTAAGGCGGGCGATGAATAAAATCAATCTTAAGGGCCTTTGGGTTTCTTGGTGCGAAAGCGTCTCCCTTAATCTCCTTGAACAAGTTGGGAGGTGTACCGTGAATGGTATATAGGGGCTCCCCCTTTACACCAAGTTGCGGTAATGATGATAATAGCGCCCAGGTATATGGATGCTGCGGGTCGAAGAATATATCCTCGGCCGTGCCGATTTCAATGATATCTCCTGCATACATCACGGCAACCCTGTCCGCGACATGTGCAACAACACCCAAATCATGCGTAATATATATAATCGTAAGGTGGTATTTCTCCTGCAAACTTTTCAAGAGCTGCAGTATCTGGGCCTGAATAGTAACATCCAGTGCCGTCGTTGGTTCGTCACATATGAGCACCTCCGGTCTGCAAGCAATAGCAATAGCGATAACAACACGCTGGCGCATACCGCCTGAAAACTCGAAGGGATATTGCTTGTAACGTTTTTCCGGCTCAGAAATACCAACATCTGTGAGAATATTTACAACTGCATGCTTAGCGGCTTCTCCTTTTAGCCCCTGGTGAAGCTCGATTGCCTCCTGTACCTGCTTTCCGATAGTTTTCAGAGGGTTCAGCGAGGTCATGGGATCCTGGAATACCATCGCAATTTCCTTGCCCCTGATTTTGAGCCAGTCTTTTTCAGTTTTGTACCGTGCCAGGTCTTCACCTTTGTAAATGATTGAACCTGAATCAATCCAACCATTTTTGTCCAATAATCCCATAAAGGCCTTTGTAAAAACCGATTTGCCTGAGCCTGATTCTCCCACAATTGCCAGGCTTTCCCCTTTATACAGATCCATACTGGCTTCACGAATAGCCGTAAGTGTTTTCCCCCGAAGGTTGAACTTTATTACAAGGTCTTTTACCGACAGGATACTTAAAGGCGCCTCCATCCTTCCACCTCCTAAACATGATTCCTGGGATCTGCCGCATCACCGAAAGCATTACCCATAACATAGAACGATATTGTAATAATCGACAGTACAATCGCAGGAAAAAACAGCTGGTATCTTAAAGAAGGGCTCATCATAACAAGGCGGCCTTCATTAATGAGATTCCCCAACGAAGGAATATCAACCGGCAGCCCTAAACCTATATAAGTCAAAAATACCTCCGAACCTATAGCTATCGGAATTGCAAGAGCAATTCTCAGCATGATTACCGAAACCAAATAAGGCAGCAGGTTTTTTGTAATAACCCTTCCGGTTGGGGTTCCCAGGCACCTGGAGGCAAGGTTATATTCCTGATCCCTTATTATCACTATCATATTTCGAATTTGACGGGATACAGTAAGCCAACCGGTTATGCACATTGCAAATATGAGCGTTGCAAGGGAAGGCCGCATAATATAGGTAAGAAGCACGAGAATCACTGTAGTGGGTATATTGTCAAATACATTGTAAATCTCGGTAAACAAGCGCTCCAGCTTACGCACATAACCCCATATTGCGCCCACGATGATACCTAAAACGGCTGTAAGAAATCCAACTACAACACCTATGTAGAGCGAGGTTCTTGTACCGCTCCAGATACGTGCCCACAGGTCCTGTCCTATGGAATTCGTACCAAACCAGTATTCTGCATCCGGCGGATGATTTCTAAGCTGCATGTTGGTAGCCGGGTCCAGATATATCTGGTTTGGCAGCTTCTGATTGGGCAAATATGGCTGTATCATGGTAAAAAGTAATAATGCCAAGATAACTATCAGCATAGCAAAAGCAGTTCTGTTTTTTAGGAATACCTGCCAGGTCGAACGCCAGTAGGAATAGTTCGAATATCCTCCAAGCTCCGCTGCACGGGCATCGTATTCAGCTCGGGTAAAAAGCGATGCATCAATTCCGTCGTTTGATTTATTCAATACTATACTCATCACCTGCTACCTCCCTGATGTTCAAGTTTGATTCGGGGGTCACACAACGCCATGAGCAAATCACCCGAAAATAGCCCGAGTATACTTATGGCGGAATATATCAATACCAACGCCTGGACAAGCGGGTTGTCCTGCCTCTGGATGGCATCTATCAAAAGGCCGCCCATACCGGGAATGGAGTATAAGTACTCTATGTATAGAGAACCGCTGATAGTAAGAAGAATGGAAGTAGGAAGGTATTGGGCCATTGGCACAAAGGCATTGCGCATTACATGCTTCACCATTACGGAGCTGTTTTTCATTCCTTTTGCGCGTGCAAGCCGGATATAGTCTTTATTCAATTCATCTACCATGAACCGTCTCATCCACATGGCATACCATGCCATACTGCCCAAAGACATTGAGAAAATAGGCAATATCCAGCTGACAGGCCGGTCCACATCAAAGAGTATGGGTAATTTGAACCAGTCAGTGGTATACAGCTGTATGTAAAGGTAATATACCGCAGCCGGCACGGCGTTGACTATAACGATGAAGCCTGTTCCGATTTTGTCCCATAACCTTCCTTTGAATTGTGACATAAGAATCCCCAGGCTGATTCCGCAGAAGATTGAAACCGCTATAGAAGCGAGTCCAAGCCACATTGAATAGTATACTTTTCCCTTCAAAATCACAGATACAGGCACTTTAGGGCGGTAAATAATAGATGTGCCCAAATCGCCCTGCAAAAGATCGCTGTAAAAATTCTTAAGCTGGATATATATAGGATCCCTTAAGCCCATGGATCTCAGAATATTCTCTTTTTGTACCTTGTCAAGCTTGTCAGAGCCCTTGCCGAAATACCCTTCTTCAGGCATCAGGCGCATAAGCAGAAACACTACTGTAATGACAATAAAAAGCGTCAGGGCAGACTGCAGTATGCGTTTCAACGAATATTTAAACATATATTTCCTCCTTTTTACGAGGTAAGGGAAATTTATGAAACAAGGACTATTTTTCAATGGCCCTTGTTTCATAATATATGTCATAAAGAAAACATTCCTGGTATTAGTATTTTGCGGTTTTAAGAGCTGCCTCCCTTTCCTGCTTCCAGGCTGCCAAAGCTGCGTTCCATTCCTCTGTATTCATGGATTCCGGATGAATCTTCTGCCATTTATACCGCAGGTAAGATACACCGAATGAGGAGAACGGCCCTTCCAGCGGGTTCAGCTTGGAGGCTGTATATCCGCCGCCGCCTAAGCCGTATGGTACCAGGAATGCCTGGTCTATAAAATATGCTTCTGCGTCAGCAAACATCTTGTACCTCTTGCCTATATCAACCAATTCAGCTTTGGCTGCTTTGACCATTTTCTCATAAACCTCATAAAGGTTCTGGCCGTTTGCATCCTTTTCCGTACAGAATTCCGGGAAATTGTAATTTGATTCTCTGGCAAAAGGATCTGTATAGGTTTCAGGAT
>JBLNDG010000210.1:0-7053 GCA_050261415.1 Caulobacteraceae bacterium | reverse complement strand
CAATAGGATTTCAGGGATGGGCTTCGAAGCCAGGATATTCCTTAAAGGTTAAGAAATGAAAACCACGGAACACACGGATTTTTCACGGAATTCCTGCGGAATTACACAGTAACTCATATTTTTTCCCCGCCGTATCTTCAGTGGGCTTCCGTGTATTCAGTGTTACCCGTTCCTTATGTCGCAATCTATGAATAGTGCGAAATATATAGTTACCAAATATTATAAATAGGAGGGGTTTCAATGGTCAAGATATCTGAAATCAAACAGAAAGAAGTAATCAATGTCAATGAGGGGAGGAGGTTAGGGGTTGTTTATGATGTGGAAATTGACATGGAAAAGGGTCATATTGACGCTATTGTAATACCTGGAACCGGAAAACTGCTTGGTATTTTCAGCAAAGATAATGATATAGTCATTAACTGGGACAATATAAAAAAGATAGGAGTGGATGTCATTCTTGTAGATAGTGGCGGGTATTGATTCAATTAGCAAAAAGTTTAAATATGTGACAAAAAGAGATAAGAAAAGATTGGAGGAGGAAAACATACGTAATACCAATATTATGAAAAATCATAGAAGTGATTTACAACATTGTGTATATTAAAATATAAGAGAGCACAATATATTGTTGAAAAATAGGTATTAGGTCTCATACAAATAGTATTATAAACCCTGTTTTTACGACATGTTATTCAATTACAATAAGATTAGATGCCGAGAGGGGGAGATTGTATTGAAATGTCCCTATTGTGGTTACAGCGAAAGTAAGGTGGTTGACTCCAGACCAACGGATGAGGAGGCGGCGATAAGAAGAAGAAGAGAATGTGAGCAATGCGGCAAACGGTTTACAACATATGAGAAAATTGAAGAGATGCCACTCATAATTGTAAAAAAGGACGGCAGCAGGGAGGTATACCAGAGAAGCAAAATTATGAACGGGTTACTGCGAGCTTGTGAAAAAAGGCCTATTTCCATTGCACAAATAGAAGCACTGGTGGATGACGTGGAGAAAGAATTGTACAACTCGATGGAGAAGGAGATAAACAGCAAGAGCATAGGTGAAATGGTTATGAACAGACTCAAAAAGATTGACGATGTGGCATATGTAAGATTTGCCTCGGTATACAGACAGTTTAAGGATATAAATACATTTCTGGAGGAGCTCACTAAATTAATAAACGAAAGATAGGGGGAAATTAAATGTTCACCAAGATTAGAAAAAGGGATGGTAGAGTAGTTGACTTTACTAAGGAGAAAATTACAAGTGCCATATTCAAAGCAGCACGACAGGTGGGCGGAGAAGATTATGAAACTGCAGAAAACCTTACAGAAAGAGTAATTTCCTATCTCTATAAGCATATCAAGGATGAGATCCCCGATGTAGAGACGGTTCAGGACGCAGTTGAAAAAGTACTGATTGAGACTGGACATGCCAAGACTGCGAAAACATACATATTGTACAGATCAAAGAGAACAAGAATCAGAGAAACAAAAAGTGAACTGATGGATATTGTGAAGGACATACTGGTGGAGACCAGTAGGGAGAATGCCAATGTAGGCAATTCGCCTTCTGCTAAGATGCTTCAGATAGCTTCGGCGGCCAGCAAGCATTATTATCTTAACAATGTCATACCGGAAGAAATGAGTAGGGCTCACATAAATGGTGACATACACATACATGATTTGGACTATTACGGCAAAACTTTGAATTGCCTTCAGATAGATTTAACAAGTATTTTGCTCAATGGCTTCAATACAGGCTACGGGTACATAAGGCCTCCTAAAAGAATTTCCTCGGCAACAGCACAGGCTGCTATAATACTCCAGAGCAACCAAAATGATATGTTCGGCGGACAGAGCTTCCCACACTTCGATAGGAGCATTGGGGAGGTAATAAGAAAACTATGCCCGGACACGACAGAGGATGAGATATTCCAGGCAATGGAAGGCCTGGTATACAATTTGAATACAATGCACAGCAGGGCGGGAGCACAGGTACCCTTCAGCAGTATAAACCTGGGTACCGATATAACTCCCGAAGGCAGGAAAGTAAGCGAAGCAATGTTGAAGGCTTTTGACAAGGGATTGGGAAAAGGCGAAAGCCCGATATTCCCCAACCTGGTTTTCAGGTTGAAGGAAGGTATAAACATGAACCCGGAAGACCCTAATTATGATTTGTTCCAGTTGGCTATGGATGTATCTTCCAGAAGGATGAACCCTACCTTCAGCTTTATGGATGCCAGCTTTAACAAGAAGTATGGAGAAGAGGTCGCTTACATGGGCTGCCGTACAAGGGTTATCGCTAACAGGCACGGTGCAGAAAAGTCTGCTGCCAGGGGTAATATAGCTCCTGTAACAATAAACCTTCCCAAAATAGCGTTAAGAACAAGGGATGTAGATGCATTTTTTGTTGAGCTTAATAACATTTTGGATTTGTGCAGCAGACAGCTTATTCACAGGTTTAATGTAATTGCCAGCCTTAAGGTAAAGGATTTGCCTTTCCTTATGGGACAGAAGCTGTATATGGGCTCGGAAAAGCTGGGTTACTATGATGAAATCAGAGAAGCAATAAAAAACGGTACTTTGGCAATAGGTTTTATCGGGCTTGCTGAAGCGTTGATAGTACTTACAGGGAAGCACCACGGCGAGGATGAGGAAGCATGGAAGCTGGGCTATCAGATTATTGAAGGTATAAAAAAAGCTGCAGATTATTACTCGGAACAATATGACCTAAACTTTGTGGCTTATGCAACCCCTGCTGAGGGAACAAGCGGAAGGTTTATCGAGAAGGATAGAAAGGAATTTGGAGTTATCAAGGGAGTTACCGATAAAGCATATTATACAAACTCCTTCCATATCCCTGTGAACTATGAAATCAGTGCGTTTGAAAAGATGGAGAAGGAGGGACCCTTCCACAAGCTTTGTGCAGCAGGGCATATATCTTATATAGAATTGCCTTCTTCACCCAAAAATAACATTCAGGCCTTTGAAAAAATGTTACGGCATATGGCAAAATGCGACATAGGCTATGCAGGCATAAACTTCCCAATAGATGAATGCAGAAGCTGCGGTGCTTCAGGTATAATAGACAACGAATGTACAGTATGTGGAAGTGAAGATATCAGGCGAATCAGAAGAATAACCGGCTATTTGTCAACAATAGACAGGTTCAATGATGCTAAACAGGCTGAACTGGCAGACAGAGTAAAGCATTCGGTATAAGTGGCCGATATAAACAAATGAAAACGTTTCACACTATTGAACTATTTTGGGATTTAGTGCGAAATATATTGGAGGCATCAATATGGAACTGAGATTAGCCGGTATTGTAAAAGAGAGCGTGGTTGACGGCCCCGGTTTCAGATATGTAATATTTGCCCAGGGCTGCACCCATGGTTGCAAAGGCTGTCATAACCCTGATACTCATGATTTATGCGGGGGTTATACGGTAGATATTCAAAACATTCTTGAAGATATAAGAAACAGCAAATACATAGACGGGGTTACATTCTCGGGAGGCGAGCCTTTTCTTCAGGCGGAGCCCTTCATTGCAATAGCAGAAAAGCTTAAAGAAGCAAACATTGATATAGTATGCTATACCGGATACACGTATGAACAGCTGCTTGAAAGTAAAAATGAAAGCCGAATAAAACTTTTGAAGCTCATTGATACGCTGATTGACGGACCCTATATTGAGGAACTCAAGGATTTGAGCCTGACCTACAGGGGCTCCAGGAACCAGAGGATAATTGATGTAAAAAGCAGCTTGAAGGAGAATAAGGCTGTGATTAAAAAGCTGTATAGAGAGGCAAGCTAAAAAAACGATGGGGCTCCCCCCTCGTTTTTTCCTGTTCTGAAGCATGACAAAAAGTTCGATAAAAGAAATAATATGTAAAGATGAGGACGCAAGCGGATAACCGGTTAAACGTCGTACTTGGAACCTAAGTACTAGGAACTGGCGGCGATGACTTCATTTCCTATAGCAGCTGTTGTATAGCCTATAGTCTTAAAAAAATTGCCTATTGTAACTATTTTATGTCCGGTAACCAGTTTTTTACTTGATGGAGAGGGGCTTTCCGACATGACGGCTATATCTTCCTTAAGTCTAACATATGCAGTAGTGAGAAAGATCAAACCGGCAATAAGGTAGATCCAATTTGACAAGGCAAGTGCTTTTGCCGGGTTTTCCGGGGGAGTGGATGCTGCATTATCCAGTGACTGCTGCGTCTGTTTCCCGGTAATTGATTGTTGCAGTTTATCCAATGCGCTCCAGGCAAAGAGTATACCAATAATAAAAAGTATATTGCCTATTCTGTCTTTCTGGATTAATTCCAAATCAAATTTTTCCTTTTCTACATTATTATTCATTCTATCCCTTCCCATATAGTATTGTTTAATTCACGTATACTGCATGAAATTGTTTAGGTCATGCGGTATGCCGATAATATTACTGCTTCTCTATATCTATTTTATTCTGCTAGTAGGTAAAAGTATATGTATTCGAGTGCTTGTATTAAAATTATCTTATTGATAATAAGTGTCGGACAGTGCATCCGAGCAATGCCTGATGATATAGCATACGAATAAATCGGTAACAGTTCATATTTATAGCGAATTTAATGGTATAAATATGTTATTTGGAAAAGGGGTAATATTTTGTTGCCTGAGCAGGAATATATAATGCATTCGCTTAAACTGAACCTTTTTTTATAATATTGGCAAAGGAACATGCAATTTTTGCAGTATAATGCTTCAATAGAAGCCTTTTTTATGTTAACAAATACTTATTTATAAAAATTTATAAAAATGTGTAAATATTAGTAGAAAGTTGTAGAAAAGTTCCTCTGTATTAGATATACTATATTATGTAATATTTTTTTAAAAGGAGGGATTGGCTTTGTTCAAGAAACCGAAGCAGATGAAACAACCTAAGGAGCCTAAAAAGGTCAAAGAACCTAAAGCAAAAGTTAGAGTAAAAGCAAAGGGTGGTCAGAGTATAGGAAGAAGACTGTTTGTTTTGGTAATAGTCGTTATAATCATTATCCTGACACTCGGAAGTTTTTCATGGCTTTCATTGAACAGAATAAATACAAAAGCCAATGACAGACTGGAAACGGCTCAGATGTATATGAACCTCATAAATGATGTCAAGGATGCACAGATACATTATAAAAATCAGATACAGGCAGTTGAAGGAATATTGCTTAGGGGCACCTCCCCCAGTCTTTACGACCAAAATCTGAAAGCATTCAATGACGAGGGTAAGGCTGTAGATGATCAGCTCACACAGTTGGCTGCGGATTTAAAAAAGATGAATATGAATGCTTCAGCATTGGCGGAAAATGCATTAGCTTCACATCAGCACCTGCAAAGCCGTTATACTACGGCTATTCAGAGCTATGACCCGGCTAATTCTGAAAGCTATAAAGCAGTGGATATATTGATAAGGGATGTGGATAAAATACCAATGGAGGATATGGATAAACTGGTTGCAAGTATAGAAGAAGAAGCAGACAGTGTAGCAAAAGGCCTTATTAAGCAGGCCGGCCGGGATGCCCAAAGCGTATTGCAGGGGCTTGGTGCAATAATGTCTGTAAGCATTTTATTAACCCTGTTCTTTACTTTCTTAATAATCAGTACATATAAGAGTATATCCAACTTTATCAGTCAGATGAAGTCACTAATAGCCAAAGCGGAAAGCGGAGACCTCACTGTTCAAGGCACAGTACATAGCAAGGATGAGTTGGGACAGTTGATTGAGAGCTTTAATAACCTGATGGGTAAAATCAGGGCTGTGGTTGTCGGCGTAAAGGAGCTCGGCGAGACCGTAGCAACCTCATCGGAACAGGTAACGAAAGCTGTAAGTGAAGTTGGAAGAGCTTCAGAATCTGTGGCGGAAACTATATCGGATATTGCAAAGGGTGCAGGAGACCAGGCCCAGAATGCACAGAATGGGAGCAATGCGGTTGTTGAAATTGTTGAGAGATTGAAATATGTAGTAGACAATACAACTGAATCCGGAGACTTGACTGTAAATGCTATGCAGATTATTGAGACAGGCTCGGAAGCAGTAGCTTATCAGAAGGCAAAGGTAGATGAAACCAAGCAATCCTATGCAAGCATAAACGAAACGATTTCAGATCTGTCTGAGAAGTCACGAAAGATTGGACAGATAATACAAGTAATCAACGAGATTGCAGAACAGACAAACCTGTTGGCCTTGAATGCAGCTATAGAAGCGGCAAGAGCCGGAGAAATGGGAAAGGGGTTTGCCGTTGTTGCTGACGAGGTAAGGAAGCTGGCTGAACAGTCCAGTCAGGCAACTCACGAAATAGGCTCGATTATTAAGGATATTCAGGCTGGCGTTGCCAAATCCGTAACTGAAATGGGTACTGCAAACACAATTGTGAAAAACCAGGAAAGCGCTATGGACGATACCATAAAAGCTTTTGACGGAATCAAGGAATCTGTAAGCCTGGTTAACGGCAAGATGCAGGAAACTGCAAAGGTTGCGGTGGCGTTGAAACAGGACGCGGATTCAGTAACAGAGGTTATAAATGATATTGCATGTATTGCTGAGGAGAATGCTGCAAGCACTGAAGAAGTCACAGCATCTTCAGAGGAGCAGACAGCATCTATCGAAGAAATTATTTCTGCAACAGAAAATCTTGTAGCACTTTCTCGCAAGCTGGAGCAGGCAATAGCTGCTTTTACAGTATAAATAAATGTATTTTGGCAGCTGCTATTTATATAGCAGCTGCTTTTTGTGCGACAGGCAGTCGCATCAGAGGAAGTCAAGAGGCTTCCTCTTTTCAACGTGATAAGGATAGCGAATACGATATTGCGATAAGACGATTCGAGAGTCTGGAAATGTTGCTAAATTCTCGAAGGTGTAAGTCCTTCCCCGGGAGTGCTGATGCGAACTGAGAAGACCATAGACGGATTAACAGGCCGAAATTGCACAAGTAAAGCACATTAGCGGCGGGGTAAGTCGATGACCGTGCGGAAAATCGGGAAATCTAAACTCTTCAATCAAATGAGCCAGCCGAGAGA
>JBLNDG010000209.1:0-3672 GCA_050261415.1 Caulobacteraceae bacterium | reverse complement strand
ACCTTCCATAACCCAGTTGTATATCTGGATTTCACCGGTTGATGACATTCCCTGCCAGTCCATTGTGCTGTTTTCCTGGAACAGGTTAACTGTGAGTTCCTGTACATCCTTCGGCTGCTCTGTTGGAGCTGCTGGAGTTGCAGGTGACTTTGGCCCGCAAGCTGTTAAAGCTACGCTCAAAATCAACAGCATTGCAAGTACCAATACTAGTGACTTTTTCATTAATTCATCCCCCTTTTTTTACTTTAGGCGTATATATGAACTTATCGCCTTCTGACTTAATATACTTAATAAGCTTATTTGTATAGGAAATGATTTAATATTTGATGTGTATGATATATTATTCTAGTGCCACCAAAAAATTATTAATCCTTTGAATATGTAATATCTTTCTATACTGATGAGCCCTACTAAGTATAGTATTATATTACATTAATTAAAATGATTTTTCAAGAAATTAATATACAAAAAATTCAGAACTATATTCAGATGTCAAGGAGCACAACATTTTTGACTATTTTCAACAGTTACAGCCTAAACGGTTACAAAAAATTAGTAAGGTTTAAAATTCTATGGTAATCTAATGTTAAACTTACTCTTACGGCAATCTATAAAGCTTGGTGTAAATAATTCAGGTCTGCCAAAAGAGCTGTGATTTTCAATAAATGTGCTTTTAATAAAGATTATTCGACTAGCTGGTTTAACCGTTTCGACATGCTTCTAGAATAAAATATAACAAAGATTTGTGAATTTTTTGTGAACTTTCATTGTATTTTTTATGAACTTACCATGAATAAATATTTCGAATATATTAAAAAAAGAAAATGAATGAGGTGCTGACATACACCACAGTGCATTTTTTTTATAGCTTTGACAGCTGTTCCATAAGCAGCTTGTTGATAATCCGAGGGTTGCCCTTCCCATTTGAAGCTTTCATCGCCTGCCCTACCAGGAAGCCAACCGCCTTGTCCTTTCCTGCTCTATAATCCTCCACAGACTTAGGATTATCCCCTATTACTTTTCTGACAATTTCCATAATTGCATTCTCATCGCTTATTTGCTCCAGCCCCAATTCCCTTACGAGAGCCTTTGGGTCCTTTCCGCTGTCAAACATGGCTTCAAAAACTTTTTTGGCAGCAGTGCCGCTAATTGTCGATTTTTCTACCAATTTTAACAGTTCGGCAAGATTCAAAGGTGTAAACTTGACATTCTCTATGCTCTGCCCTCTATCATTGAGTATTCTCAGCAATTCTCCCATTATCCAATTGCTCACTGCTTTGGGGTTGCTGTACTCCTTTGTGCATTCTTCAAAAAATCCCGCAAGAGCTCTTGATGAGGTAAGCAACTTCGCATCATATGCAGGAAGCCTGTATTCCTTGATAAATCTTGCCTCTTTCTCCTCAGGAAGCTCCGGTATGGTAGTTCTGATTTCATTGACCCATCTATTGTCAACGATGATGGGTACAAGGTCCGGTTCCGGAAAATACCTGTAATCATGAGCAAGTTCCTTACTTCTCATTGAAACCGTAATCTCCTTAATATCGTCCCATCTTCTGGTCTCCTGACCAACCTTCCCGCCTTTATCCAACAGCTCTGACTGTCTTTTCTCCTCATATTCCAAGGCTTTTTGCAGTGCTTTCATTGAATTCATGTTTTTAATCTCAGCTTTAGCCCCGAATTTGCTTTCACCTAATGGTCTCAGGGATATATTGGCATCACATCTTAATGAGCCTTCCTGCATCTTGCAGTCCGATACCTCCAGATACTCCAGTATGCTCTTGAGCTTTTCAAGATACAGTCTGCCTTCCTCAGGAGTCCCAATATCCGGCTCTGACACAACTTCTATCAAGGGTACTCCGGCTCTGTTGTAATCTATCAGAGAATAGTTGCCCCCGTTTTCTGCATGGAGCAGCTTGCCTGCATCCTCTTCTATATGTATTCTCGCAATTCTTATCCTCTTCGGCCGGCCGTTCACTTCAACTTCTATATAGCCGTTCCTGCATAACGGCAAATCATACTGGGAAATCTGATATGCCTTCGGCAGATCCGGGTAAAAATAGTTCTTCCTGTCCATTTTGCTGAATCCACTTATCTCGCAGTTTGTAGCAAGTCCCACTTTAACAGCAAACTCAACCACCTTTTTATTCAGCACCGGAAGCACTCCGGGAAGTCCGAGACAAACAGGGCAGCAGTGGGTATTTACTTCTCCCCCGAATTCATTTTTACAGCCGCAGAATATTTTTGTACCGGTCAAAAGCTCTGCATGGACTTCAAGACCAATTACGGTTTCGTATTTCATCGTTTCACCTCGTATGCAAAACAGGCCTATTCTCCGAAAAACAGGTATTCTTTTCATAAGTATATGCTACTTGCAATACAGTCCCTTCACACATCGGTTTCCCAATAATCTGCATGCCCACAGGAAGCCCATCTTTCATTCCGCAGGGTATGGAAATTGCTGCAGCACCGGCAATATTGACCGGCACCGTACATATATCGGACAGGTACATTGAAAGCGGCTCATCTGTCTTTTCACCTATCTTGAATGCAGTTGCAGGCGAAGTCGGCGATATTATAACATCATATTTTTCAAAGGCCTTATCAAAATCCCGCTTTATTAGCGTTCTTACCTGCAGCGCTTTTTTGTAATAAGCATCATAATAACCAGAGCTCAGTGCATATGTACCAAGCATTATCCTTCTTTTTACCTCAGCTCCGAAGCCTTCGCTCCTTGTTTTTATGTATAAGTCGATCAAATCCTTATAATTATCTGACCTGTATCCATATCGCACTCCGTCATACCTTGCAAGATTGGCACTTGCCTCAGCAGATGCAATAATATAATAAACCGGCAAAGCATATTGCGAATAGGTCAGTGACATCTCTTCCACATGTGCGCCCAGGCCTTCCAGAACCTTAACAGCATCAAGCACCAGCTTTTTTACTTCACTGTCTATGCCTTCTCCGAAGTATTCCTTTGGTATACCTATACTAAAACCCTTTACATCATTTACAAGGGCTTTCTTATAGTCATATTTGGGAATATTGACGGAAGTCGAGTCCTTGGGGTCATGGCCGCTGATACAGTTCATAACAAGGGCACAATCCTCAACGTCCTTTGTAAAAGGACCTATCTGATCCAAAGAGGATGCAAAAGCAATAAGCCCGTATCTGGAAACCAAGCCGTAGCTTGGCTTCATACCTACAACACCACAAAATGCTGCAGGCTGCCTGATTGACCCACCCGTGTCGGAACCAAGTGAGAAATAAGCTTCTCCGGCTGCAACAGCAGCTGCAGAGCCCCCGCTTGAACCTCCTGGCACCCTTTCAATATCCCACGGGTTTCTTGTAATTTTCACTGATGAATTTTCAGTCGAGGAACCCATGGCAAACTCATCCATGTTTGATTTCCCGACCATTATACCACCGGCTGCATGCAGTCTGTCACATACTTCGGCATTGTACGGGGGTATAAAGCCCTTCAGCATTCTTGAAGCACAGGTTGTCTCTATCCCTTCAGTACATATATTGTCTTTGATGGCCATAGGAATTCCGGCAAGATCAGGAAGCGTTTCCCCGGCTCTTATGGCTTTGTCTGCCTTTTCCGCTTCCGCATAAGCATTGTCTCTAATTAGGGTTATATAAGAGTTTATCCTGGATTCAACACTGCTT
>JBLNDG010000208.1:0-6643 GCA_050261415.1 Caulobacteraceae bacterium | reverse complement strand
TGCCTGGTTGTTATGGGGACCCAGTTACCAGATGAAACATCAGGAAGGGCACTATAAACTCTGTCAATATGCATTTGGAGATGAAAGCAATTCTCTGCACGTGGTTCTGAATAGTAATGAAATGCTTAATGATTTATGGAACAGTATTACAAACCATTCGAACGGAGTATTGTGTGAATTGACCTGCCGGTTATATAAGGCAAAGAAATATATAGATTACTATAGGGAGGAGTTCAGCCCGTTAAATATATATTTTATAAATAAGGTTGCAAAAGAGAGTACAGGATTTTTACTTGAGCCAATTGAATATGATATAAAGAAAAATTATGCTGCATTAAACTATTATTGCACGGCTTATGTATGGATAATGTTTGAATCTGTTACTGATGAAGACAGTTGTTTTCAACCCTCAAGAGCAATTACTTTTTTTGAACATGCCAATTTAGCAAACAAGGATAGCTATGAAGCTTGTATTAATTCCCTTATAACGAAATGTTTTGAACATTTTGACAGAATGTTTTCAATTGATAATGTAGAGAAAAAATACCGTTATTGTCTTTCAATGAACCCATATATTGAAAGTAAGTTTTTTGACCGGTACAAAACCAGAATAAAACAGGATGATGAGTTGTCTCAAAAATACAGAAGTAATGTTATCATAAATATGAGTTGCTCTGAAAGTGATGTCTTTAGTTCATTTGATGCGTTTTTTTCCAACTCATATGATGATTTGACTTTAATGGAAGTTAGTATTCAGGATAAACGCAGCGTTGCGCTTCTTGGTGAATACTATGCCAGTATCTATATTGATTCATTTCCAAAAGATGAAAGAGAGAGTCTGGATAATATAATAGACTACTTAAATAAAAAGGAAAATGGTTGGTATGGTAAAAACAACTATCATGTTATACTAGCCATTGGTTCGGGCGTTATAGTTGGAGGATTGATTTGTGATTATTTTGAACGCTCGAATTGCGGCGTTATAGAATTTATTGCCGTAAAGAAAGAATGCCGGTCAGAGGGTATAGGTACTCGTTTATATCAGAAAGCTATTGAATTATTAAGGAAAGATGCCAGGAATAATAAAAAGAACAATATTGATTATATTTTTTGTGAAATAGAAAAAGCAGATGCGGACAGCAATAAAGACGCAATTAAATATTTATGGTTTTGGAATAAAATGGGGTATAGGAAGATTTTATTTAACTATATCCAGCCAGCTTTAAGCGACGGCAAGGAAAATGTCAATAATTTGGATCTGATAGCCCTGCAACTAAACGAAAATATTAAATCTCACAAAGGGATAGAGGCAACTACAATAAAGAGCTTTTTACTGGATTATGCAAGATATGCTATGAGAATAGAAGAGCCTGAAAAGAACATAACTATTTCAAGAATGATTGAGGAAATTGATTCATTTAAAACAAGCATTATTAAAACAGAAACTATTATTTAATACTATTAAGCAATGAACACACTCGAAAAGTCTAATAAGTCATCGAAAAACCTATTGATATGTTTCCACGAACAGATACTGCATAAAAGGATTGAATTGTATGACAATGGAATAAAGCAATGGGACACCAATGATATTAACTATGGTTTTGCGTGGAACAAAATGATAGCCTATTTTATCGGGGGAAATTATGAAAGAGATAATTGAACAACGTAATGTTGCTGAAATTCCCCGATATAAGTAAAAAGTACTCGCGACATGCTCATAAGGCGTTATCACGGTAGTAATCCTTCCTGCATATATATAATAATATATATCTCTTAAGGAGTGTTAATTATGCAGGAAGAAAGCTTTTTCGGCTCATACCGTGAAAATTACGCGTACAGCTTAGGTATACAAGCATATATATACGGATATCCCCTTGTATTAATGGAAAGGACAAGGCAACTGCAAACAATATTAAACCCGTCAATCCAGCCGGCGCTTACTGCATACAATGTAATGTTTTATAAAACGATTAATCCGGAGTTCAAGGATGTAGTAACGCCCAATGTTGATACTGTCTATTGTTCCGCCTGGCTGGATCTTTCTCAAAATCCTGTAGTTCTTTATGTTCCTGATACTAATGACAGGTATTATATGGTGCAAATTATGGATGCATATTCAAATACTTTTTCCAGTATAGGGCGTCGCACCACAGGAACGAAAGCCGGAAGGTTTGCCATCGTGGGGCCGGATTGGAAAGGTGTTTTGCCCCCAGGGTTAAATGCAGTTAAATCTCCCACAAACACTGCATGGCTTATAGGCCGCGTTCTTTCAAAAGGCAAGGATGATGAAGAAGAAGCTGTGGAAATACTAAAGCAAATAACGCTGACCTCTCTGGATGGAAGCAGCCCATATGTAATAAAGCCCGCGAATAAATTGCTTTTGGAAAACAAGGTTGAAGACATAAACGCCATGGATTTCTTCAAAACTATGACAGATTTAATGATTCTGAACCCTGCTGCTGGTAATGAATCCTTTGAAAAACAATTCGAGCATATCGGCATTGACCGGACCTACGGTTTTGATGCCGGCAAACTGGATCCGGACACTGTTGCGGGCCTGAATCGGGCGGCAGCAGATGCGTTTGTGATAATTTCAAATAGCCTGGAAGTAATAAACCCCCGATTTAACAATGGGTGGATGATAATAGCGGGCATGGGCACTTACGGAGACCAGTTCCTGAAAAGGGCTCTTGTTGCTTATATGGGACTTGGGGCAAATTTAGATGAAGATGCTACTTGTCCCAGAACTTTTACCGATAATCAGGGAAATCAGTTGAATGGAAATTATAACTACGTTTTGCATTTCGATAAAGACCAACTGCCCCCCGTAGAAGCTTTCTGGTCGGTAACACTGTATGACAAGGATTTCTTCTTAGTCAAAAATGATATTAACCGGTATGCCATTGCGGATTATACCCCGGGGCTCGAGTATAATGAAGATGGCTCACTTGATATCTATATTCAGAAGTGTCCGCCGGCAAACCATGAATCTAATTGGCTCCCGGCGCCGAAAGAAGGGCCCGATTTAGATTTCAATTTAGTATTAAGAATGTATCAACCTTCTGCTAAAATATTAAAAGGCACATATGAAGTGCCGGGAGTAAAACGTGTCAGATAATAGCCCTTATGTTTATCGGAGTAATTTCGGGCACCCTGCGTAAAAATTCGTAGAGTGCCTTGTTTATTCTTTTGCCATTTCTTTCTCTGACCACAGGTGATATGTTATAATTGGATTACTGCTTTTAAACACTATTATCCGGACGGTTTCTTAAGGAGATGCAGCATGAAACTCTGGCCTGACCAAAAACCGTATTATTCCGCCAACCAATATTATCGGCAGATTTTTGGCAAAAAAGTCTATAAAATCTCGCTGGATATCGGCTGCACCTGCCCGACCAGGGACGGCACAAAAGGCGTAGGCGGCTGCACCTTTTGTTCGGCAAGAGGTTCCGGGGATTTTGCCATAGCAGGACCTATGAGTATTCGTGAAAAAATTGATTCGGCCATTCAAATGGTAACATCAAAAAACAGTTCAAACAGTTACATTGCATATTTGCAATCCTTTACAAACACCTATGGTCCGGTGGAGATATTGGTTCCCATATATGAAGAAATTCTCGCAGACGAAAGGGTTGTAGGGCTTTCAATTGGTACAAGGCCGGACTGTATTCCAAATGAAATGATAAAAGAGCTTGGCCGTTTGTCTAAAATCAAACCTATATGGGTTGAACTCGGGCTGCAGACAATTCATCAAAAAACAGCAACCCTCTTTCACAGGGGTTACGACCTGCCTGTTTATGAAGATGCTGTTGCACGCTTAAACCAAGCCGTTATTCCCATAATTGTTCATCTGATAGTTGGATTGATGGGCGAGACTTATGACGATTTTATGGCTACGATTGATTATATGGCAAACCAGCCTGTAAGCGGCATCAAACTGTCAATGCTGCATATATTGAAAGATAGTCTTTTGTACAAGGAATATCTGGAGAAACCGTTTCCTTTATTAGATGAAACGACCTATATAAAATGGGTGGCAGAAGCAATAACCAGGTTGCCCCCGGAAATGGTTATCCATAGAGTAACCGGGGATGGCAACCGCAAAAACCTGGTTGCACCTAAATGGAGCGCTTATAAGCGGCATGTCCTGAACGGATTGCTGCATTATATGACCGGACACGGAATGTTTCAAGGACTGAAAGTCACGTTATTAAAACAAGCGAAAACCGAGAAAGGGATGAAAAACGTTGTTATTTGTGAGCAATATTTACACAACAGCACCGTCTGAGTTTAAGACGGTTTTGCAAGAAAAAACATACCATGCGCTGCAAGAATTACATATCCCATTTGATCGTGTAGACACGGATGAAGCGATTACAATGGAAGATTGCATTCAGATTAACAAGGTGCTTAACGTGAAGGTGGTGAAGACCCTGTTTCTTTGCAACCGGCAGCAAACCGCGTTTTATTTGTTTGTAACGGCAGGTGATAAGCCTTTTAAGACAAAGGACTTCAGTAAAGCATTGGGAGTGGCCCGCGTATCCTTTGCGCCGGCAGATTTGATGGAAAAGATGTTGGGAACAAAAGTCGGCGCGGCAACTGTTTTTAGTGCATTGCTTGATAAGGATAACGCTGTCCAAATTGTTTTTGACAAAGACGTAATCCGTGAAGAATGGTACGGTTGCAGCGACGGCACAACCACATGTTATATGAAGGTTAAAACGGCGCAAATCCTTCACGATTTTTTGCCTTATACCAAGCATATACCTTTAATTATCGAGGTGTAATATGAGACTGTGTGACATCACTTATGAATACCGGGATGCTGAAAGAAAACACGGTATTTGATGAAAATGGCATAAGGGCTTTTCTTTTGATATAATGGAAAAAATAAAACATAAAAGATACGTTTAGTGGGATTTCAGATAAATGTACAAAAGGAGGACCGCGCTTTGCGCCACAGAATACAAACCACAAAAATGCAACAGTTCATCGATATAACCAACAAGGTTGCCGACGAGGTCAAAAGCAGCAATGTACGGGACGGCATCGCAGTTATATATGTGCCTCATACTACAGCCGGGGTCACAATAAACGAAAGTGCTGACCCGGATGTTGTGCGGGACATGATTTCCGTACTGGACAAAACATGTCCTGTACGTGGAGAATACATGCACTTTGAAGGGAATTCCCACGCTCATATAAAGGCTTCTCTCATGGGCTCCTCCTGCACCGTGCTGATCCAGGACGGAAAGCTTTTGCTGGGCACATGGCAGGGAATCTATTTTTGCGAATTTGATGGACCCAGAAACAGGGAATTCTATGTGAAGATCATTGAAGGCTAATCGGGGGTGTTAGTATGCCGCATGTAGTAATTAAATGTTTTCCTGGAAGAACAGATGAACAGAAGAAAAAGTGTGCCGATAAAATTGCGGAAGATATAGCTGATATCCTTGGATGCAGTGTATCAAGCGTATCTGTTGCTATTAAGGACATTCCGAAGGAAGAATGGAAAGAAAAGGTCTGGGATGCGGATATTGTTCCGAATGAAAAGTATCTGTATAAAAAGCCAGGTTATACATGTGAGTAAAATCAATAATTTAGCATGTGAGTCGGATGAGTATCCAAATGTAGGATGCGTTCTCCTTTAACTTAACATGCAGTCGGAGGGATTTCCATGGAACAGAACATTTATAGAAGGAGATATAAACTTCTTGCGGATTTTACCGCGGTTCACAGATTTCTTACCGATATATATTCTCTTGATACCTTGAACAGTTACCTTTTGCCGCAATTTTTCGAGTACGCGCATACGCACCCGTTTTTTAACCACAAGCTCACACATCGCTTTGGACTGTGGGAGAATAACGGCAAACTTGTCGGAATTGCATGCTTTGAAATGAACATCGGTGAATGCTTTCTTGTTACCGACCGCGAGCATACATTTCTTTTGCCTGAAATGCTTGCATATGCGGAAAAAGAGCTGTCTATTGTGAATAACGACAAGCATGTTCTTTCTGTTTGGGTGACTGATAAGGAAACCGATAAAACTGAATTATTGTCACGAAATGGCTACAAAAAAGTATATGGCGAACCGGTGCGGATATTTTCGTATGATAAGCCATTTATCGACGTTGAGCTTCCTGAAGGTTATTCGATAATTTCTTTGGAAGATGAAAATGATTACAAGAAAATTCATGAATGTCTTTGGAAAGGATTTGATCATGGCGACAACCCCGACGACGATATCGACTGCCGGATACATATGCAAAGCGGTCCAAATTTCAGAAAGGATCTGACAACCGTAATTAAGGCCCCGAATGGCGATTATGCATGTTTTGCCGGGATGTGGTTTGATGAGAAAAACAAATACGCTTATCTTGAGCCTCTTGCGACTGTTCCCGGGTACCGAAGGATGGGACTTGCCACAATCGCTCTTACAGCCGGAATGAAGAAAACAAAGGCGCTCGGTGCAGCATATTGCTTCGGCGGCGTGCTTGAATTTTATACTGCTATCGGTTTTGAAACGATCTGTTACCGCGAAATGTGGAA
This sequence comes from Caulobacteraceae bacterium, assembly GCA_050261415.1. Lineage (GTDB taxonomy): Bacteria > Bacillota > Clostridia > Lutisporales > Lutisporaceae > JBLNDG01. The sequence continues at coordinate 88 of JBLNDG010000208.1, read as the reverse complement.
AAAGGAGTGGTAACATCACTCTGCCAGGCTGCTTTGGTCGACTAGCTGGAGAGTGTGAAGAAAAGTCTGTAAAATAAGCTTTCTATGA